>DATLCI010000115.1:0-12153 GCA_035526435.1 Terriglobales bacterium
GCCATCTCCCCCCTGTTAGGTATTCTCGCTCGTCCTTGCTCAACTGTAGAAAGTCGTTGACCGCGAGGACGCTTCCAATTAAGAGAGGCTTTGTCTTATTTATGATTGCGACAAGGTCGTTAAACAGAGCGATCAGCTCTTCACGCTTCCAGCCATGATAGTCTCCGCATCCAGATCCATCGGAATTCCGTCTAAAAAACCTCGCTGCCTTGAATTCCAGTAGGCCCGCCTTATTTAGTCTTTGTTTCCAAAGCTGCTCAAAGACCTTCCAGCGCCGAGCCGAGTTTGCATAACCAGCAACCACGCACACCTCCGCGCCGCTGTGTATACCGCTTTCGTCGAGAAATACCTTAAGCACCTTCCTTACAGGTTGCCTTATTCATTGCTCCTTGCACAACCTTGTGGTGACCGCAGGTTGCCCACCTTCCGCAATCTACAACCTGGGTGCCCCATCTTCGCCTTCCGTTGGCGAAGGTGGGTGGAAGTTTCAAGTCCTCCTCCGCGTCTCCGCGTCTCCTCGTCGAACCCACCCCCTCCCTCCCAATTCGGGAATAACTATAAGAATATTTGCAAGTTTCCGCCTCCTCCCCTTGACAACACCTCAAGCACACGCTAATCTATATCTGTTACATATAACTAATAGTTAATCAAGGGACTTAACCCCTTTAGTTTCATAGCAGAAATCGTAAGTCGTTTGTTTTCATAGCAGGAGGCATCCCCCCCTCCCTAAAAGTTCCGCTATTTTGGAGGGAGTAAAGAACAAATGTCAGAAAACCACCCCAACCTCCGCACCTGTGCCTACACCAAGGTCGACGGCAGCCCCTGCGGCGGCGCCGCCTACAAAGACTCCGAATACTGCCGCCACCACGACAACCTCAAGACCAGCATGGCCTCCCAGGTCTTCCACCTGCCCGCCCTCGACGACCCCAACTCCGTCCAGGTCGCCACCATGCAGATCATGAACGCCCTCATCGCCGGCAAGGTCACTCGCGCCGACGCCTATGCGCTCTTCTACGGCCTCTACCTCGCCAAGTCCAACCTCGAGCGCACTACCCTCGCGCCCACTCCCATCCCCGCGGACCCGGAAGATCTCAACGTCCTCCTCGAACGTGCCCGCGAAGAAGGACGCGCCCAGGGCCACGCCAAGGGACGTACCCAGGGCTACCGCGAGGCCTACGCCGAAGTAGAACGCGCCAAATCCCGTCAAGGCGCAGAAGACGGCGAATCCCTTGCCGCCTACCTCATCAAGGAATTCAAAAAATCCGATCCCGACTACGTCGACCCCGACGAGGACTACCTCCGCGAAAAAGGCCTGCTGTGAGCAAAGCGACCGCGTTGTCGCCTCCGCGGCCTCGCGCCTCTTCTGGCCGTTCTCCGTGCTTTCCCCGTGTCCTCTGCGGCTCTGTGATTAACGAATCGCACGGGTGTTTCGAGAAACGAGCAACCAGGAACGAGAGACCGCGCCTCCCATTGCCAAATCCGCCTAAATTCCTGCATAATAGTGGTTTGCACCTCTCGGCTTGTTTGCGCAAGTGTGTGGTGTCCCGGTACGGCCTGAACAGTCCCCCTTCGCGGCATGCAGAAGGCGTACTCAGCAACCCCGGAACTAACTGAAAAGGAACGAATTATCGTGTTAATGATCCGTTTGGCGCGCGTTGGTGCGCGCAAGCAGCCGTACTATCGCGTAGTTGTCATCGACAAGGAACGCGCCCGTAATGGACGCTCCGTGGAAGTGGTGGGCACCTATAACCCGCGCACCACTCCGGCCAGCGTTGACCTCAAGCGCGACCGGATTGACCATTGGGTATCGAAGGGCGCGCAGCTCTCTGACCGCGTGGGCAAGTTGATGCAAAAGGGCAATTCGCCTGCAACCACCACCGCGCCGGCTAGCGCTTAATCGCGAGCTTTTTATGTCAACGCCGACTCCCGAACCTACTGCTTCCGCAGCCGAGGCCCGCACGGGCGATGTCCGCTTGCTCATCGAGCAAGTGGTGAAAGCCATTGTGGATTCGCCCGATGAAGTTATCGTGGAAGAAGTAAAGCGCACGGGCAACAGCCTGGAGTTGGAGTTGGAAGTAGCGCAGAAGGACATTGGCAAAGTCATCGGCAAGCAGGGACGGACCATCCGCTCGTTGCGGACGCTGGCGCAGGCAGCAGGCATCGTGCAGAACCTGCGCTGCAACTTGGAATTGCTGGAAGAAGATGAAGACGAGGGCGTAGCCCAAGGCCCGCAAGCCGGCAATGTGAATGCCGGCACCCACGAAGACGGCGCAGCGGAACCGGACGACGACGACAATATCGGCAACCGGGCGTAGCCGTAGTAGTGAAGCGATGGACATGGAATACATCACCATCGCGCGCGTGGCCAAGACGCAAGGCCGCAAGGGCGAAGTAGCGGCGGACTTGCACACCGACTTTCCCGAGAAATTCGCGGAGCGCAAGCGGTTGTTCGCGCTGTACAAGGACGGCAGCCGGCGCGAGCTGCAGGTAGAAGATTTTTGGCCGCACAAGGTCTGGATGGTCCTGAAGTTTGCAGGGGTGGACGAGATGACGTCCGCCGAGGCGCTGATCGGATGCGAGTTGCAGATACCACTCGCGGAACGCGCGCAGTTGGAAGAGGGCGCCGCCTACATTAGCGACCTGGTGGGAATAACCGTTTTTGATGGACCTACGGAAGTGGGCGAGATACGCGACGTGCAGTTTGGTTCGGGTGAAGCGCCGAACCTGGTATTGAAGTCGGGAACAAAGGAAGTGCTGGTTCCCTACGCGGCCGTCTATATCAAACGCTTGGATGTGGCCGGCAAGCGGTTAGAGATGGAGCTGCCGGAGGGTCTGCTGGAGTTACAAGCGCCGCCGGCTAAAGCGGAAAAGAAACCGCAGCAGGAACACTGAGATGAAGTTCGAGATCATCACGATTTTCCCGGACTTTTTTCATGGACCTCTGGATTACGGCATCGTCAGCCGGGCGCGTAAGGCAGATTTAGTCGAGATCGGCGTGCGCGACTTGCGACTGCACACGCAAGATCGGCACAAGACGGTGGATGACCGTCCCTTCGGCGGTGGTGAAGGCATGGTGTTGAAGCCCGAACCGATCTTCGAATGTGTTGAAGCTTTAGGCGTGGCGTCACGTAGCGAGCGATTGCAGTCAGGCTCGCGCGAGACCGTGGCATTGCTCTCGCCTCAAGGCCGGGTGTTTGACCAGGGCATGGCGGAAGAGTTGGCCCAGATGGAACGGGTCGTTCTCATCTGCGGCCGGTATGAAGGTGTTGACGAGCGCGTGGCGGCTGAGTTGGCGGATCGGGAGATATCGGTCGGCAACTTTGTGATCAGCGGCGGCGAGTTGGGCGCGGCGATCATTGTGGATGCGGTAACGAGGCTTATCCCGGGAACGCTGGGCAACGAGGCGAGCAGCCAGCAGGAAAGTTTCAGCTCTCGCAGTGCGCCGGTGGAAAAGGGAAAGAATGTTCCGAGTTCGACGTGTACGTCGGGCGGGTTGCTGGATTATCCGCACTACACGCGTCCGGCAGAGTTCAGGGGCATGGCAGTACCGGAGATATTGAGCTCCGGCAACCATGACCAGATACGGAAATGGCGCCGGCAACAGGCGCTGCAAAAGACATTGCGCAACCGGCCAGACCTGCTCGAGAAGGTCGCGTTGAGCGAGGAAGACCAGAAGTTCATTGCCGGCATCCGGAACGGGGCAGGCAGGTAGAATAGAAATCTACGCTGGCGGCAGGCCGCGGGCGGCAAGGAAAAAGGAAAACGTTATGTCCATCAATCCCATCATGGCCAAGCTGGCCGCTAAGCTGCAACGCACCGACCTTCCGAAGGTAAAGCCGGGCGACCACGTCCGCGTGAGCGTAAAGATCAAGGAAGGCGACAAGGAACGCCTGCAGGCGTTTGAGGGCACCGTGATCAAGCTGCGCAATGGCGCGCAAGCCAGCTTCACCGTGCGCAAGATGAGCTTTGGCCAGGGCGTAGAGCGTATCTTCCCCTTTAACTCCAAAGTCATCGACAAGATCGAGGTCGTGCGCTCGAACCAGGTGCGCCGCGCCAAGCTGTTCTACCTCCGCGAACTGCGCGGCAAGGCGGCCCGCTTGAAAGAAGTGGACAACCGCTAGGCTCTTTCGTTTAGCTCAGCTAGCTCAGCTTTTTTGACGGCTCCAGTGCAATCTCTTATTGCGCTGGGGCCGTTTTCGCGTGAAACTGGGATTGTCTGGTGCGCAAAAAATCCTCCAAGAAGATCTTCCTGAAGAAAGACGGAACGCCCATGTCCGGGGCGTACGCCAAGATGTGTCTGCTGAAGTCGCTGAAGTGCACGCAGAAGTTCGAGAAGAAAGCGTGGGCGGCGGGCGCAAAGCTGATCGCTGGAGTGGACGAAGTCGGCCGGGGATGCCTGTTTGGGCCAGTGGTAGCGGCGGCGGTGATCCTTGAGTCCGGTTACCGGATCCGCGGCCTGCGCGATTCCAAGCTTATTCCGGAAGAGACGCGCGAGGCGCTGGCGCAGAAGGTGCGCGAACATTCGGTGGCGATATCGATCGCAGTTGTGGATGTAGAAACCATTGACCGGATCAATATCTACCACGCGTCGCGCATGGCGATGTTGCAGGCGGTGGCGCAGCTACAGCCGCTGCCCGATCACCTGCTGGTGGATGCGATGGTCATCGACTTCCCTTCCGCCCAAGAGCGGATGCCGCAGACAAAGATCATCCATGGCGATGCCCTGAGTATGTCCATAGCAGCGGCGTCGATCGTGGCCAAGGTGGAGCGCGATCGAATGATGCGCGAGATCGCGCCGCAATATCCGCATTACGATCTAGCCTCGAACAAGGGCTATTCTGCGCCGAAACACCTCGCCGCGTTGCGCGAGATCGGCCCCAGCCCGCTGCACCGCATGAGCTTTGCGCCGGTGTGGACGTCACAGCGATTACAGGACTCGCTGACATTCATGACCGAAGAGGGCGAAGCGGTCATCTCCGGCGAGGTAAATGTGGAAGAAGTGCTATTGGCCGAGCAGGAAGGTGCTTTGGGCAACTAGGCCCGGGCGACTAGCCGGACATCAATTGCAGTTGGAACTTTGCGATCTGGTTGCCGTTCCGATCGAAGACCTCAAACTTCATACGCTCATGCGCCGGGACCTGCCGCGGAAGCTTGAACCGAATGGTGTAGATGCGCTCGTCGTACGGAATATTCTTGGGTACCCCGATGATGCGGGTCTCTTCCGGCTCGATGACTTCCACATTCAGCCCTTGAAATATTTTTAGCTGGAAGCGCAGATTCGATTGGAATTCGTCCGGCGAATCCGTCGTTTCGATGGGATTCGGGTTCTTTTCGGTAAGCAGTATCTTCTTGCCAATACTGAAACGGAACTTGAGCTCGCTGGGATAGAAGCGAAAGGGCCCGCCATCCGCGGCACGGAGATACTCATCTTTGCCGTCCCGAATCTGGCGAACCCCTTCCAACTCCTTGGACTCGAGGGTCGCCATCAGTTGGATGCGTTCCTTGGCGGGCATCAGGATGACAGCGTCGCCCCCCATGGGGGTGTGGTGGCGGAAGGTGAAGATCTGGCGCGCCTGTTGAGCGCTTGAATAAATCGCCATCCATACTATGACGGCAACGGCTATCGATCTTCGCGAGGGGACAAGAAGGTTTTGCATCCAGGCTGTAACCAGAAACATCTTTGTCGCTGTATCTTAAGACGCCGGGCGAAGTGGCACCGTTGCGTCGATCCGATGAATGTTTTCCCGAAGATGGAGGCCCTTTGCGATTACTTTGCGTGACCGCGCATCCTGATGACGAGGCCGGTGGGTTTGGCGGGTCGCTACTACTATACCGCAGCCGCGGGGTGGAAACTTATGTTCTCTGCCTAACCGAAGGCCAGGCGGCGACGCATCGGGGGAGCGCCAAAAGCGGCGCGGAGTTGGCGGCCGTCCGGAGGGCTGAGTTTGCGGCGTCATGTGAACTGCTGCGGGTAAGCCATAGCGAAGTCCTTGATTATCCTGATGGTGGATTGGCGAAGCTGGACTTTTTCACCGTGGTCGGTGACCTCACCAGGCGCATCCGCCAGATACGTCCCAATGTGATCATGACCTTTGGCACCGAAGGAGCCGTGACGGCGCACCCCGACCATTCAATGGTTTCGGCTTTTACCTCGATGGCTTACCAGTGGGCGGCTCGAACGAACCGGTATCCCGAGCAGTTGGAAAAAGAAGGACTACAGCCGCACCGTACGCAGAAGCTTTATTACGCAAGTGCAGGTTTTACTCTGGAAGACCGTCAGCCCGTAGCCCTGGCCCCGATCTCTACCGTGGTCGACATTGCTCCGCACTTCGATACCAAGATCGCGGCGTTCAAGAAACACGCCTCGCAATCGCCGCTGTTTGAGATGTTTGAGGGAACGGTACGCCGCCGGGGTCCTCACGAATCTTTTCACCTGGCCGCAAGTACCACGCCGCGAAAGATAGAAGCAGAGACAGACTTATTTGCCGGGGTAATGGAGTGATCCTGGTCGTTATTGGTTCTTCTTAGTTCTTTTGCTCCTCTTCGCTTCAGTTTCCGTACCGGCCTGATGCCCTTGAACGCTAGCCAGAACCTTGGCGAAGGCATCCTGTGCCGTCATCTCTTTGCTGCCTTTATTGTGCCGATAATTATGTTCGGTATCACAGGTACGGCAGCGCACCTTTTTCACATCTTCGCCCACCATGGAGACTACGGAGTGGTCGCTGGAGAACTTGCAACGAGAGCAATAATCGTCAATGTAGTCGCCAATGCGCATAGAAACTCCCTTCCGCCAAGCAGAAATCTAACACGGCCGGCCAAGGTGCAGCTCCCCTGCTGTATGATTTTTAGCGATGGCCCGTACTCGCGGAAGATTCATCACCTTTGAGGGATTAGACGGCTGCGGCAAGACGACCCAGTTGAAGAAGCTGGCGGAGAGCTTGCGTCGCCAGGGCATAGCGGTGGTGGCCACGCGTGAGCCAGGAGGCACCGTCATTGGCGAAAAGATACGCGGTGTACTGCTGGATTCACGTACGCAAGGGCTGTCGCCACTGGCCGAATTGGCGCTCATGTTCGCTTCGCGCTCGCAGCAGATCCATGAAGTGATCGAGCCAGCGCTGAAGGCCGGCAAGTGGGTGCTATGCGATCGGTTTACTGACTCGTCAGAGGCCTACCAGGGCGGCGGCCGACAACTTGGCTCGCAGAACGTGCTGGCTCTACACAATATTTTGTGTGGAGGTTTGCAGCCGGACCTCACCTTGTTGTTGTTGTCCGATCCCAGAAAAAGTGTGGCGAGGGCTCGCGGACGTAACCAGCGCAATCAACACATCGCCGATGAAGGGCGGTTTGAGTTGGAGAAGGCGGCGTTCTTCGAGCGGGTGTTTAAGGCTTACTTGGCAATCGCCAGACGCGAACCCAAGCGCGTGGTAAAGGTTAAATCGACGGCTACGATCCCCATCGTGCAGAGCGAGATCTGGAAGTCAGTACAAACTCGATTGCTCACGCGCAAGGCGGTAGCGCGGTGAGTTTCACAGACTTTCACGGCAATGCGGACACCGTCCGGCGGCTGCGGGAGATGCTGGCTAAAGACCGGTTTCCTCATGCGGTGATCCTCGCCGGGCCTCCTGGCGCAGGAAAATACACCCTGGTGCAGATGCTGGCCAAGACGATGAATTGCCTTGACCCGCGTTCCTCCGATGGCTTACCGGACTATTGTGGCGCATGTGACAACTGTGTCCGGATCGCGGGTGCCGATGATCTGGGCGCGCGGTTTGCCGAGGCGGTAGAGACACGCGAGGGATTGCGGGAGACGGACAAGAAAGAGACCCGAATATTGATCCAGTCGCATCCGGAAGTCGTTGTGATACCACCGGATCCGCCGCAGATGCTGATCAAGATCGGGCAAGTCCGAAAAGTCATTGAATCCATCTATTTCAAGCCGGTCGAGGCCAAGCGCAAGGTCTATATCTTCACCGAATCTTCCTTCATGAAAGAGGCAGCCAATTCCCTTCTGAAGGTACTGGAAGAGCCGCCCGAGTTCGCCACGTTGTTCCTGCTCACCGACAACATAGGGGAGTTTCTGCCGACCATCCGCTCGCGTTGCGTCAGCTTCACATTGGGGGCCATTGCAACCTCTGACATAGCGGATTACCTCGCCCAAGTTCATCCGGAATGGGATGTGCGCCAGCGCCAACTCGTGGCGCGGCTCTGCGGTGGGGCAACGGGACGGGCCCGCAGCTTCAATCTCGAGGCTTATTCTGCCGCGCGAAAGGACGCATTAGCGCTTCTGCAATCTGGGATCTCCGCCGACGACCACAGCGCTCTTTTCCGTATGACGGAAACCTATCGCGCCGGCGCCGAAGGCAAAGACAAGACGGACCAACTGCTGCGGAGTTGCTATTCCGTGCTGGAAGACCTTTTATTCCTCAAAGCAGAGACGCCTGAATTGGTGCGTAATACCGACATTCAGGGGGAGTTGGCCAAAATGGCGCAGCAAGTCAGCTTTGACTGGATCAGTCGAGCGTCTTACGAATTGGGGCGGGTTGAGACCGGGATGCGACGCAACCTGTTGCGGTCTTTATCACTCGACGCCTTGGCGACGGCATTGGAACAGTAACTATCGGCGGTTACTTTTGGGTAGCAAAGTTCTGGCATCTGCGGAATAAATCGACTGTATAATCACGCCTTATGAAACGGACGGAACCCATCGCTGGCCGCGGTCTCACGGTTGACGAGGTCCGGCTCGTCAGCGACCTGCGAGTGATGCACTCAAAAGTAGACGAGCTCTTCAATATTGTTTCGAACCTGAAACGACGGCACAACGATTCCTCCATCCATCAATATGCGGACCAGCAGGTCCTGGGCGAAGACATTACCCGGGTGGATGAGATCTATCTGTGGTTCATCCAACTCAAGGCGGAACGGGAGCGGCGTCCTATACTGAGAAAAAACCGTTAAACTACTGCATTTGTGCCTGCATTGCCTCTACCCACCTCGTGTGATAGCGTAGCCATAACACTGCTCGCACCACGTTTTTGTTTCGCATGAAGACATCATGGGCTCATCCTCTATGAAACCCGGTTCAGATTCCGCAGCGGTTGGCCGCGCCCCGGCCCCGGAAAAAGACGAATTTGTCAGCCGTCAACTGATCCGTCCTACCCTGCGGAAGGCAGAACCGGACGGCGAAACAGCGCCCGCGGAGCCGCGCGAGCGACCGCTAAGACGAACTCTCGCTCGCAGCACCAAAAGCACTCAGCCTTCGCCCGAGCACACCCACGCAGAAGATTTCTATTATCAGAAACAGATGGCGGCGAAGACCACCATGACCGTGGTCCTTAAAAATGGTGAGGTACTGAATGGCGTGATCGAGTGGTACGACCGCATCTGCATCAAACTGAATCGTATCGGCAAGCCCAACTTGCTGTTATACAAACCAAGCATCCGTTACATGCACAAGAGCGATGAGAGTCGGTAGTCACAACTTAGGCAGTACGATCCCCCGCTGTCCCTGGTATTTCCCCTTCTTATCCGCATAGCTGGTCTCGCAAGGTTCATCCCCCTGGAAAAACAATATCTGGCAGAGTCCTTCGTTAGCGTAGATCTTGGCGGGTAGCGGGGTGGTGTTTGAGATCTCCAGCGTGACGAAGCCTTCCCACTCGGGCTCGAACGGAGTGACGTTAACGATGATGCCGCAGCGCGCATATGTAGATTTGCCCACGCAGATGGTGAGCACGTCGCGGGGAATCTTGAAATACTCGACGGAACGGGCCAGGGCGAACGAATTCGGCGGGACCATGCAAGTGTCAGACTGGATGGTGACGAAGGATTTCTCGTCGAAATGTTTGGGGTCGACGATCGTCGAGTTCACGTTGGTAAAGATCTTGAATTCGTCCGCGACGCGCAGATCGTAGCCGTACGACGAAAGCCCGTAAGAGATGACTCCTTCGCGCATCTGCTTTTCATTGAAGGGGCTGATCATGTCATGCTCCAGCGCCATCTTGCGGATCCAGCGGTCGCTCTTGATTGCCATGGTTGCCTTTCACAGCGAGGGTAGTGGGTAAGGTTTGCGGCGGAACAGTCATCTTAAAAGACGAATGGCGCATTGACAATGCTGCCCGTTAAGTCTTTAATATCCGTCAGTTACAGACTATGCGGCAGACGGACAGCCTGCTAGTATGGTTTCACTTTTCGCTAAGCGGAGCGCCTCGTGATCAAACTGGACATTATCAACGAAGTGGTAAACAAGACCGGCATCACCAAATCAAAGGCTGAGGCCGCGGTCGAGACCGTCTTCGAGTCCATGAAGAAAGCGTTGTCCACGGGTGACCGGATCGAGCTGCGAGGGTTTGGGGTGTTTAACGTGCGTCCGCGCAAGACCGGTATTGGACGCAATCCGCGCACCGGCGCTGAAGTAAACATCCCGCCGGGAAAAGCGGTGCGCTTCAAGCCGGGCAAAGAGCTTCAGTCGATTGATTAAGTTTAGCCATTAGCGACTCATCCCTTCATTCATCCAACCATCTGAATGTCTGATCCTTATCTTCCGCCGCCGATAGATGTCGCGCCGGAGGAATTCCGCGAAGTCGTAATGGTCCAACCGCCGCGCCGTCCGTATCTCATCCACATCCTGCTTTTCTTGCTGACCTTTGTGTTTGCGCTGATCGTAGGCGCGCGGTTGCAGGCGAATTTTTTGGCGACAGAGCCGCTCTTCATCAACGACGAGAAATTCTTTGCGGTCCGATATATTGTGGCCGATCCTTTGCGGCTGCTCGATGGTCTGCCATTTGCCGCGAGTTTTCTGGGAATACTCATGGCGCACGAGATGGGGCATTTTCTCTTTGCGGTGAAACATCGGGTGTATGCCACCCTGCCATTCTTTATCCCAGCTCCGACGCCGGTGGGAACCTTCGGCGCCTTCATTCAGATCAAGTCGCGGTTCCGGTCACTGGCGGCGTTGTTTGATATTGGGATTGCCGGGCCCATCGCAGGGTTTGTAGTGGCGGTGCCCTTGGCGCTGGCGGGACTAGCCTTATCAAAGCCCTTGCCCGCGGGATCAAACGCCGTAATGAATCTTGGGTATCCCCCAATCTTTCATTTGCTTCACTCGCTGCAGGCAGGCTGGGGATCATCGCTGGAGGGTGTTCTACTGCATCCGGTCGCTATAGCGGCGTGGATAGGGATGCTGGCAACGGCGTTGAATCTGCTGCCCGGCGGTCAACTAGACGGCGGGCACATGGTGTATGCATTGCGTCCGCAACTTCACGGCAAGGTCACCCGCCTGGCGATGGCGATCTTACTCCCGCTTTCAATCTTTTACTGGCCAGGGTGGCTGATCTGGGTCGTGGCATTATGGCTGACGCGACGCCATCCGTATGTTCCGGAGTATCCGCTGCTCGATGTCAGGAGAAGGAGCATCGCGCTGACAGGAGTGCTGATGTTTATTCTCAGCTTTACGCCTGCGCCATTCGCTGGCGGCGGCTTGTGGGATGTAGTGAAGGAATTGCTGCACTAAAGCAGCGATAGCGCGTCAACATCCACGATGACATGGGTGCGCGGGATCTTTTGTGATTCTGCAAACTTCACCATGCCGCGCAAGAGTCCGTTTAACTTCTCCCGGCTCTGCGCCTTCAATACAAAGTGATATCGATAATCACGCTTGAGACGCACGATGGGCGCGGCTGAGGGTCCCATCACGCGAACGTCTTCCGAGCGGGCGCGCTCGAACCATTTGCCGATCTCGCCGGAGTAGCGAAGCGCGAGGTCGAGCTTGTCGCTGCGGATGAGGATGTTGGCGACGGAACTGAACGGTGGGTAGTGCATCCAGCGGCGATACTGCAATTCTTTCGCGGCGAAGCCATTGAAGTCATGCTGCTGTGCAAACTGGATGGCGTAGTGCTCAGGATAGTAGGTCTGCAAGATGACTTTTCCGGGCGTATCACCGCGGCCGGCACGTCCGGCGACCTGGGTGAGAAGCTGGAAGGTGCGCTCGGCGGCGCGGAAATCAGGAAAGCCCAGGGCAAAATCCGCGCCAACAACGCCTACCAGGGTCACGCCGTGGATGTCATGCCCCTTGGCGATCATCTGCGTGCCAACGAGCAGGTCGATGTCTCCGGCGTTGAGCTGATTGAGGACCCGCTCAAAGTCATGGCGTCCGCGGAC
>DATLCI010000125.1:0-11956 GCA_035526435.1 Terriglobales bacterium
GAAGAAGACGCCAGCCAACACATTGGTGGTCATCGCGCCTCGTTCCGCCGTCAGCACTACCGCCAATTCAACCGCTAACAGTCCGAAGAGCGTAGTGAACTTGATAATGGGATTGAGCGCCACGGAGGAGGTGTCCTTGAAAGGATCTCCCACGGTGTCACCCACGATGGTGGCATCATGCAGCGGAGTGTTCTTCTGCTTGAGCTCTACTTCCACGATCTTCTTGGCGTTGTCCCACGCGCCGCCGGCGTTCGCCATGAAGATGGCTTGGTACAGACCGGAGATGGCGATGGAAACCAGGTAGCCGATGAAGAAGAACGGTTCGGCAAAGGCGAAGGCCAGCGTGCCGAAGAAGACCGCGAGGAAGATGTTGAACATGCCCTTCTGCGCGTACTTCGTGCAGATCTCAACGACCTTCTTGCTGTCTTCAACCGAGGCCTTGGTCGCGCCTTCCAGCTTGATGTTGGCCTTGATGAATTCGACAGCACGATATGCACCCGTCGTTACCGCCTGGATGGATGCTCCGGTGAACCAGTAGATCATGGCGCCGCCGGTGATGAGACCGAGGACGAACGGAGCATGCAGCAATGACAGATACTGCAGGTTAGTAGTCAGTCCCGAGGTCAGCGCCATGATGATGGAGAAGATCATGGTAGTAGCGCCGACGACCGCTGTACCGATCAACACCGGCTTCGCGGTAGCTTTGAAGGTGTTGCCCGCTCCGTCGTTTTCTTCCAGCAGGTGTTTGGCGCGGTCAAACTTCACATCGAGGTTGAAATCTTTTTTGAGTTCCGCCTGGATGTTGGGGACTGCTTCGATCAACGACAACTCATAGACTGACTGAGCGTTGTCCGTCACTGGGCCGTAAGAATCTACCGCGATCGTTACCGGCCCCATACCGAGGAATCCGAAAGCGACCAGGCCGAAGGCAAAGACTGCCGGGGCAAGCATCAGCGGTATCTCGGTGCCCGGAAGATTAGCTCCCAGTCCCATCAAGCTGAAGTAGTAAGCCACGCTCATCAGGCCAACAATGGTCAGTCCCAGCCAGTATGCGGAGAAGTTGCCCGCCACCAAGCCGGAAAGGATGTTCAGTGAGGCTCCACCTTCGCGCGACGAAGTGACGACCTCTTCCACGTGGCTTGATTCCGTCGAGGTGAAGATCTTTACCAGCTCCGGGATCACGGCTCCGGCCAGCGTACCGCAGGAGATGATGCTGGCCAGCTTCCACCAGAGACTCGTATCGCCGCCCAGATTAGGGATGATGAAGTAAGACGCCGCGTAAGTCGCGCCGATGGAAACGATGGACGTGATCCAGACCAGCGAGGTCAGCGGCGCTTCAAAGTTCATTTTCTCCGCGGTGCCGTAACGCGCCTTGGCCATAGTCTCGTTCACGAAATAAGAGAGGGCGCTGGCCACGATCATCATCACGCGCATGACGAAAAGCCACACCAGTAATTGGACCTGAATGGTCGGGTCTTTCACGCCCAGCAGGATGAACGTGATGAGCGCGACGCCGGTGACGCCATAAGTTTCAAAGCCGTCCGCGGACGGTCCGACCGAGTCGCCGGCATTGTCACCGGTGCAGTCTGCGATCACGCCGGGATTGCGGGCATCGTCTTCCTTGATCTTGAAGACGATCTTCATCAAGTCGGAGCCGATGTCGGCGATCTTAGTGAAGATACCGCCGGCGATACGCAACGCGGCCGCGCCGAGCGATTCACCGATCGCAAATCCAATGAAGCATGGCCCGGCGTACTCACCGGGAATGAAGAGCAAGATCATCAGCATGATCAGCAGTTCCACGCTGATCAGCAACATGCCGATGCTCATGCCCGCCTTCAGCGGAATGGCATAGATGGGATAAGGACGGCCTTGCAAGCTGGCAAATGCGGTGCGCGAGTTCGCAAAAGTGTTTACGCGGATACCGAACCAGGCCACCCCGTAGCTGCCGGCGATGCCGACCAGCGAGAAGAAGAGGATGATAGCGACGCGGGTGACTTCAAACTTCAGCAGCATGCCGAAGTACAGCGCGATGATCACCGCGATAAACGCCTCCAGGATGAGAATGAATTTTCCCTGGGTGATCAGGTAGGTCTTACAGGTCTCGTAGATGAGTTCAGAGATCTCAAGCATCGAGCGATGCACCGGCATGTTCTTTAACTGGATGTAGATCGCCAGTCCAAAGCCGAGGCCGAGCACGCAAACGCCAAGGCCGAACAGCAACAGCGTGTGTCCGTCGGTTCCGAGGAAGTTGACTGACGACAGGTCAGGCAACTTGAGGTTGGCTTCTCCGCCCGCGCGATGCGCTTCCTGCGCAACGGCGGTGGATTGAAGCATCATCATGGCTAGAAGGGCCGTGAAAATATGGAACAGGCGGCGCGAGGCTTGCCCTATGGCGAGACTCATCATGGAATGTGTCCTCCGAAGAGTAGGAAAAATGTAATTACTGGGTCAGGTCACGGTCACTGCATCGCGCTTCTACGCCAACCCGTTCGTGTAGGAAGGATTTAGGTTTGGCCGCGTCAGGGACTGTCTGCCGGTGGTTTTACCGGCGTGTATGCTACTGATTTTTATAACATTTGCAATAGAGGTGGGTCAAACGGTCAACGCTTCGCCGCCTTCACTTTCACCATCGCCTGCTCTAGGACTTTCACATCACCATCATTCTTTGCCGGCTTTACTCCGAGGATCTTCGCCATCGCCGGATACACATTCACATTCTCAAATGGCGGCAGCGTCACCCCGGCTTTGAAGTTCGGACCATGCGCAATGAAGATGGCGTGCATGTCGCGCACTGCGGGATCGTATCCGTGCGCGCCTTTCTCTTCGCGCTTACGTTCTGCCATGCGTTTGCGAGTAGCGTAGAACCCCCACCCGGGTTCGGCCACCGCGATGATGGGCATGATGCGCGGCCCCTGCCCATAATGAAAGCGTGCCGGTATCTCCCTCTTGCGATACACCGCGGCATGCGGCATCTTCTTGAGCTTCGCATACAGCGCTTCGTTGTCTCCATTCTTCGCGCGCAACGCCATCACTGGAGACCAATCCCCCACCATCACGCTATCAAGGTCAACGTAGTCTTCAATGAACATCTGCCGCTGATTGCTGACCGGAGTGTGTCCATGGTCTGCGACCACCAACAAGTTCACTTGGTCGTAGATCCCGCGGTCCTTTAAACCCTGCATCAATTCGCCGATGGCTTTGTCTGCATCCAGCAATGCCGCCGCAGCTTCCCGCGAATCAGGCCCGAAGTCATGATTCGCCGTATCCACCACGGAGAAGTACAACGTGCTGAACGTAGGACGCTCCGCCGCCGGCCGATCCAGTTGCTGCAGTACCCACTGCACCCGTTGCGAGTGCGGCATGTTGTGCTCGTACTTCTGGTAATAGTTGGGATACATGCCGCCGATAGGGGCCTCTGAGCCGGGCCAGAACATTGCCGCGCTTTTTTGTCCTTGCTTGCGCGCGGTGACCCAGATGGGTTCGCCGCCCCACCACCGTGCTTCCAGCCCGGAAGGATCGCCCTCCGCTTTGAAGCGAGCCTGGAATTGGTCGTCCCAAAAATTGTTGGCGACGATCCCATGGTTCCCCGGATACAGCCCCGTGACCAGGGTGTAGTGATTAGGAAATGTCTTGCTCGGAAACGACGGAATCATCTCCGCCCGAACGCCGGAACCAATCAGTTCGTGCAGATTCGGCGAAGGGTACTTATCAGGAAAGTCCCAGCGGCATCCGTCAATCGATATCAGGATGACCGTGGGCTGAAGGTCAGTGATCTTAGTGGGAGCGGCGGGCGGTTGTATCTGCGCGGCCGCAAAGCCGAGCAGCAGACTGAATACGAGCGCCAGCGGGCGAAGCTGCAAGTGAAAGTGTTTCAATTTTTCGATGAGTTAATTCGCCTTCATCTTCTCACGAACAGCCTTGGCCAGCTTCTCTACCTCTTCCGTCTTGCGGATCACCTCGAGCGACAGCATGTCCTTGTTGGCTTTGTCGACGCTCTCTTTCAGTTCGGTAGCCAGTTTGAGCAACTTGTCCGTGTCTTTTTTGAGGTTCTCGTAGCGTTCTTTATTCATTGCTTTCAGGCGTTCGCGCTCCAGTTTGGCGTCAAAGGGCTCGTCCTGATTGCGGCGTGAACCGAACTGCGGATCGCTGGGCATCGGCGGCGACTGGGCCAAGACCGTGGCAGCTGAAACGGCGGCAACTGGATGCGCAAACGCCGACACTAAAATCATAGCGATCAATATAACGACGATTGACACTGCGAGCCGATTGCTGCGCATACCCGACCTCACTTGAAGAGCTGTCAAAATTATAGAGCGTTTCCCTGCCTAAACCCGCTTTCAATGGGATTGTTATAATCCGTCGCGAGAATACGGGACGAGGTTCATAACCGTGGTTTCAGGCAGCAACATGGACCAGATGTTGGCTCACTGGCGGACGAATGGCGCCCATTGGGTGGAATATGCGGCACCGAAACTGCTGATCATCCTGGTAGTGGCGACATTTCTGGTGGTCGCTCTCCGCACCATCACCAACAAGCTGGTGGATTTCAGCAAGGCGCACCATGTCCACACCGGGCTCCGCGCGCAGCAACTGCGCACGCTGGCCAGCGTGATCCAGAGCGTGGGCACAGTGCTCATTTATTTTCTTGCCGCTATGCAGGCGTTGCCATTGTTTGGCGTGGACGTAAAACCGATCCTGGCCAGCGCAGGGATCGCCGGGCTCGCCATCGGCTTCGGCGCGCAGACCCTGGTCAAAGACGTGATCAATGGCTTCTTCATCCTGCTGGAAAATCAGTACGACTTAGGCGATCACGTCCGCGTAGCCGGGGTCAGTGGCACGGTTGAAGCCATGACCCTGCGTCGCACTACATTGCGCGATCCGAATGGGACGGTCCACGTTGTCCCGAACAGCGAGATCAAAGTCGTCTCTAACATGACGCGCGACTGGGCGCAGATCACCTTGAGCGTGGCCGTCGATTATCAGGAGAAGAGCGACATTGTGATCAAGCTGTTGGAAGAAGTAAGCCAGGCTTTGTATGCGGATGCAAACTTCCGCGACTTGCTGGTGGCCCAACCCGAGGTCCCGGGCATCGAGCGCGTGGCCAACAATGAAGTGGATTATTCCGTAGTGGCAAAAGTCATTCCCGGCGAGCAGTTACGCGTGAGCCGCGAGTTGCGTCGCCGGATCAAGGATTGTTTCATCCAGCAGAATGTTCGCACGCCTGCACCCACCCGTATTTATGTGACTGACCCTACCGCGGTCAGCGGCCAGCGCGAATTAAAGTGATCTCCCGGAGGACCCATGGATAGCGGCCTTAAAAACAAAGTGGTGATCGTATCCGGTGGCAGCCAGGGCATTGGCCGGGCAGCAGCTCAGGCGTTCGCAGCGGAAGGAGCACAGGTCGCTATTTGTGCCCGCACAGAAAAAACTCTGCAAGAGGCCGCTGCCGCGATTCGAAAAGCCACCGCGGTTAAAGTCACGCCGTTTGTCACCGACGTCTCCAGCGCCGATTCCGTCACCGAGATGGTGCAGTCGGTGCTGAAGAAGTTCGGCCGCGTGGATGTTTGCATAGCCAATGCGGGCGGCCCGCCGCCCCGGAGTTTTTTTAACTCTTCCAATGAGGATTGGCGCAAGGCCATCGACATGAATTTCCTGAGCGTGGTTTATCTGGCGCGCGAGGTGTTGCCGACCATGCAGAAGAACAAGTGGGGACGCTTCATCACTATTACCTCCACGTCGGTACGCCAGCCCGTTCCCGACTTGCTGCTGTCGAACTCCATTCGGCCTGCTGTGGTGGGATTGATGAAAAGTCTGACCCAGGAATTTGGCCGCGACGGCATCACCTTCAACAATGTGGGCCCCGGCTACACGTCAACGGACCGTCTCACCAAACTTGCCGGAAGCCGCGCGAAAGCTGCCGGAGTCGCCGAGCAAGACATTTATGATCGCTGGGCTAACGATGTGCCGTTGCGTCGCTTAGGCAAGCCGGAAGAGATAGCCGACGCCATCGTATGGCTCGCTTCCGAGCGCGCCAGCTATGTCACCGGGCAGACAATATTAGTGGACGGCGGGATCTACAAAGGAATGTGAATTAGCATCCAAGGCGGCCTTTTCCGGCATCTACCTTAATACTATGTGGGTATGGATCGCCCTCGGATTGTTCGGCTGTGTCGCAGTCACGGCGATGATCCATTTCTGGCTCCAACGCAACCTCCAACAAAGAGCTTTGCAGGCGCTCCGCTGGATCGAGAACTCATTGGGAACCGCCGGACACGTTTCCGGTATGCGCTGGCTCAGCGATTCGAAGTTCGAGGTCCCGCTGAAAGTGGTACATCCGGTCTTCCATCGGGCTTACATCGAAGTGAATCTTCCGCCGCGAAAGTTCCTCCGCCAGCGCGAACCGGCCACCCTCACTTTCCACTCTGACCTCGACCATGCCCCGGGGTTCTCCATGGCCTTTGAGAACCTGCGCTGGTTCGCACGGACGGACAAGAACCTTTCCTCAGACGCGCCCGGATGGCAGGTGATAAGCTCGGCGCCTGTGGTGTTGACCACCCGGCTCGATTGGGAGCGCGATGTGACCAGCGCCATCTACACCGTGCTGCATACCGAGCGGCGCGAGCACGTGAATGTGACCTTCCGGCGGTCTTCGCCGAACTTTTCCGCCACCTTCCCGCTCGACTCGCTGGCCCCCGAAGCCAGCGAGCCGTTTGAGTTTCTCACCGTCCTGCGGGAGATGGCTGAGGGCGTCTCGCTCAAAAAAGCCTCTTAATCCTTGCGTTCTAATATTTGCAGCGTGGAAGCGTAATCGAGCTCACTGAGCCCGGCTTCATGGGCCTCGTCGTAGATCTCTTTGATCTTCTCCAAACCCGGCAACCGGGTGCTGGTCGCCTGCGCCGCTTCCAACATGAGTCGGATGTCCTTATGCATCAGGCGCAACGGGAAGTTCGGGGTGAAGTCGCGCTTTTCCACGAATGGCATCTTGTAGTCCACCACTCCGGAACGCACCATTGAAGCCTGGATCAGTGAGAACAGCGCCTTCTGATCTACGCCCAGGTTTTTCGCCAGCATCATGGCTTCAATGAATCCTTCATAGATCAGCACGATCATCAGGTTCATCGCCAGCTTGGCGGCTTCACCTTTGCCGTTATCGCCGACGTGGATCACTTGTTTGCCCATCGCCTTGAAAAGAGGGTCGAGTCTCTCGACCGATTCTTGCTTGCCCCCCGCGATGAAGATCAGGGTGCCCTCTTTCGCTCCGATCTTCGATCCGGTAACCGGAGCGTCGACGAAGTCCGCGCCCTTCGCGCGGATGCGCTCGGCGAACTTCTCGCTCGCAACCGGGGAGATGGTGCTGGAATCGGCGACCACTATTCCCGGACGCAGTGCCTCCGCCGCGCCTTCCGCGCCAAACAGGACCTGCTCTACCGCCGCAGTATCAGAGACGCAGATCCAAACTGCCTCCGCGCCTTCGACGGCAGCTTTAGGAGATTGCGCTGAAGTGGCGCCCTCCACTTGCTTGGGGCTGCGGTTCCATGTCGTGACCTGATGGCCGTGCTTGACCAGATTGCTGGCCATACCCGAACCCATGATGCCTAATCCGAGAAACGCTACGCGCATCTTCCCCACTCCCTTGTCTCGTTTTAAAGGTGTCGTTTTAAAGGTGTCGTCTTAAAGGTCTCGTCTTACCGCGTTCGTCTTTGTCCTCATTGATTAAATGGGCTAAGGTGAAATGCGTCAAATCCCGATTCCTCTGTGTCTAAATAATCGGCGATTTTGCATCACCTCACCGGCGCTGAGCGTCTAAACTCGAACAGGACATGCTTAACATCACTCTGCGCCGGAAGGCCCGCCAGTTCACCAAATTAGTCCGCAGCTCCGCCACCGAGCGTCGCACCGGGAATGTGCATCAACCGGTGCTGGCCGAGAATGGCGACCTCGGCATCACTTTCATCGGGCACTCCGGATTTTTCCTGCAGATGGGCGGCAAGAACCTCGTCATTGACCCGAACTTTGCGCGCTGGCTATTCATCCTGAAGCGCCTCCGCAAACCCGGGATGCACATCCGCCATTTGCCTGCCATCGATTACGTGTTGGTGACGCACGCCCATTTTGACCACCTCCATCGCCCTTCGTTGCGCCGCATTGCCCGACGGACCAGAAGGTTGACCGGAGAAGCGCCGGTCATCATCGTCCCGCGGCATCTGCATGACCTGGTGGCGGATTTGGGCTTCAAGGAGATCGTGGAACTTGGCTGGTGGGAGGCCTTTTCTGAAGCATCCCTGACGGTGACTCACGTGCCCGCGCAACATTGGGGCGCGCGCGTGATCCGCGATACCCACCGCGGCTTCGGCGGTTACGTCTTGCGCGCCGGCGAACATTCCGTGTATCACGCCGGCGATACCGCTTACTTCAACGGCTTTCACGAGATCGGACGCCGACTGAAGCCGAAAGTCGCCCTGCTGCCCATCGGCGCCTATCATCCGGAGTCGTTCCGCGCCGTGCACACCAGCCCGGAAGATGCATTGCAGGCTTTCCACGATTTGGGTTCGCGCCTGATGATCCCCATGCATTACGGGACATTTCGCTTGTCGCATGAACCCATGGAAGAGCCGGTGCAACGGCTGCAATCAGCAGCGGCGAAAGCCGGCGTCAGCGACCGGATCCAAGTGCTGGAAGAAGGCTTGACCCGGTTCTTCTAGCAGCTCAATAAGCCAGCAAGACGCGCAGGTCGCGCAGGTTGTTTCCCGTCGGGCCAGTGACCACGGTATCTCCCAACCTTTCAAACAATGGATTCGCGTTGAATGCAGCCAGGGCTGCCATGAGATCCTCCGGACAACGAGACCGGGTCTCTCCATCCGCGACCGCCCCGGCAGCGCTTGAGTTCCCATCGATCCCATCGGTCCCCGCCGATAGCACCGTGATGTTTTCGCCGGCGATCTTCTCCGCACAATAAAGCGCAAACTGCTGGTTGCGCCCGCCGATTCCAGTCTCTCCCGCCAGCTGGACCGTAACTTCCCCGCCGGAGACCAGACACACTCGGGATGCGCCTTGGCGTAACTTGCGTAGACGCTGCAAAAGATGGTCGGCAGCTTTTTCGTAGGGCCAGTCGTCACAGGAGTTGTCGATCTCAACTGCAAAGCCTAGCTCGGAAGCCTTGGCTGCGGCTGCTTTGAGCGCGTCCAGATTACTCAGGATCGGCCACCAGCGAGAATAGTAGAAGAGTGGATCGTCAGCGTCAGGCGTTTCGGCCAATGTCTTCCGCTCAAACAATTCGCGAACGGAAGGCGGAAACTCCTCGAGCAGGTGGTACTCCTCGGCGATGCGGTAACAGTCTTCTACCGACGATGTATCCGGCATGGTGGGCCCGGAAGCCAGCTCGTCCAATGCCTTCTCCGGAACGTCGCTGACCATGATGCTTACCTGTTTTGCATTATGAGTAGCCGCCGCTTGGGCCAGCCGTCCGCCTTTCACGGCGGACAAATGCTTTCGGATGGCATTCACTTCCGCGATGGAAGCCCCAGACTCGATCAAAACTTGGTAAGTGGTCATGAGATCGTCGAGCGAGATCTCATCATCTACAGGTTTCTCCACCATGGCGGAGCCGCCACCGCTGATCAGGTAGATCACCAACGAGGTTCCGCTCAGGACCTGGAGCGTTTTAAGAATGGCATCCGCGGCTTTTACTGATTCACCGTTCGGATATGGATGACCGCCATGGAAGTAGCGAAACCCTTCAACCAACGATTCCCGTGGATCAGGAGCGCTGATGATTCCACTAAGACGATTTCCCATCAGCGCGCGCAGCTCTTTCGCCATGATGTGTCCGGACTTGCCCAAAGCGACGGCGAATATCCGCGAGAAATCGTCTAATCCGTAAAGATCTTCTCCAACCTGCAGAACGCCGCGGGTCGCATGCACGTGTTTCCCGAACGCAGTCACTACATCCGCCTGCTGGAGGGCGTAGGCAAAGATCTCGCGCGCCTGGGCTCGCACCAGCGCGAATTGTTCAGCGGCGATCATGCCGGCGAACCGACGAAATGTTCCCGCACCCAGGATTCGATCGCCTCCTGCATCTGCGGCAACTGCTTAAGGAAGAAATGGTCGGCCCCGGGAACTATGACCAATCGCTTGGGTTCGGCTACGTTCTCGTAAGCCGCGCGCAGGTCCTGCTCCGTTGAATATTCGTCATTCCCACCGCTGACAAAGAGTTTTGGCCGCTGGCATTCACGCAGAAACTCGTACGTGTAACTTCGGCCGTTGACTGCCACGGGCGTCCCCAGCGATATCATCCCCACTACGCGCTCGTCCTGGCAGGCGGCCCGCAGTCCCACGGCCGCTCCGAAGGAAAAACCAGTGAAGATGATGGGCAGCTTGTATTCGTTCGCCAGATGATCGAGCGCCGCCTGCACGTCACCGACTTCGCCGCGGCCCTCGTCATGCGCACCCTCACTCAAACCCGCTCCCCGGAAGTTAAAGCGCAACACGGGAAAACCGAACTTGCTCAGCGACTTCATGGCGTTGTACACCACTTTGTTATGCATCGTGCCGCCGAACATGGGGTGCGGATGGCATACCAGTGCTGCATGCGTCGCCGTCGCCTCTCCCGCATTAAGCAGTGCCTCCAGTCGCCCTGCGGGGCCCTCCAGCATCAACGACCTGATCTCTCCAGCCAAAAGTAGACTCCTGCCTCCGTGATGTCACACCATCATAGGTTATCCTCAATGCGTGGACCCATTCCAGCTCACGCGCGCGCTCATCGACATTGAATCCATCAGCGGCAATGAAGGCGCTGTGGGTGAGTTCCTCTTGCGCGAGTTGAAGTCGCTAGGCTTTTCCACGACCAAAATGCCGGTCGATGAAGCGGCGAACCGCTTCAACGTGCTGGCGACCATCCCCGACGCGCCCCCCCCGACGGTAGTGTTCTCCACTCACATCGACACCGTTCCGCCATTCATTCCCTCATCCGAAGATGAGAATCGCATCTATGGCCGCGGGGCCTGCGATACCAAAGGCATCATCGCCGCGATGGTCGGCGCTGCGCTGCGGCTTAAGGAAGAAAAGGCCGCTGTCGGCATGTTGTTCGTGGTCGGCGAAGAGCGCGACAGCCTGGGCGCACGCACCGCCAACGCTTCCACCCTCATGCTTCCCCGCCCCAAATATTTGATCAACGGTGAGCCCACCGAAAACAAGGTGGCTATCGCCTCCAAGGGCGCGCTCCGGCTGGAAATCACTGCGCGCGGCAAGATGGCGCACTCTGCGTACCCACATCTGGGTGAATCTGCCGTGGAGAAATTACTCGAAGCATTGCAGCGGCTGAAAGCAGTCGAGCTTCCGCTTGACCCCGAAGTTGGCCCCACCACCGTCAACATCGGCGTGATTGAAGGCGGCCGCGCGCCCAACATCGTACCGGATTTCGCCAAAGCGCAGCTCCTATATCGCACAGTAGGCCCCGTGGAGAAGTTAAAGCAAGACTTGAAGGATGCAGTCGGCGACCTGGCCGAGGTCGTTTGCGTCCTCGACCTCCCCTTCATGCGGCTGCGCACCTTCGAAGGACTCCCTACTTTCGTCGCGGCTTATACCACTGACATCCCCGCGCTCAACTCCTGGGGTCAGCCGATCTTGTTTGGTCCCGGCTCCATCCACCTCGCCCACACCACGGGCGAGTACATCGACAAGCAGCAATTACTCGACGCCATCGAGATTTACTACGCCATGGCCAAGAAGCTGCTTGCTTCGTGAACATTTACACTTGAAGGATGCACGGCCCTACGAATTCCCTCGCCAACGCGTCCTCCTCTTACCTTCGTTCGGCAATGCATCAACCCATACGCTGGCATGAGTGGGGTGAAGAAGCGTTCGCGCTCGCGCAGCGTGAGAACAAACCCATCCTGCTGGACATTGGCGCGGTCTGGTGCCACTGGTGCCATGTGATGGACCGCGAATCTTACGA
>DATLCI010000139.1:0-9991 GCA_035526435.1 Terriglobales bacterium
TTGGCGATAGAAGTACAGTCGCGACCGAGGCGAAGGGAGAGGTCGTGCAGCACCTCGGTATCGATTTTTACGCCGGCTTCTTCCATCCGCAACAACACGGGGACCAGGGGCAGGTCGATGTCTTCATAGATCTTTGCCAGATCCTGCTCTTCAACTTGTTTGCGGAGCTTGGCGCCAAGGCGCAGGGTAACGTCGGCGGCTTCTGCGGCTGAGCCACTGAGTTGGAGGTTGAAGTGGCGGACCGCGACATCTTTCAATCCGTGGCTGCTGATGGTGGGATCCAGCAAGTAGGAATAAAGATAAGTGTCGTCAGTAAAGTTCTGGAGCTTCCACCCGGCAGGTTGCGCTTGATGGTGGGCAGCCTTGAGGTCGTGGACGGCCTTGCGCTGCTTCGTATCGCCGAGCGCGGCGGCAATGTCTTTCTCCAGCGGCGACTTGATCTCTGCCGTGGAGGCGTGGCCCGATTCCGCGGAGAGCCCAATGACGCGAGGCGGTTTTTCAGGTTCAGCCTGCGCGGCGGGAGCAAAAAGATCTCCAGTCTGGGCAGGGGGCGCCTCCTTGGCCTCACTTTCGTCGTCTTCCACCAGAGCGGGCGTCGCTGGCACTACTGCGATCGGAATGGAGACCGCCAGCAGCTTTCCTTGCGCCTGCTTCAATAGCGCTTTCAGCTCGGCAGCCGTCTTCAACTCTGAATAGTTTGTCTCGCCAATCTCGGCGGGCGCGGTGGAGAGCACCGACTTCAGCAGCGTGGTGAATTCGAGCTCATTGAACAGCGCGCGACAGGCTTCGAGGTCTGGCAGCTGGATCTTCATGGCCTCAAGATCGAGCGGGATATCCATGTTGGTATCGATCTTCGCCAGCTCCTTGCTCATCATCACCATCTCGCGGTTCTGCTGAAGCGATTCACGATAGGTCTTGCGCTCAATCTCCGCCGCATGGTCTAGCGCCGCTTCCACCGAGCCGAAGCGCTTGATGATCTCGACCGAGCCCTTTTCGCCGATACCAGGCGCACCGGGGATGTTGTCGATGGTGTCACCGCGTAGGGCCATTACGTCCACTACCTGCGCGGGCGGGACTCCGACGATCTCTTCAACCTTGGCTGCGTCGCAGATGAGATTGTCCTTGGGCGGATTGAGTACGCAAACGCGCTCGCCTACGAGTTGGAGCATGTCCTTATCACTAGAGACTACGTAAACCGGATGTCCGGCGTCAGCAGCCTTGCGTGCGAGGGTGCCAATCACGTCATCCGCCTCAAAGCCCTGCTGCGACAGAATAGGGATGCGATAGGCCTCCAGCGCGCGCCGGATGTAGGGGATCTGCTGGTTGAGATCGGGTGGCGTCTCTTTCCGTGTGGCCTTGTAACCGTGATAGGCGACGTCTTCATATTGCTGCGTGGTCGTATCAAACTTACGGAATGAAGTGACAGTCTTGGCTTGATCATCACGAAAAGTGGGGCCGGCAAGATCGAAGACTGCCGCGAGATATTCCGGCTTAAAGTCTTCACGCAATTTGTTCAGCATGTTCACGAATACGTAAGTGGCCGCAGTGGGAATCCCGGTACGAGTGGACATGGGCCGCTGGCGCGACATAGCGTGATACGCCCGGAAGATGAAGCCCATGGAATCAAGGAGGAATATGGCAGGCTTATCGCCAGAGGGCTTCACGGTCTTGGTAGACGGCCCGGGTGGCTCAGTGACGGATTTTTTTTTAAGGGGCAAGAGGAAATCTTATCACTCACCACGGAGGCACTGAGACACGGAGAAAAAGAGAAAAACGAAAATTGGAACCAACAATTATTCAAGCACGCGGTTATCGGTTGTCCAACGGGCTCACTCGATGAACATGCAATCGCCATAGGAGAAGAAGCGGTAATGCTGGGCCACCGCGTGGTCATAGGCGCGCAGAACGTTTTCTCTCCCGGCAAATGCCGACACGAGCATGAGCAGGCTGGACTGCGGAAGATGGAAGTTGGTGAGCAGGGCGTCGACTATTTGGAATTTGAAGCCGGGATAGATAAAGATGTCGGCGTCGCCGCGGGTGGCGGTTATCGGGGCCTCGCTCATCCCTGCTCCCGCGGATCGCAAAGCGGCGAATTCCAGCGTGCGAACCGTAGTCGTTCCTATGGCAACGATGCGTCGCCCGGCACGCTTAGCCCGGTTAATGGTGTCCGCCGCAGCTTCAGAGATGGCATACGCCTCTAGGTGCAGCTTGTTTTCTTCCACGACTTGATTGCGTAGCGGCTGAAACGTTCCCAAGCCGACGTGGAGCGTGACTTCAGCCGTCTCAACACCCCGGGCACGGATGGCGCTCATGATCTCGGGGGTGAAATGCAATCCTGCTGTGGGCGCGGCGACGGAGCCCCGCGCTTCGGGCCGGGCGTAGATGGTTTGATAACGGACGTGATCGGCGGGTTCATCGGGGCGGTCAATATAAGGCGGCAACGGGATGTGACCGATACGCTCAACTACGGCGAAGAAATCCGTCGCTGGCTGGAAGCGCAAGGTCCGTTCGCCGAAAGTTCCGCGCGCGATGACCTCGGCCTCCAGCAACGTCTGTCCTGCCTCATCGGGGAAGAAAAGGCGCTCACCGATGCCGATCTTGCGCCCGGGATGGACCAGCGCCAGCCACTCGTGGTCCGCTACCTGGCGGGTTAGGAGAACTTCCACTTTTCCCTTCAGGAACTTGGTGGCCGCAGGATTGTTGCTGCTGACCGGCTGGGCATTGAGTCCCGCGCGATAGCCAAAGAGCCGGGCGGGAAAGACCCGGGTGTTGTTGAACACCATGAGGTCATCGGGCCGTAGAAATTCGACAAAATTCCGGAATTGAGTGTCGGTATATTGCCCGGACTGCCGATCCAGGTGCAGCATGCGGGCGCCGTCGCGGTCCTCGGCAGGACGCTGCGCGATCAGCTCAGGGGGCAAGTGAAAGTCGAATTCGGCAAGCAGCACAGGAGGATTATATGGGCCTGAAATACGCAAAAATGCGGCTACTTATCCCAAAAACGATTGTGAGCCGGGCGAGAACTGGGGTAGGATTACGGGGCCGGAGTCTGCGGCTTCCCGGATCATGCGGCCTTACCAAACCCAAAGCGAAGAGCTCGTCCATTTTGGCAAGCTGGTGCACGAGCACGGCTTCGTCTCCGCGACCGACGGCAACCTGTCGATCAAGCTAGACGGCAATCGGGTGCTGGCGACGCCTACCGGGATGAGCAAGGGCATGATGTCGGCCGACGATATGGTGCTGGTCGATATGCAAGGCAAGAAGCTGGAAGGCGAGCGCAACGTTTCCAGCGAGATCGCCATGCACCTCACCATCTACCGCATGCGTCCGGACGTGAAGGCGGTGGTGCACGCCCACCCTTGCACCGCCACAGGATTTGCTTCCGCCGGCATGGCGCTGGACGATCCTATTTGCTCGGAAGTGATCATCTCCCTGGGAGCGGTGCCGCTGGCTGAATACGCGACGACGGGCACGCCCGCGTTAAGCGAATCGCTGATGCCCTACATCCCGGACTATGACGCCATCCTGCTGGCCAATCATGGCGCCGTGAGCTACGGCGCCGACCTGATGACAGCCTACCTCAAGATGGAAGCCGTGGAGCACTTTGCCAAGATCATGCTCGTGACTCATCAATTAGGCCGGCAAGAGTGCCTGAGTGAAGCCGACATCAGGAAACTGGTGGAAGCCCGCAGCCGTTATGAGGGCAACAAATCTCTCGCCAGCATGCCGCCCGGGCCGATCGAACGGCGCGCGCGCGATGGCCGCAGCAAGAAAGATGTGATCGCCGCCCTGATCAACTCCAGCAAGGTGATGCTCATGCCCGCGGCAGTTTGGGCCATCGACCTATTACAATCCTGAGGGTGCCTCTGCGGGCTCTCTTCCCTGCTTACCTTTTCCAATTTCGCCTTCTCCCCAGAACACACCCGCGCCGGTTCAGCCGTCGCTTTAGGCCAAGCCAGCCCGTTTGGTTTTGCAAGTGATGCCGATCACCTTTGCGAGTAGGCATCGCGCAGTTGCGTCTGGCGGCTGGTCATCGGTATCTCGCGTCCGGCGATGAAGACCTGCTTCACGTCTGTCTTCACATCCAGCGGATCGCCGTTGGCCACCACTACATTCGCCGTCTTACCCACATCGAGCGACCCGAGCTGATCCGCGACGCCCCATATCTCGGCCGGATTGATGGTCAGCGCCTTCAAGGCTTCCTCATACGGCAAGCCGAAGGCGACTGCGTATCCCGCCTCATAGGGCAAGTTGCGCGAATTGTGCGAGTCGTACGAAGCGAAAGCGATCTTCACGCCACGCTTCGCCAGCTCCGCGGGCAAGGTGTAAACGCTGTCGTATCGCGTGCCGTTTTTTGGAGTATCGAAGATATTGCCGACGATGACCGGCAGCTTGGTGGCGGCAATCTCATCCAGCATGTTAGTGGCATAGGTGACTTCGCCCAGGATGACCTTGAGGTTGAACTCGCGAGCCAGGCTGAGCGCCACTTTGAGGTCGCTGGACTCTTCCGCCGTCAGCACGACCGGCTTCTTGCCTTGCAGATAAGGCGCGAGGGCTTCGAATTTAAGGTCGCGCTTGGGCGCAGCCGGCTTTCCCTTGTCCTTGTCTTTGTCTTTGTCTTTGGAGTCTTTAGAATCCTTGTCGTCTTTGACTGGCTCCGCAGACTTCTTTTCGAACTCCGTCCATTTCTGGGCATAGTCTTGTGCGTCGATGAACGCCTGCCGAAGTTGCGTAGCCAAGCCCATGCGCGTCGAAGGGAAGCGCGAGCCGGCATCACGACGTCGCTGCGCCCCCGTGAAATTCAGGGGCATAGCAAAGCTGCGCAGCAAAAGCATCTCATCACGGTCGCGGCCGGCAAGCTGGATGAATGACATCTGGCCGGGCAGCGTGTCGCGGGCGGAAGCCGTGACCACGGCATTGGTAATGCCGTTCATGCGCGTGACGGGAATCAATTCGCTTTCCGCATGGAACGCATCTTCCACGCGCATGTGGGGCATGATCTCTTCGCTGGCTTCCACCAGGTCATTGCTCATTTCCACGGCTTCGATCTCGGTCAGCCCGAGTTGGGTGCGCGAATCGATCAGGCCGGGATAGACGGTCATGCCTTTCACGTCGATGACGCGCGCATTCTTCGGGATACTGACCGCAGCCGCCGCGCCGACCGCTGTGATCTTCCCATTCTCCATGACGATCACCCCATTCTCAATCACGCCATGGGTAATGGTGAGCAAGCGTCCGCCGCGCAGTGCAATTGCGGGTGACGCTCCGGGAGCGGGCATCGCTGCTCCAGGTTTCGCCGGAGTCACCGACTTCTGGGCCGCGGGCTTGGCTGGCGCCTTTGCCGGTGCGGGCGCAGTTTGTTGACCAACCAGCGGAAGCGCAAGAAATAGAAGGGCGAGAGTCCTCGTCAGGGATCGCATTAGCGTCTCTCCTCATCGTCACTGCCAAAGCCACCGCCGCCGCTCATGGGTCCGCCCTTCCAGAGGGGCAGGCCGTAGCCGGGCAGCGAGCTGTCAAAGTAAACGTCACCATCAATGATGGACTTCTCCACCCGAGCATAGCTGGAGAGCGGATGCTTGTCCCAGATGGTGATGTCAGCGTCCTTGCCGACATCAATGGAGCCGACTCGATCATCCACGCCGATGATCCACGCGGGATTCAACGTGATCATCTTCAGGGCTTCCTCTTCAGTGGCGCCGCCATAGCGGATCGCCTTGGCCGCCTCCTGGTTAAGCCGCCGATTGAAGTCATTGGAATCGCTCTTGATGGCCACTTTCACGCCCTTACGCATGGACATCACCGCGTTCCACGGGATGGCGTCCCAGGCTTCAACTTTGTAGCCCCACCAGTCAGAGAAGGTAGCCAGGCCCACGCCCGCGGCGGCCACCTTGTCCGCTACTTTGTAGACTTCCAGCCCATGGTGGAAGGCGCGGAGCTTGTAGCCGAATTCCTTGGCCATGGCGATCTCGGTCAGAAATTCGTCGGCACGATAGCAGTGGATCTGAACAAAGACTTTGCCGCGCAGCACGTCCGCCAGGGCTTCAAGCTTCAGGTCTTTCTTCGGGGGCTTGGCGTCCTTGTCGGCCTTCTTTACTTTTTCGTCGTACGCATCCCAGTCGCGCAGATATTCCTTGGCTTCCTGCAGGGCCGCGCGCTGCACCGTGAAGTTACCCATGCGGGTGGACGGCAGTTGACTGCGGCTTCCATAAACTCGTTTGGGATTTTCGCCGCTCGCAAACTTGATCGACCGGGGCGCGTTGGGAAATAGCAGCTCGTCGCGGTCAAGGCCGAACTTGTGTTTGATGACCACCGCCTGGCCGCCGATCATGTTGGCGGAGCCGTGCAGTAAAAGCGACGTCGTCGTGCCGCCCGCCAGCGCGTGATAAATGTTCTTGTCCGTGTAATCCAGCGCATCGACCATCATCATGTGGGGCACGACGGGGCTAGTGGCTTCGTTCACGTCGCCATCGAGGGCCGAATGGCTGTGCGCATCGATGATGCCAGGCATCACGAATTTGCCGGTGGCGTCGATCACGCGGGCATTGGGGGGAGCGTTGACCGTCTTCCCCACTTCGGCGATCTTGCCATTGCGGATGAGAATGCTGCCATTCTCAATGGTGCCGTGGCTGACGGTGAGGATAGTCCCATTTTTGATGACGGTATCCACCGGCGCAGGCTTTTGCGACATCTGCGCCAGCGCATTGGTCGCGAGAGCTAAGCCGCAAACACCTAATAGGCCCACGCGTGAAAAAAGTGCTTTCCCATGCAGCATCCGGATATCTCCTTGCAGGTGGGTATTTCAAGACTGGGATTACGTGGGGATTGTAGGTGGCGAGCGCAGAAGCGTCAATGCAGGCCGTCGCAAAAGTCGCTTCTTCGGCATTACAATGCCGGCATGCGCGCAGCGATCCAACGCGTCACCCGGGCAAGCGTCACCGTCGATGGCGAAGTCGTCGGAAAGATCGGCCCGGGGCTGTTGGTGCTGCTGGGCGTCGCCGCCGGTGACGACGAAAAGGCGGCTGATTACCTGGCCGAGAGGACTGCCGGTCTACGCATCTTTGAAGGTGATGATGGGAAAATGAACCTTTCCGTGGGTAACGCCGGTGGTGCAGTTCTCATAGTGTCGCAATTCACGCTCTACGGTGACGTGCGCAAGGGCAAGCGTCCCTCGTTCGATCGGGCGGCGCGTCCCGATGAGGCAAAACGGCTCTACGAATACTTTGTAGGCCGCGTCCGGGCGCTTGGCATTGAATGCGCCACTGGCCGCTTCCAAGCCATGATGGAGGTAGAACTCGTCAATGATGGGCCAGTGACAATATTGCTGGACTCGGAGAAGGCTTTTTAGCCGGCTTGAGCATTCAGGATCTCGTCGGCGATCCTGACCGTCTCCACCGCTTGCTTTACGTCATGCACCCGGACGACGTGGGCACCGGCTAAGACGGATGCGGTCACGGTCGCCATAGTGCCAACTATGCGTTCATTGACTGGAGCATCGTGGCTATCTTGCGCCAAGGTTCTGCCAATAAACGATTTGCGGGATGTCCCCGAGAGCAACGGAAATCCTAGTTCCTGAAACTCCGCGAAGCGCGCAAGTAAGGGATAGTTCTCCTCGAAATTCTTGCCAAAGCCGAAACCGGGATCAAGCATGAGGTTCGCCGCCGGCATCCCTGCTTTCATCGCAACATCAGCGGCCAGCTTCATTTCGCGCTTAACCGTGGCCACGATGTCAGGATCAGGCGGCTGGGTGCGCCAATCTTCCGGACGTCCGCGCATGTGCATGAGAATGCAACCGGGTTTTACTCCAGCCACGGTTGCGGCCATCTTCGGGTCCCAACGAAATGACGAAACATCATTGATGATCTCCGCTCCCCTCCCAATTGCCTCCGCAGCAACGCGGGATTTATAGGTGTCGATGGAGAGGATGGCTGTGGGAACCCGCGCAAGTATGCCTTCGATAACGGGAAAGACGCGGCGTGATTCCTCATCTTCAGTAACCGGCTCCTTCTTGCCAGGCCGCGTGGATTCACCTCCGATGTCAAGGATGTCAGCGCCTTCATCGAGCAGATGGAGGCCGTGCTCGATCGCAGCATGCGGGGCGAGAAACTCGCCGCCGTCGGAAAACGAGTCAGGGGTGACGTTCACGATGCCCATCACCAGCGTCCGCCCACCCAGGGATAGCGAACGGGAACGAAGTTGCCATTGGAAAAGCGGGCGCATGAGCGTTTGAGGATATCAGCTAAGGTATTTGCTCGGAAAACAGGCACTATTTGGGCTGAATCGCATTGCTGCCGCGCGACCGCTGGAGTATTATCCGCTGCATATGTCCCGCAAATCTCTGCTCCTGTCTGCCGTGTTGGCGGCTACGCTCGCCTTCACCCCGGTCTCCACTTTTGCGCAAGCTACGCTGAAAGCGACGCCCGAGACCAAGATCCACAAGCGGGTCCGCGAACTGCGCGAACAGACATTAGCCAAGAAGATTTCGGCGCTGATGGCCGAACCAGCCGTCGCGCGCGGATTCTGGGGCGTGCACGTAGTCTCGCTCAAGACGGGACGCACCGTCTTCGAGTTGAATGCGGACAAGTTATTCACTCCCGCTTCAAACACTAAACTTTTCACTACCGCTTCAGCGTTGGCCTTGCTGGGCCCGGATTTCAAGACGCGCACGACGGTTGAAACCGCGGGAACAGTAGACCTTCATGGCCGCCTCAATGGAGACATCCTCCTGGTGGGAAGAGGCGATCCGAATCTGTCCGGCCGGGTGATCCCCTACGCCATGCGCACCGAACGCAAGACTCCCCACCTGCGCATCCTAGAAGATCTGGCTGATCAGGTCGTGGCCAAAGGCATAAAAGTGGTGGATGGCGACATCGTGGGCGACGATTCCTTCTTTTCCTTCGAGCGCTTCCCGGACGGTTGGTCGAGCGACGATTTGATGTGGGAATACGGCGCGCCGGTCTCCGCGCTTACTGTGAATGACAATGTTGTCTTCCTGAATGTCTTGCCCGGAAGCTCGGTCGGCGACAAAGCCTTCCTTCGCATGGACCCCGATTCCACCTTCTACGAATTGGACAACCGCATTACGACGACCGCTGCCGGAAACGGCCCGCGGAAGATCTCCATTGATCGTCAGCCCGGTGCGAGGACCATTACTCTTTGGGGGTCCATCCCGCTTGACGACACTGGTGACGGCGAAGCTCTGGCCATCGAGGATCCCGCTGAATTCGCGGCGCAAAGCTTCCGCGCCATGCTGCAACTCCGCGGAGTAGTAGTACGGGGGAAGCAACGCGCCTTCCATGTACCGCTCGCCAATCTGCCGCCACCAACGACTGAGGTTGCGGGCGGCGGGTCCGCTGGAAGTACCTTGGGTGGAGGAGTGGAAGGGGCCGCTGCGAAGCCCTCGATGCCCACGCGGCAGATCCTCGCCAGCCGCGATTCCTTTCCCCTGGCAGACGACGTCCGCGTGATCAATAAGATCAGCCAGAACCTTCATGCCGAATTGACTCTGCGGTTGCTTGGCCAGCAGAAGGGCAAATCCCCGACGCTGGAAGCATCGCTGGAGGCGGTGAAGGCGGTCTTGGCGCAGGCTAGTATTCTGCCGGAGGAATTCAGCTTCTACGATGGCTCCGGGCTCTCACGGCAAAACCTGGTCACCCCTCGCGCGGTAACGAAACTTCTGACCTTCGCCGACGCTCAATCCTGGGGGCCAGTCTTCCGCGACAGCCTGCCCGTCGCGGGCGTGGACGGATCACTCTCGGAACGAATGAAAGCTACCGCCGCGCAAGGCCGCGTCTCCGCTAAGACGGGAACCCTCGGGAACGTAAATGCTCTTTCAGGATATGTGACGACGTTGAGCGGAGAGCGGCTGGCGTTTTCGGTCTTCAGCAATCACCACAAGTTGACCAGCCGGGGGGCAGTGAAGGTGATCGATAAGATGATTGAGGCGATTACGGATGACGGCAGACCTGCCGTCCGTTGATTTCTTCAAACCTTG
>DATLCI010000149.1:0-10394 GCA_035526435.1 Terriglobales bacterium
GTCCGCGCCGGCTTCGGGTTCGGGACTGCGGTTGATCACCACGATCTTGGGCACCGGATTAGCGGCCCGCGCGGCTTTGACCACTCTTGCGCGCTGGGCTGGTGCGAACGAATGGCAGATCACGATCACGTTGAACGTCCCAGTGCCCAGCAGGCGTTGCGCTGCCTCTTCACTGGAACCCGTGGTCACCTGGTAACCAGCCCGCTTCAACACGTCGGCCCGTGTCGCCAGAACGGACGGGTCTGCGCCTACCGCAAGCAGGTGAAAAGAAGTCATAGCTTTAAGACCGATTGGTGACAGGAAATTAGGAAAAAAACTATAACGCAGCAGCAGACTGCTGACTACATTTTTTCTTACTCTGGAGCAGAGGTGTGCCAGCGCACATACAAGAGGACGCAACGCAAGCGTTATGCCTTGCTCTCAGGCGGCTTCTTCTTCTTTTTCTTTCTGCGGAGCAGGTTTCTTTTCGGCTGACTTCGATGCGGGCAGCCCGCTGTTAGCGGGGCCGTTCACTACATGTCCATCTTCCGCGGCGAAGCGCGAACCATGCGCCGGACAATCCCAGGTCTTCTCCAGGGAATTCCACTGCACGATACCGCCGAGATGCGGACACACCGCCGAACATGAATGTAATTTCCCAGCTTCATCGCGATAAGTAGCGACTTTTGTCAGTCCATGCCGCACGATGGCGCCGCTGCCCGCAGGGATCAGGTCCTCATTTTCCACGTCGCCGCCGGTGAAGTACTCCTTATATTGCGCCGCCGTATTCAAATTTTCCTTGATGTACTCACCCGCCGCGGCCAACCGGATCCGGCTGGGATCGTAAAGCTTTGCCCACGGATGATCTCCCTTGAGGATAAGCGCCGAGATCAACATGCCGGCGATGGTCCCGTGGGTCATTCCCATTCCGGAATCTCCGGTGGCGATGTAAACGTTGTCTTTGTCCAGGGGATTGCGCCCGATGAATCCCAGGCCGTCTTGAGTTTCCATGACCTGTCCTGACCAGCGCATGTCGAACTGCTCGATCATCGGCCAGCGGGCGCGGGCCCAATCTTCGAGTGCGCGGAAGCGGCGCTCGCCATCGTCGGCCTGCCCCGTCTTATGGTCTTCGCCACCCACGATCAGATATTCGTAGTCATTGTCGCCTGAATCCTGCAGGCGGATGTAGTGATACGGATCGCCGGTGTCCCAGTACAGCGCCATTGGGATCGAGTTGCGCGCCACGCGTCCGGCCACTACGTACGTCCGATATGGCATCTGCTTGGTATGTATCTCCACCCAATCATTCACCGGTGTATTGGTCGCCACAACGATCGCCTTGGAGAGGATGCGATGACCACCCGCGACTTTGATCTCCGCCGGGATCCCGCCGGCAACGGATTCAGCATGGGTATTGGCAAAAATGCGGCCGCCACGCCGCTCGATCGCGCGGACGAGGCCGTTGAGATACTTCAAAACATGGAATTGGCCCTGGCGCGGGAAGCGCAACGCGGGCACCAGGGGGACGCCCCCTTGCGCGGTTCCGGGGGCTTGGTCCACAAGTTTCACATCGGTGAATCCCGCGCGATGCGCCGCCGCCAGTTCCTTTTGCAGCGTCGCTTGCTTATCGTCTTCGCTGAGAAAGAGATACCCCTCCAGTCGGCGGAAGTCGCAGTCGATGCCTTCTTCCTGAACGATCTGCGCGATGCGCTCGATCGCAGCCTGATGGCTCTCGTACGCGAGCCGCGATCCGCTTTCGCCATGCAGCCGCTCCATCTCGAAGTAGCGGTCGTCGATGGCGCTGGTGAGGTGCGCCGTCGTGCGCGAAGTCTCTCCGCCAGTGATGGGTCCATCATCAATGATGACCACTTGCTGGCCTCCCACCGCCAGATGGTATCCAATAGAGAGCCCCGCGATGCCCGCGCCAATGATGCACACGTCACAGCTAATGTCTGAATCTACGGTTGGAAATGATGGCACGGAGGCCGTGGCCATCCACAGCGAAGTGGATCGGCCATTGTCGGTACGCAGCATAGGTTCACCCTTGACGGTTGGGATGCTCCCCCATCAGTAGCGGTTTCCGGCGTCTCCGCTCTCGATTTGCACACAACTCTTCTCCAGCGTCCGCATTCCAATTGGTGGGCGACGTTCGGCTCTGTTCGCCACCGAACAAATTCCTTTACCCGAATCCCTACTCCCGCCCCCCGGGAGGCAACCGTGTCAATATCAGTCCTGTCCGCAGGTAGAGATCTTTCATTACTCACTAAGCGTAGCGAAGTATTGTCTCAGTTGGGCTGCTCGGTCACGCCGGTAGTCAACAGTGCGGACCTGGTGAATACCTTCTTTGACGGCGATTATGACCTCATCGTCATTTGTTCCAGCATCCCGCCGGACGAGCGCCGCAAGATCCTGATGCTGGTGAAACATTACCGGCCCACCATGCATGCCATCCTGGTCTCTGATTTCGCTGACCAATCGTCAGCCTACGAACTCCCCTCGCTCGGCGTGCGCGTGGCGCCGGAGCCAACGGCGCTCATCCATGCGGTGAGCCGCAGCTTTCCTGAGTTACCTCGTCCGATCTGAAGGTTCCGGAAGAATGCATCGGGCACGTAAAAAAGGGCCGCGTCAGGCGGCCCTTTTTATTTGCTCACGTCATTAGGCGCGCGTTTGGCGGTCTTCGCAAACTACACCCGGCGCGCCTGCATCTAGCTTCACTGGAGGTTTGCAATCATGACCGATGGACGTTTTACTGAAAGAGCAGAAGTGGCCGGCATCAAGACGAAAGTGCTGCCGGGCGAATCGCGCGAAGACATTGGCACCGGAGCAGTGGAAGCCGTCACCTCGAAGGTGCCGTCGATCGCTTACCTGGAATTGGCCGTAGGCTGCATGGCCGCTTCGCTGATCCTCAAGCTGATGAAGAAGGACGACTGGGCCCTGTTCGTGGGCTTATGGCCGGCATCATTCCTCATCATGGGCAACTACAACAAGATGGTGAAGCAGCACGGCTCAGATAGCTCGATGGCCGCTTAATCGCTGACCCTTATCGAAGACGCCAGCGTGATAGCGACCAACGCTTTTACGCTGGCTGGTCTTCAATGCCCTCGCCGGAGTCGGCATCGGCGGAAGCGTCGGTGCTGACCGCTGGCTTAGGCTTCGGCGGGGTGCGGGCCGCGACCTGGCGGGCGATCTCCTGCATCTCCGCGGCGCGCCGCACGGCGGAGCGACGGTCGGATTGCGCGCGCCGTTCCTGTGATTCCCGCGTTACCTTGGCGAACAGACTCTCTTTTTCGGGGTCAGACGGCGTAAATGGAGGGTTTTCTTTGTCGGACGGCATGAAACTTTGGATGCACAAATGTGGAGCCAGGTAAGGCCCCACCCCGGGATGGAAACACCCGGAATGGGGGAGTGCCTCGCTTAGACTACCTTTGCGGGTTCAATCACCGGAGCTTCGCCCGCGGCGGCTGGCGCCTTGGGGGCGGCCACATCGGCAACATTGCCCGGCTCGGGAGTTACTACCACCGGCTTCGGATCTACGATCGGGGTCTTGTTTTCTTGATCTGACATTTTTTTCTCCTTAAGGTACAGCTTCAACCTTATAGAGATTTCAGCCGCGCCGATGGGCAATATAGCTCACTCAGATATTTCCCAAATGCTCACGCGCTTACTTCGGCCGCGTCATATTCCTTCAACCGGGGGAAAGCGCGTTGGATATCGATCCAAGCCAAAGTCATGACTTCGGCGTCCGGTTTGCCGCAGTAGCGATAAAAATCGATGGCGCGATCGTGTGCCTCAGACTCGTCGACGGTAAGACATACCAGTTTCTTTCCCATGATCACTCCTATAGGACTGCGGCCGCTTGCAGGACAAGCCACGATTCCACCAATGAATACAAGGGTGGTTGTCTGGCGCCGGAGCCACGGGGAGGCGCTTGGTCAGGGTTCGTTCCGGGTTGGGGTTGAAATGCAGACGGTCGACGGGCTGCGTCTTTCAGGCGCTGGGGCGGTGAAAGCTTCGCCCGCGATGGCAATAAGCACTTCAGCGCTTTTTCAGTCGTTCTTCGATGCATGGCCCCACCCCAATTTCTCAGTCCTTTTACTTGTCTTCTCTACTGTACTCTCTTCTGCCCGTTTGAATGTTCGCTTCACTACCCCAGCAGTGTTTTAGAGGCGTAGAATAGGGTCGAATCGGTATTTTGCCGCCTCAGGCCTCTGGGAAGGAGCTCTGATGAATTCGGCCTACAAGAACAACGTCCTTCGACTGCTCTCACCTCAGAGTATTGAGCGGCTTCACCTCCACGCGATGGAGCTTCCGGCAGACTTCGTTCTGCAAACTCCCGGCGAGGAGATCCAGCATATCTACTTCATTGAGTCAGGCTTGGGTTCCATGGCCACCCTGTTCAACGATGGACACCGTGTAGAAGCGGGGATATTCGGCTATGAATCCGTGATCAGCGTCTCCGCCTTCATGGGTACCCGGCGGCCGTTGAATGAGATCTCGATGGAGCTCGCGGGCTATGGTTACCGGTCGACATTAAAAGTTGCGGAGAAGGAATACCGGCTTTTCGATCGCTTCCATGAACTGTGCCTGCGTTACGTCCAGGCGCAGTTGATGCAAGCTACGCAGACCGGCGCCTGCAATGCCACCCACACGGTAGAGCAGCGCATGGCGCGGTGCCTCTTGCTCTGCCGCGACCGCATCGATTCGGACATCATTCATCTCACTCACGAAACCCTGGCCCTGACACTCGGCACCCGGCGGACGAGCGTCACGCTCGCCGCTGGCGTCTTGCAAGATCTGGGACTGATCGATTATTCGCGGGGGAAGATCGAGTTGCTTGATCCCGCGGGCCTGGAACGGGCCGCTTGCGAGTGTTACCTGGTGCTGCGTCAGCACTTGCACAAATATCACGAAGTAGAGACAGGTTTCGCGGTCTAAAGCAAACTCACCTCCGCCTGCGCCCTTCTTCCTATAACAATGCCAGGCTTTTTCAGGCGACGCGGCGCGTTGAGCGCTGCACTTTGCGGACCGTCGTCTTCGGCTTCACTACCGCAATCGGCGGCTGCGTCAGCGCTTGGGACAAGGTCGCCGGCCGGCGGATCTCAACCTCGGGCTCGGTGGTGATCTCGCGCTCTTCCGTGATCACGTTCGTGACCGGCTTGGGCTTGGCGACGATGGTCCGGGTTACGGTAGTTTCGGTGGCATCCGTCGAACGCGTTCGATTTGTATTGGCCTTGCGGGATGATGACTTCTTATTCGATTTACGTGGCATGAATTACCCCTTTTTTTAGTAGGAGCGTTCGCTGGCGAACAGGGATGCCAGTCTCTGCCAGAGCGGGGATTATGTGCGGGAGTATGAACCATAAGTCATCCTGCGAACATATAGGCACCTGAAAACCCCTACCATTTTCCGGAACCAGAAAAGATGAGAAATGGGATTTTCGTTTTTTTACGCTTGGACGCACGTTCTACTTCCCATTTTCGGAACAATCGCCTGGTGAAAAATAGAATCTCCGCGCGCGCACTTTTTTGTCACCTTCTTATCGCGAAATCTCTCTGTTGGACGTGAGCCAACTGCTCTGCTCGGCTCCGCCCAGCATCCTACTTAAACGGAAAGAAAAGGAGTACGACATGTACAAGCGCACATGGGCCCTATTCTCAGCTCTGGTGGTCGGTGGCGTATTGCTCGTAGCCCAGCAATCAGGAAATTCCGCAAAGAAACCAGCCGCAACTACCTTCGACACTCAAATTGAATCTTCACGCAACCACATGTTTGCCGAGGGCAAGCGCATCTTCCGCTTCGATACCTTTGGCGACGAGGCGTTCTGGGGCGGGACCTTGCGCCTGCATCAGGCCATCGCGGGCGCGAAGAATGGTGGAGTCGGCGGTGGCGTCAGTCCCAAGACGGCGCTCTCCGTGGGGCTGAAAGTGGATGCCGACGCATTGCCGGCATCTTTAGTCGCGCAGATCAAAGCGGGCAAAGTCGACCTCGACGATCCGGCGACGACCCTTGCCTTGCTGAAGCTCAACGCCGTGGTGGGAGTGACGGGACGCTTTGATGGCGCTGGCAAACTGAACGGCATGGGCATTCAATGCGCTTTCTGCCACTCGACGGTGGATGACTCTTTCATGCCGGGCATCGGACATCGGCTGGATGGATGGCCGAACCGCGACCTCAATGTTGGCGGTATTGTCGCGCTGGCTCCGAACCTGCAACCGGTCGCCGACCAACTCGGGGTGGATGTTACTACTGTAAAGAAAGTACTGGCGAGTTGGGGACCAGGTAAATATGACGCCGAACTCAACGTTGACGGTCAGGCCATGCGTCCGGATGGGAAGTCGGCAGCGACGCTGATTCCCCCGGCCTTCGGGCTCGCGGGCATGAACAACCACACCTGGTCGGGCTCGCGCGGCGGTATTCCTTATTGGAACGCTTACGTGGCGGTCACGCAGATGCACGGCAGCGGGACCTTCATTGATCCGCGCTTGGCGGAGGGTAAGGTCGCGGCCAAGACGGGCCTCGCCAATACTCGGGGGAATCCTGACTTGGTGACTTCCAAGCTCGCCGCGCTCCATTATTACCAGCTGTCATTACCGGCGCCGACGCCGCCTTCCGGCAGCTTCGACATGGCCGCGGCCAAACGCGGACAAGGCGTCTTTGAAGGCAAAGCCAAGTGCGCAACCTGCCATGTGCCGCCGGTATTCAGTGAACCCGGATGGAACCTGCACTCCCCCGACGAAGTGGGAGTGGACGACTTCCAGGCGAACCGCAGCCCCGGAGACAAAAAGTACCGGACGGCGCCATTGCGCGGGCTCTTCGCCCACAGCAAAGGCGGCTTCTATCACGACGGCCGCTTCGCCACTCTAGCCGACGTGGTGGAGCACTACAACCAGTTGAAGAACCTGAACCTCTCCGACAGCGAGAAGAAAGAACTGGTGGAATACCTAAAGTCGCTGTAAACGATCAGCGGCCAGCGGTGGCGATGGGTGAAGCCTGTCGCCACCGCGCCGCGCCCATATCATCCACGACCTTCTTCGCCGAACCCGCCTCCTTTCATCAGTCTTTAATAATCCCCGAGTAAAATGGTCGCGTGGATCAGACCATCTTCGTTGTTGAAGACGATAAGGACATAGCCGAACTCTTGCGTCACAACATAGAGTCGTCCGGCTATCGTGTCAGGCTCTTTTCCTCGGGATTAAATCTCCTCTCCGAAGCCGAGAAGCAGCCCCCCGCATTATTCCTACTCGACATCATGCTCCCCGGTGCCGATGGCATGGAACTCTGCCGCCTGATCCGCAGGTCGCGCACGCTTAACCCGGTTCCTGTGATCTTCCTGAGTGCAAAAACTTCTGAGATGGACCGGGTATCAGGATTGGAACAAGGCGGAGACGATTACATCGTCAAGCCCTTCAGCCCGCGGGAGGTAGTCGCCCGGATCAAAGCCGTGCTGCGGCGCTTCGAAAAACCCTTGGAAGCCGGGATCGTGACCATGGGCGATGTGATGGTTGATTCCGGCGCCATGGAACTGACCGTGCGCGAGAAGATAGTGAACACCACCGCCACCGAGTTCAGGCTGTTGGATTATTTCGTCCGCCACCCGGGACGAGTTTTTACCCGCGATCAACTCTTGGACGCCGTCTGGCGGGATACGGCATTCGTCACGCCCCGCTCGGTGGATGTTTATGTTCGCCGTATCCGGGAGAAGATTGAAAAGGATCCGGAAAGCCCAAGACTTCTCAAAACGGTTCGGGGTGCGGGCTATCGCTTTGAGGCTCCCAGGTGAGGGGCCGTATCTTTTTCAAGCTTTTGCTCGCCTTTGGCATAGTCCTGCTCTCCGCCACGCTGGTCCTTGATCTCAGCATTCGTCATTTTTGGCGGGAGTCACTCACGGGGGAGATCGAACGTTCGCTGACCGTCAGTAGCCGCCAGCTAGCCGCGGTCTTCGACGCAAGCTCAGCTCGGCAACCACAAGACGCGGTTGCGCTGGCTGGGCTGACCAAGCAGCACTCTGCGATTGCTGGGGCGCGAGTCACCGTGATCGACCGGTCGGGAAAGGTCCTGGCAGATTCCGAAAGCGATCCGGTCACCATGGGGAACCATGCTGGTCGTCCGGAGTTCGTCGCCGCACTGGCCGGCGGCACTGGACGGGCTAAGCGCCGGAGTGAAACCATCGGCACAGAATTCCTTTACGTTGCCGTTCCTATCAGCACGGGCGCGGTCCGGCTCGCTTACCCGCTGCGGCAGATCGAATCGGCGGAAAAAGAGTTACGCAAACAACTGGTTCTCGCGTCATCCTTTGCCTTTCTCATCAGCATCCTGCTAGCTGCGATCATGGCCCGCCTGATGTCCCAGCGACTGCAAATACTGGTGGCATTTGCTGACCGTATTGCCGCCGGCGACTATTCCGCTAAGGTGGCGGATCGTTCCAACGACGAGCTCACTCACGTTGCCTTGCAACTCCAGGCAACGGCGGACAGATTGCAGCAATCATTCTCCGAGATGGAAGGGGTGGAGAAGATTCGGCGTGATTTCATTGCCAACGTCTCTCATGAGCTGCGCACTCCGCTGACTTCCATCCGGGGCTTTGCCGAGACGCTACTGGACGAGACCTCCCTTACCGCCGAGCAGCGCTCGTTCCTGGAAGTGATCACCAAACACACCGCGCGCATGTCGCGCTTGACCGACGACCTTTTGGCCCTGGCGCGAGTGGAATCCGGCGAGGAAAACTTTGTTCGCGAAAACATCACTGCCGGGGACATTCTTGCCGATGCCCAGGGCGCGCTGGCTGCATTGGCCGCGGCGAACAGCCAGACCATTGTGGTGGAAGAGATCGCCCCGCGGGCCGTGCGGGCCGATCCGGACGCCATTCATCGGGTCTTCACCAATCTCATTGAAAATGCCGTTAGAAACTCCAAGCCAGACAGCTTCATCCGCATTGGCGCTCGTGAAGTGGAAGACGGCATCCAGTTTTATGTGCGCGATGCGGGCACGGGGATAGCGCCGGAACATCTAAGCCGCGTCTTTGAGCGCTTCTACCGCGTCGATCCCTCCCGCTCCGCGGATTCCGGCGGCACCGGACTCGGGCTCGCCATCGTGAAGCACATTGTTCTCGCTCACGGCGGCACCATTCATGTGACCAGTGAACTGGGGCAAGGCTCTACGTTCTTCTTTGTGGTTCCCGTAGCCGGCCAGATTTAACCTCCGCTTCATCTCTTCGTAACACTCCATTCACACTTGAGGACTAGGAATAGCAGTAGAACGCTGTCATGGAGATTTTCAGCGGCGAGTTCAAGGAGATGAACATGCGGTTTATTCCGCGAGACAAGAAATTCTTCGACCTATTTTCCGAAATGACCGCCAATGTCCTGGCGGCGGCCGCTCTGCTGGCTCGCCTGCTGGAGGCGGGCGGCAATGTTGAGACGGGCGTGCAGCAGCTCAAGCAGATCGAGCATAAAGGCGACCAGATCACTCACGAGATCCTGATGAAGCTCAACCAGACCTTTGTGACGCCGCTCGACCGCGAAGACATTCATCGCCTGGCATCGAGCTTGGATGACGTGCTTGACTTCATGTACGCCGCCGGGGAAAGACTCGTGATGTATGACATCCGCGTCACGCCTCCAGCCGCTTGTGATATCGCGCAGGTCATCATCAAGCAATGCGACCAGATATCCCGCGCCGTCTCGCTGCTTGAATCCGGGGACCAGCTTCTGGTCCATTGCGTCGAGATCAACCGCCTGGAGAATGAGGCGGACCGTATCTCCCGCAGCGCCATCGCGGCCCTCTTCCGCTCTGACATTGGGGCGATCGAACTCATCAAGATGAAAGAGCTGCTGGAGACGCTGGAGATCGCTACCGACAAAGCCGAGGACGTAGCCAACGTCCTGGAGAGCATCGTCTTAAAAAGTGCGTAGAAAAGGACAGCAGCCTTGAATCTTGCCTTCGAATTGGTCATCCTCACCGTCGTCGTCGCCCTGATCTTTGATTTCATCAATGGCTTTCATGACGCGGCCAATAGCATTGCCACGGTGGTCTCTACTCGGGTCTTGTCGCCGCGGCTGGCCGTGCTCTGGGCTGCATTCTTCAATTTCATTGCTGCCTTCGCCATGGGCACAGCCGTCGCCAAGACCATTGGCAAGGGCATGATCCAGCTGGACCAAGTGACCCAGGTCGTGGTGCTCTCGGGATTGTTGGGGGCCATCGTATGGGACCTGCTGACTTGGTGGTGGGGTCTGCCGACTTCCTCTTCGCACGCCCTTATTGGCGGATACGCCGGAGCAGCGATAGCTCGCTCTGGACTCCAGGCCATCGTGCCCGGCGGCTGGAATAAGACTTTGATCTTCATCATATTGGCTCCGTTGATCGGGCTCGCCGTAGGTTGGCTGCTGATGGTGGCCGCTCATTGGATATTCCGCAA
>DATLCI010000162.1:0-5476 GCA_035526435.1 Terriglobales bacterium
AAAAAAGACTCTTCCACCGTTAACGTCTTTGCCGTCCACGGCGCCGACCCCGAAGTTCAGGCGTACGCCATGGCGAAGTATTCGCGTTCAGCGCTATCCATGCGCGAATCACTCAAAGAGATCAGTGAGCAAAAGGCCGAACAGTTTCTCAATACATTTTATTTCCAGTACGGGCATCGTTCCATCGCCGATCTTGCGCATGTAGCTTTCGCGATCGAAAAGCTCTCACTGCTGGCCGCCATTGTGCTCGTTGACGAGCAACGCTGGGATGGTCAGGAGCGTTCCACGCGCTACCAGAATTTCAAGAAGAGCGGCTTCTATACGCCGGATTTCGGCGCGGACACCACGTCCCGCGAGCTCTATACCGAGACCGCGCAGATGCTTTTCACGGAATACGAGATCCTCTCGGAAGGCATGTTCCGTTATCTCGAAGAGCGCACGCCCAAGCCGCCGGACATGGACCAGGGACAATACGACCGCACGCTGAAAGCCCGCGCCTTCGATATCTCGCGGTACTTCCTGCCGCTCGCCACGAACACTTCACTTGGCCAGATCGTGAATTCGCGCACCTTGGAGACGCAGATCGCCCGGCTGCTCTCGCACACACACGGTGAAGTCCGTCAACTGGGTGAATTGCTCAAGCAGGCCGCGCGCGAGCCGGCATACAACGTCACCCATAATCGGATGAAAGAAGTTCTTGAGCAGGTTCGCAGCGTTGACGCCAGCCTGGCGGAGAAGATCGAGCCTGAGCTCATGCGTGAAGTTCGCGTCTCACCGACGCTCGTGAAGTATGCCGTCGCCAATGCATATGAGATGGAGACCCGCGCCCAGCTCCACCAGGCCGCGGCGGAGTTGATGAAGGGCGCCGCCATCGCTCCCGCAAGCCTGGTCGAATTGCTTGACGATGATCCCCTCGAGATTGAACTCGCTACTACGCTGCTCTACGCCCATTGTCATTATCCTTATAAGCAGTTACGTGAAGCCGTGGGCGCGCTCACGGATGAGCGTCGGCGCGAACTGATCGATCTCGGGCTGAACAAGCGCGGCAAGCACGACGAACTGCTGCGCCCATTCTGCGCCGGCCAGAAATTCCGCTTCGACATCCTGATGGACATCGGCGGCTTTCGCGATATGCACCGCCATCGTCGCTGTACCCAGATCGAGCAGGGCTTCACCGCACTCCACGGCTACGACGAGCCCGAGGACATCCGGCCCTCCGGCATGAAAGATCGTTATCGCCAGGTCATGCAAAGGGCTGCGGACGCGGCTGCGCACGTCGCCAAAGGCTCCGCCCCTGAAGCCGAGCAGAATTCCCTCTACCTGCTGCCGCTTGCCTATCGCAAGCGCTGCCTCTTTAATATGGACTTTGCGGAAGTGCTATACATCTCCGAGCTTCGCACCACCGCAGCCGGGCACCAGTCTTACCGCAATGTGGCATATGCGATGTATGAGACCACGGCGAAGAAATACCCCGCGCTGCGGCAATATTTCCGCGTGACCAATGTCCACGAGCCGGTGGACCTGCTAAAGCGATGAAGCGAGCCCTCTGCAATCTTGTTTTCACCTTCGCGATACTCACCGCCGCCGCCTTCGCCCATCCCGGCATCGGCATCGTCGTGGACAGATCCGGAAACATCTATTACACCGATCTCAAGCAGGTCTGGCGCATGGACCCGCGGGGCGCCAAGACGGTAGTGGTGCCGGATGTGCACACGCATGAGCTGTATATGGACAAAGCCGGCAACTTATTCGGTGAACATGTCTACTATTCCGGTGAGCAGGACGGCTCCGGTAAATACCAATTCCGCGTATGGAAACGCACTCCCGATGGCCGCATCTCTGACGTGGTTCCGCGCACCGAAGGTTTTCGCAAGAATGACAGCTTCGTCCGTGACCCGGCGGGGTATTCCTACGCTGCCGGCGAGAGTAACGCGGAGCCGAAGCGCAAGATCGTCCGCAAGATCGACCCTGCCGGACGCTCGACCCTCCTGGCTTCCGGCTTTTCGTACATCCAATGGATGGCAATGGGAGAGGACCAGAACCTTTATCTGATCGATGAGAATGATCTCGTCCGAGTCACGCCCGCCGGCCAAGTCACTCACATGGTGCGCAACCTGGGAGACCCACCCGCGGACGCCGCCGCCTGGTCGCGAGACCATAAACTGATGGGCCTCGCTGCCGACGCGAGCGGCAATGTTTACGTGACCAACTTCTCTGCCGCCCGGATCAAAAAGGTCACGCGCGAGGGGCGCGTGTCGACGTTTGACCGATCATCCGGCAAGTGGGCCCCTACCGGGGTGGCGCTCGCCAACCATAAACTTTACATCCTTGAGTCAGATGGCCTTTATGCAGTACGTGTTCGCGTCGTCCCGCTTGGCTCCAATCGAAAGTAGATCCCATCCATGTCCGATCCTGCGCGCCAGTTTCTTCGCCACACGGTAGCGACGGTGGCTTATCGCGGCGGCAAAGCTATTCGTAATGCGCCCTCCGCTTTCGCTGATTTTAAAAACTGCGAGACCACACGCACGCCGCTCGCGATCCTCGCCCACATTGGCGACCTCTACGATTGGGCGCTCTCCATCGCGCGCGGCGCAGAGAAATGGACTACGGCCACGCCGCTATCGTGGGAACAGGAATGTGCGCGCTTCTTCGCCACGCTCAAGGCCTTCGTTGATTACCTCGCCTCGGCGCAGCCGCTCAAGGAATCTCCGGAGAAGTTGTTCCAGGGGCCAGTCGCGGATTCACTCACCCATGTCGGTCAGCTCACCATGCTGCGGCGCATGAGTGGCGCTCCTATCAAAGGAGAGAGCTATCACAAAGCTGAGATCGTCACCGGTCGCATCGGTCCGGAGCAAGCCGCGCCCCGCCGGGAGTTCGATTAGTCGCATTGATGGTTTTGTCCGCGGTTAGCTAGGGTTTCCTAAAGACCGGCGACCAACGACGAAAGCTTAGTCAGTGATTTTTCGCAGGATGCGATCGACTTCTTTCACCAGTTCATCCGGGTCAGGGTTGCGCAGGATGTACTCCGGCGAGGGGATCACCGGACTGATCCGGCAGATCTCCAGGATGGGCAGCCCCGGGCAGTTCTGCCGCACTACTTCCGCCATCTTCACCTTCTGGTCCTCTTCAAACGCGTGCCCAATGATCGCCAGATCAAATACCGTGCGCCGGCATACGTGGCTGAGTTCACGCGTCGTCACGGCCGACACCACCAGATACCCCGCTTGTTTCAACAACAACTCGCGCGTCTTGCGCAGGGCTTCGGTGCCGGCGACAGACAGGATCTGTTTTGGCCTGTCGGGCATTTAGTCTTTGGAAAAATGCAAAAGATTTATTGCAAGTAAATTATCACGCCGCCAGCCATTGCAACCCTCTCGCTATTTCACTAAAGTTGCTGACCTGTCAGGTGGCCACGCCTTTAGCCTTAGGAGGATTCCGAAATGACCGTCAGAAATGCCGCTGTACAACGCGTCGCCCAACTTTGGATGGTCTTAACCCTGCTTTCGGCTGCCTGTAACGCAGAAGTTAAAGGTAAGGTGTTGCGGTACGCCGAACTGAATACCCGCCAGATCGAAGCCTTAGACCGGGCCAAGACTGCCATCATCATTCCTGGTGCGCCGCTGGAGCAGCATGGCCCTTACTTGCCTTCGTGGTCCGACGGATATTGGGCGGAACGCGGCTCCCAGGACCTTGCCACGGCCATTGCCTCCCGTCCGGGTTGGACAGCCGTCCTGCTTCCGCCCATCCCGTTATCCTGCCAGGGAGCGGAAGTCATCGGCTTCCAATACAGCACGGCGGGCAGCCTCACTCCCCGTTGCGACACCATCCGCCAGGTTTTTATGGACCTGGGCGATTCCCTCGCCACCCAGCGGTTCAAGTGGATATTCATCGTGAATTACCACGGCGGTCCCTTGAACAATCACGCTCTGGACCTCGCCAGTGACTATTTCCACGACACCTATGGCGGAGAAATGGTCCATCTCTTCGGGATCCTCGAGATGCATTTTTGCTGCGATCTCCGCGAAAAATTCCTCACTCCTGCGCAAATGAAGGCTGACGGCTTCACCGTGCATGCCGATGCGGAAGAGACTTCGATGATATTGGCGCTTGCCCCGAAGACAGTGGCTCGCGATTTCAAGTCCGCGCCCGACCAAACCGCGAACAATCCCGCGGAACTGCTTACCGTCGCCGGAAAACCTGGCTGGCCCGGATACTTTGGCTCTCCGCGAGCAGCTTCCGTCGCGCTCGGCTTGGCTGAGTATCGCGCCGGAATCCAGGCTGCGCGCAATATGGCGTTCAAGATACTGGATGGCTTTGACTATCGCTCGCTGCCGCGCTACTACGACACCATGGCTAAAAACGAAAGCGTCTCTCGCGTGCTGGCCGCCGACCACGACGCCAAACAAGAAGCTCGGCAGAACGCCTGGCTAAAGCAGCGCGGCTTCTGAGCCCCTGGGGGCGTGGAATGACCTTCGGCGAAGTTTAAGTAGTTGGCCCCTTGTTTTCTACGACTTAAGGGGGGGGCCAAGATAGTTTCGCTTTTTCTTCGCCACAAGCCAAAAATCCTGCTACCATCCTTCTCAACCTTAATGGTCAGTGCCAATCGCGGGGGCACAAAAACCCGCGGCGATTCCCACAGACCTAAGTAAGAATTCCGGATTTCCGAACAGAAAGAGATTGTTATGATGGCCAATAGCGCAGCAGCAGACAATAAGCATCTTGCCGAACGACCAGTGATGGCTAAGCCCAACGGGGAAGCTTCCAGCCGCCCGTCCGCTGCCTTCGGCAAGAACCATAGCGACACAAAGGACTCCAAAATGGCCGACGATAGAAATGACCGGGTACGAGCAGTCGATCTTGCCATGTCGCAGATCGAAAAGCAGTTTGGCAAGGGATCGATCATGCGCCTGGGCACCAAGGAAGTTTTGCCCATCTCGGTGATCTCCACCGGCTCCATCAGCTTTGACGCGGCGCTCGGCGCCGGCGGCTTCCCCCGCGGACGTGTGGTTGAGATCTTTGGCCCGGAATCATCCGGCAAGACCACCATCGCGCTGCAGGTGGTTGCCGAGGCGCAGAAAATGGGCGGGCTCGCCGCATTCGTTGACGCCGAGCACGCCATGGACCCCATCTACGCCAAGAAACTCGGCGTCGATGTCGATAACCTGCTGGTCTCGCAGCCGGATTATGGTGAGCAGGCACTGGAGATCGCCGAAGCGCTGGTTCGCTCGGGCGCCATTGACGTACTGATCGTCGATTCCGTCGCCGCGCTAGTGCCCAAAGCCGAGCTCGACGGCGAAATGGGTGATAGTCACATGGGCCTGCAAGCGCGCCTGATGTCGCAAGCGCTGCGCAAACTCACCGGCATTGTGAGCAAGAGCCGCACTTGCCTGGTCTTCATCAACCAGATCCGCGAAAAGATCGGCGTGATGTTCGGCAATCCCGAGACCACCACCGGCGGACGCGCGCTGAAGTTCTA
>DATLCI010000181.1:0-2542 GCA_035526435.1 Terriglobales bacterium
TTTGCCGGGGTGGCTGAGACGCTAGACGTCCAGATTCAAACTTTGCCCGGCTTCAGCGAGATTCCCGAGGTCCAGGAAGACGGCGACACCTTCGAGGCCAACGCCCGCAAGAAGGCCGAAGCCTACAGCCTGTGTGCGCCGGGCCAAATCGTTATTGCCGATGATTCCGGCCTCTCCGTCGACGCGCTTGGTGGCTCACCGGGAGTCCATTCCGCGCGATATGCCGCCCGATCTACAACGCACAAGCCCAGCGATTCCGACAACAACTACAAGTTGCTTGCAGAACTTCGCGATGATCAGAATCGTTCTGCTCGCTTCGTCTGCGTCATCGCGGCCGCGCGGGATGGTCAACTACTAGGTTCATTCCGTGGTGAAGCTCCAGGCGAGATTCTCGTCTCACCCCGTGGCAAGCGCGGCTTTGGTTACGACCCCCTCTTCTACGTGGCTGAAGCGAATCAGACTTTCGCTGAAATGGACGCCATCACAAAATCAAAGTACTCCCATCGCGGCGCCGCCTTCCGTGAATTTCTTCGGTGGTACATGTCAACCCCGCCTCGGGAACAACGCTAGTCAACGATGAACAGCTTCGCGCCACTCACTGTCGTCGACCGGTGCGGTGCACCATTCTCTTCCACCACGTAAGTAGAACCCGCCTCCGTCGTGAAGGCCCTACCATCCTGGAGTTCGGTGACCAACGTTCCTTCCAGCACATGGATCACATGCCCGCGACTGCACCAGTGGTCGGCTTTGTAACCGGCTGAGTATTCCACCAGCCGCACTCGCACATTTCCTTGTTCGAAGGTTCGCCACGTCGCGGATCCCGTCTCGCCCGCATGTTCCGCGACCGCAACTTTCTTCCAATCGATGCCGGTGAACGGGATTCCTTCCAGCTTCATCTCGATTTCACCACCCTTAAATCATGCCCCTTCATCTCGCCCGGCTGCGGAATGCCGAGTATCGCCAGGATTGTCGGTGAGATGTCTTGCAACGCTCCATCCGGACGCAGCATAAACCTGGCAGCATCTTCGGAAACTAAGATAAGCGGCACCGGATTCGTAGTGTGAGCCGTGTGTGGTCCGCCCGTCGCTGGGTCGATCATCTGCTCGGCATTGCCGTGGTCCGCGGTAAGGAGCATCGCGCCGCCATTTGCTCGCAACGCCGCCTGAATTCGTCCCAAACAACTATCTACGGTTTCTACTGCCTTGATGGTTGGAGGAATCTGTCCAGAGTGGCCCACCATATCCGCGTTCGCAAAATTCACGATGACCACGTCGAAAGTCTTGTCTTCTATCGCCCTGACCACTGCATCCGCGATGCCGCCCGCCGACATCTCCGGCGCCAGATCATATGTCGCCACCTTCTGCGATGGCACCAACTCGCGCTCTTCGCCTTTGAACGGCTGTTCCACGCCGCCATTGAAAAAGTAAGTCACATGCGCATACTTTTCCGTCTCCGCCACTCGCAGGTTCCGCAAGTCAGCCTGCGCCATCACATTCGCCAAAATGTTATTGAGCGAATCCGGAGGCACTACATAGGGCAGCGTGTATTGCTTGTCATACTGGGTCATGGAGATGTACTTCAGGCTGGTCGGGACATCGCTCAGCGGGATCGTCTCGTCCAGCAACTCCGCATCCGGCAATTCTTTGCCCTTGAGCGGAGTCAGATTGCTGTTGCGCGCCAGTGCCCGCGTGATCTGGCGAGCGCGGTCCGCGCGGAAGTTGAAGTTGATGCAGACGTCCTCATCGCGGATCGTCCCCACCAGTTGCCCTTTTTCATCCGTGCAGACGAACGGCACCACGAACTCGTCGGTCACGCCTTTGTTGTAGGCCTCGCGCACGCCCTTCACCGGATCGGCAAAGCTCCCCGCCTCGCCGCGGCCCTTTACCATCGCATCGAAGGCCAATTTGATCCGCGGCCAGCGACGGTCTCGGTCCATCGCATAGTACCGCCCGCTGACGGAAGCGATCTTGCCCGTACCGTACTCGCGCATCTTCTGCTGCAATTGCTCGATATACCCCGCGCCATTGGTCGGCAGCGTGTCGCGGCCATCCATAAAACAATGGACGAGCGTCTCCTTCACCCCTTGCTGCGCCGCCATCTTGATCAACGCGTAAAGATGATTTTGGTGCGAGTGCACCCCGCCGTCGGAAAGCAACCCGAACAGGTGCAGCCGATGTCCAATCCTTGCCTGCTGCATTCCATCCATCAGCAGCCGGTTGCTGAACAGTTCGCCGTTCTCGATCATGAGATCGATCTTGGTAATGTCCATGTACACCACGCGGCCGGCGCCAATATTCAGGTGACCTACTTCGCTATTGCCCATCTGTCCTGTCGGCAATCCCACGAAGCGCCCGCTGGTATGGATCAGCGTATTAGGAAAATCTCGCAGCAGCTTGTCATAAACCGGTTTGCGCGCCAGCGCGATGGCATTGGCTTTCGAGGCCGGGGCATATCCCCAGCCATCAAGAATGATAAGGATGAGCGGTTTAACGGGCTTCATGCTGTGCATCAAGATATTACGACCTCTTGCTTCTGTGTCTCT
>DATLCI010000124.1:0-8580 GCA_035526435.1 Terriglobales bacterium
GTCGCCGAATCTCCTGCGCGACGCCGCCTGGCTCGCTGGCTTCAACAGCCGCATGCTGCGCATGTACGCCCAGGTCAACGTCAGTCTCATCGACGTTCGTTCGGCCGCCGCCTATGCCGAGGGCCATATTCCTTTCGCCGTGAATATTCCCGCCGACGGCATGAAGGCCGGGCTCAGTGATCCGGCCAAGCTAGCCTCCCTCCTCGGCCCCGCCGGGATCGACCAGAATCTTGAAGCCGTCATCATTTCCGGCGCCGGCGTCACTAAGGAAGCCGCGCTTGCCTACCTCCTGCTGGAGCGTGCCGGCCAGAACAAGATATCGATCCTCACCGATTCTCTTGAGGCGGCCGCCAAGCGGGGCCTCGCCCCCACCAAAGACGCCACCGTCGTCGCTCCCAAGAAAGCTCCAAACGACGTCGCTATTCCGCCCACTACTTACGCACCTACCCCCCGCACCGGCCTCATCATCGCCGACGCGAAGTCAACCAAAGGTGTCTACCCGAAGGTCTTCATCGCCTCGGGCGCCACGCCGCCCAGCACGAAACCGGAGGGTACGGTGGTCCATGTTCTTTACACCGACCTGCTCAACGCTGACGGCTCACCTAAAGCCGCCAAGGACATTTTGAACGTCCTCAACAAAGCGGGAGTTCCCCGCTACGCGGAGCTCGTCACCTTCTCCGACGATCCCGCCGAAGCGGCGGCAAATTACTACATTCTGAAATTAATGGGCTTCCCGGATGTGAAGGTGTTGGTGCAATAGGACAGCGATGCGCATCTCCAGTAGCTTCCCCGGTCACGGGGCTGCTTACTTCACTTTCTCCCACACGATCTTCCAACGAACGACGCCGGGGATCTCTTTCTCTAAATCGCTCAGCACAAGTCGTTCCCCGTCGAAGCTGTAAGGCCTTACTTGGCGCGTGCCGCCATAGCCCGGAATGGTTGACACTTCCGGAAGGTGAACCAATTGATGCTGCTTCACATCTACCTCGTAACGTCCGCAGTACGCATTACTGGCTTCGGCTTTGGCGACTTTTTCTTCGGCAGTCGGCTTCTTTGGGTCCACCCACTTTACTCGGTCCGGATTCAAGAGGGTGGCGCACATGTAACCATCGTGCGTGTACATGAGGAATCCCTTTCCGTTCGGCCCGTACTGAGGATAAGGCCGGGTAGACCCATCGGTCATTGTCTGCTCCGAGGACACCAGCTTCCACGTGCCTACGATCCGTTTCCTGATATTGGGTCCGCGCTGTGCGAGGGCACTCCCGCATAACGCGAATATGGCTAGCAGAACAAACACATTCTTCATTGGATATCTCCGTTCCTTTACCCTACTCCACCAGCACGATCTTCGGCTGAAACAATGTCCCCGCCACGCGTTTCGCGATGCAGGCCAGTTCCCCATTCCCCCGCAGGACTTTGATCAACTCCGCTCCCGACAATTCCATCAAGTTCACCGCGTTTCCATGTCGAACTTTCACTAGTTGTTCATCGTTGGCAACCACCATTGGCAGCTGGGGCAAAACTTGGCGGGCGGGTAGTAGCACTTGGAAGATATCGCCGCCCGCGACTAACTCCTCCAGCCTCTCTAAACTTACAGACTTCGCCACCTCGAACTCAGCGTGAGTCGTCCGCCGGAGGCTGGCCAGATGTGCGCCACAACCCAGCTTCTGTCCTAGGTCATGTGCCAGCGACCGGACGTACGTTCCAGAACTCACTCGCGCCCGGAACGAACTAACGCCATCCACCGGTGCCGACACCTCGAACTCATGCACCGTGACTTCGACCGGCTCCAGTTCGACCTCTTCCTTCTTGCGGGCCAGCCTGTATGCCGGGACTCCCTTGATCTTTTTCGCGGAGAACGGCGGCGGCATCTGCCGGATCGCCCCGCGATAACCTTCAACCATTACTTGAAGTTCTGCATCAGTGAAGCTAGCTGCCTTTCCCTCCGAAGTCGCCTCGCCCTCCGCGTCGTACGTGTCGGTGGCAAAACCAAACCGTATGGTGCCCTCATAGGTCTTTTCGGCGTCGAGATAAAACTGCGCCAGCCGCGTCCACTTCCCCAGTACCAGGGGCAGAACGCCGGTGGCCATCGGATCCAGCGTTCCCAGATGTCCAATGGACCGCTCTCCCACAATCCGACGCACCCGCGCCACAACGTCGTGCGAGGTCCAGCCCGCGGGCTTGTCGATCACCAGCAGTCCATTCATCTTTGCTTTGAACTCCAATGGCAGTCACGCAATCCCGATCAGCGCCTAATCTGTTATCTTCGTTTATTCCGTAACGGTCAACCACAACGCCGCCCGATGATCCCTCTTCGCGATGATGCTCCTCGCACCACCACGCCGTTCATCACCTATTTCCTCGTCGCCCTCAACTGCCTGATCTTCCTCTTTGAAGTCTCACTTACATCCGGCTCGCGCGCGGAATTCGTCTATCAATTCGGTGTGGTGCCGGAATCCGTGGTCGATGCCATCTCCGGAACCCCTGGTGCCAGCGTCGCCGGGGCGGGGGTTTCCATCCTCAGCTCCATGTTCCTGCATGCCTCATGGCTTCATCTCATCGCCAACATGTGGGCGCTCTGGATCTTTGGCGACAACATTGAAGACCACATCGGACACTTTCGCTACCTGGCGCTCTATCTCGCCAGCGGCATCTCCGCCTCCGTGATGCACGTTGCGTTTAATCAGGGCTCGCAGGTGCCTACGGTCGGAGCCAGCGGCGCCATTGCGGGGGTGATGGGCGCCTATTTCTTGCTCTTCCCTTCGGCGCGCGTTCTCACCATCATGCCGATCGTCTTTGTCTTTGTGTGGTTGCCGGCCTGGATCGTGCTCGGCTATTGGTTTGTAGCGCAGTTTCTAAGCGGAGCCGCAACCGCCATCGCCCGTACCTCGAATACTGGCGGGGGCGTCGCCTTTTGGGCGCATGTCGGCGGATTCCTCGCCGGCGTGACATTGATCAAACTCTTCCCTGCCGTCCACCCGCGCTACAAGTTCCAATCATAACTTTGAATAATTTCCGCCTGGGCGATTGCCGGCCTTCGATTTAAACACTGGTCAATGTGCTGCTGCCACTTGCCGGCAAAGCGTCTGGGGACCTTCGTTTGCGTTCCTTTGCGCCCTTGCGGTGAAAGGCTTTGCTTCCTTCGTGTCCCTTGTGTCCTTCGTGGTTCAATCTGACTTTCCTCGGAGGGACTCCCGTGCGCTCTGTGGTTTGCCCTTCAAAACCCGTTCGCACTCCGCTGCCTGATCAGCGACAAGAACTCTTCCCGCGTCTCATGCTCATTCCTGAACGCGCCCAGCATGCAGGAGGTCACCGTAGCTGAATGTTGCTTCTCCACGCCGCGCATCATCATGCAAAGATGCCGGGCTTCTACCACCACGCCGACGCCCACCGGGTCGATAGCCTCTTCAATCGTCTTCGCTACCTGTGTCGTTAACCGCTCCTGCACCTGCAATCTCCGCGCGAACACATCCACCAGCCGCGGGATCTTGCTCAGCCCAATCACCTTGCCTTTGGGAATGTATGCGACGTGAACTTTCCCGAAGAATGGCAACAAGTGGTGTTCGCAAAGGCTGAACATCTCAATGTCTTTCACGATGACCATCTCGTCATAACAGACGTCGAATAGCGCACCCCGCAGGATCTTCAGCGGATCTTCCTGATGTCCGCGCGTGAGAAACTGCATGGCTTTTTCCATTCGTTCCGGCGTCTGCTTCAAGCCGTCCCGCTCGGGGTCCTCTCCCAGGCGCACCAACATTTCGCGGTAAAGCTCCTGCGCGCTTACCTGCGCCAGACTTCCAGACGGATCATCTATTGCTGATTTCTTGCTCATGCCATCTCTTTCCGCGCATTCTGGCTCCGGGCCAGCATGGCGAATGAATTCTTGCGGGTCTCCTGTATCTTCACCCGCTCTAGCTTCGCCAACGTAAAGCCTTTGCGGACCATCTCTTCAATCTCCATGCAAAGGTTCTCCGTCGTCGGTACGGTCTCGCGGAACGCATCCAGCTCGTTCAGGTTCGCGTGGTCGAAGACGCTCAGCACCTCGCGTTTCATGAACTCATCAATGTCCGCCAGATTGCAGACCATCCCCGTGGCCGGATCCACTTGCCCGCTCAGCGTGATGTACAGCCCATAATTGTGACCATGGCCATACGGGTTGTTGCACTTGCCGTATAGCTCCTGGTTCTCGGCTTTGGAAAGCGACTCCGCATGCAGCCGGTGCGACGCCGGAAACTCATACCGCCTGGTCAGATACGCTTTCATGCTTCCCCGTAGAAATCCGCGTATAGGTCTTCTGATTCATACACGCGCACCCGATGCAGTTTTGCCATCCTCAGGCGCGGCTGCAGCCGGTTCCAGATCACGATGGCCAGGTTCTCGGTGGTAGGTATCAGCTCTCTGAATTCCGGCACCTCCTTATTCAGGTGCCGATGATCCATCGCATCCGTCACCTCGCGCTCAATGACCTCTTTCAAGTCTTTCAGGTCCACCACGAAGCCGGTCTTGTCATCCACTTCGCCTTTGACCGTGACTTCCAGCGAGTAGTTGTGACCATGCCCGTTAAGATTGCAGCACTTCCCGAAGACGCGCTGGTTCTCTTCCGGCGAAAATGTCGGATTATGGTAGTAGTGCGATGCGGAAAAATCGGCCCTGCGAGTCAGATAGATCATGGCAATCGCTACGTTGCGCCCATTGGATGTAAAGCCGCTGCGCTCGGTTACAGAAATCTAGACTAGTATTATAGGGAGAGATGTCCCGAAAACCTCAAATCTGCCTTTTAGCGGCCTTCGTCCTATTGTTTGTAAGTGGCTGCGACCGCGGCTCCCAGCCCGATATGGTCGGTCGCCCCGCGCCGCAGTTCACCGTCCAGGACGCCGATCGCACCGTCTCCCTCCATGACCATCGGGGAAAGATCGTCGTCTTGAATTTCTGGGCTACCTGGTGTCCGCCCTGCGTGGAAGAGATGCCTTCGCTGGTCGCGATGCAGGCCAAGATGAGGGACAAGGTTACTGTTCTCGCCGTCAGTACTGATCAGGACAAGTCCGCGTACGACCGCTTTCTCATTGACCACAAAGTCGCTCTGCTGACTGTCCGCGATCCCGAGTTCAAAAGCAGCCGTCTCTATGGCAGCTTCCGCTACCCGGAAACTTACGTGATTGATGGCAATGGGACCTTGAAACGTAAGTTTATTGGCCCGGTTGAATGGACCAAGCCCGAGATCATTGACTACTTGAACAAACTCTAAAGCTTCATCCCCCGCAGCCTCAGACTATTACCGATCACGGACACCGAACTCAGACTCATCGCCGCCGCCGCGATCATCGGACTCAATAGCAGTCCGAAAAAGGGGTAGAGTATTCCCGCCGCGATCGGCACTCCCAACGCGTTGTAGATGAACGCGAAGAAAAGATTCTGCCGGATGTTACGCATGGTGGCCGTGCTCAGCCGCCGCGCCCGCACGATTCCGCGCAGGTCACCTTTGACCAGCGTGATGGCCGCGCTCTCCATGGCTACGTCCGTTCCTGTCCCCATGGCGATCCCAACATTTGACTGCGCCAGCGCCGGCGCATCATTCACGCCATCGCCCGCCATCGCCACCACTGTGCCTTGCTTCTGCAGCTTCTGGACCACCTCAACCTTGCGTTCCGGTAGTACTTCAGCTTCAAACTCTTCCAACCCAAGGCTTCTTGCAACCGATGCCGCCGTGGTCTTGCTGTCACCCGTGAGCATCACCACCGTAACGCCTTCCGCGCGCAATTGCTGCAGCGCCTCCGGCGTCGACGCCTTCACCGTGTCGGCCAGTCCGATCATCCCCGCCGCATTCCCTCCATAACCCACATAAAGCACGGTCTGGCCATTCGCGATCATCTCGTCTTCTTTTTGCCCAAACACCGGCGACGAAAATTGGCGCGCGTGTCCGGAGTTGCCCGAAGCCCCCTGCAACATCGTCTTCTTGCCCACGACTGCCGGCTTACCCTTCAGCCGCCCCGTCACCCCCTGCGCGGTGACCGATTGAAAGTCCTGCACATTCTCCAGCGGCACGTTGCGTTCTTTCGCCGCCCCCACTACTGCGCGCGCTAGCGGATGTTCGCTGTAGCGCTCCAAACTGGCCGCGATCCGGAGTAGTTCGTCCTCGGTAACATCCGGCGCCGTGACCAGCGTGACCACCTTCGGCTTGCCTTCCGTCAATGTGCCTGTCTTATCCACTACGAGCGTGCTCACTTTCTCCATCAACTCCAGCGCCTCGGCATTTTTTACCAGCACGCCCACGCTGGCGCCTTTGCCCGTTCCCACCATGATGGCCATCGGAGTGGCCAATCCCAATGCGCAAGGACAAGCAATGATCAGCACCGCCACCGCATTCACCACGGCATGCGCTAGCCGCGGTTCCGGCCCCCATACATACCAAACGATGAACGTGACGATCGCCACCGCCATGACCACTGGTACAAATATCCCGGACACCTTGTCCGCCAGCTTCTGGATCGGCGCTCGGCTTCTTTGCGCCGCCGCCACCATCTTGATCATCTGCGCCAGCAGCGTCTCGCTCCCCACTCGCTCCGCTTTGATCGTCAGGGACCCGGTGTTGTTGACCGTTCCGCCGATCACGCGATCGCCTGAGGATTTATCCACCGGCATGGATTCGCCCGTGATCATCGATTCGTCCGCGCTGGTGGCTCCGTCGATCACCGTGCCGTCCACCGGTATCTTTTCTCCCGGACGGATAAGCAACCGGTCGCCGAGCTGTACTTGGTCGATGGCGACGTCTTCCTCCGCGCCTCCATCCAGCAGCCGGCGCGCTGTCTTGGGGCTCAATCCCAGCAATGCGCGAATAGCGCCGCCGGTTTGCTTCCGGGCGCGCAACTCCAGCACCTGCCCCAGCAACACCAGGGTGATGATCACCGCTGCCGCCTCAAAATAGGCGGCGTGGGCGGCGCTGTGCGGTAACCAGTTAGGAATCACCAGCACGGCCACGCTATAGCCATAGGCGGCCGCCGTGCCCAGCGCGATCAGCGAGAACATATTCAGTGACCGGTTGACGATTGACGCCCATCCTCGCTGAAAGAATGGCAGGCCTCCCCACAACACCACTGGTGACGCCAATAACAACTGCACCCAGAGCCATCCTTGCGAAGCGAATGGTTTCCCTGGGAGCATCTCGCTCATGGCCAGAATGACGATAGGGATAGTCAACCCTAGGCTGACCTTGAATCGCCGCGACATATCTCGCAGCTCCGGATCGTCCGCCTCGGCCAGCGCCACCGTCCGCGGCTCCAGCGCCATCCCGCAGATGGGGCAGCTTCCCGGCGCGTCCCGCACGATCTCCGGATGCATGGGGCAGGTGTACTCAATGCGCGAAGCGGCCGCCGCTACCGGCATCTCTGGCTCCAACGCCATGCCGCACTTCGGGCACGCTCCGGGATGGTCCTGCCGAACCTCCGGATCCATCGGGCAGACGTACATCGTCGCGGGCCCCTTGCCCTCCGGTTCCGGCGCAGTCACCTTCGGAATAGATCCGCCCAACTGGACCAGTGGCGACTCAGGTTTCGGCTGCAGATAACGCGCTGGGTCGGCTTCGAAGTTCGTCTTACAGCCGGGATGGCAGAAATAGTAGTTCTTCCCCTGATAGTCGTAGCTCGCCGCCGCCCGCTCGGGGTCAACCTGCATGCCGCATACCGGGTCAGTCTGGGTTTTCAATGCCTGGGCTGACGAGTGGTTATGTTCGCTGGATTCCATGGCCGCCTTCGCTTATCTCTGATGTTTGTAGATGAGATCCACCACCTCGTCAAAGACGAGGTTGGCGTCCTGCTGGCTTTTGTGCACCGCCTCTGTGGCGCAATGTCGCAGATGGTTTCGCATCAGCTCGCGCGAGACACTCTGCAGCGCCGCCTGCACCGCGGAGACCTGTACCAAAATGTCCGCGCAGTATCGGCCCTCTTCCACCATCTTTTGGATCCCGCGCACCTGACCTTCTACCCGGCGCAGGCGCTTCAGGTTGCGGGCCTTTGCGCCCGGCTCCACCGCTATCGCTTTTCGCTTGCGCGTCATAGAGTATGTATATACCCCCCGGGGGTATCTGTCAAAGTAGATGTTGGCGTGCTTGCTCGGGGTGCAATATATTGGAAGGGCGTTATTCCCAACTTGAGGTTTTCATGACTACTGTCGACGTCTGCTACCGCTACGGAACCCCGCCCGGCGAGCAGGAAGCCCGCGCCATCAACAGCGCTCGTGAGGTCTACGGCGTGCGCAAGATCACTTTTATGGAAAAGGAAAATGTGGTCCGCGTTGAATACGACGCCACCCGGCTGGACGAAGCCGAAGTCGCTAACCTCCTGCGCCGCTGTGGTCTGGACCTGCGCGAACGCATTCAACTGGTCTGATGTTTGGGGTTTGTGTGCTAAGCGGCTAGATGCTGAGGTGCTAATTGCTCACTGCTAAAAGGCATAAGGGCGACCGCTCCCAGGACCTCTGGCCGAAGTTCCCTGGTTGCTGCGTCGCCCCAATGCGCGCCACTTCGTCTGTCTTCCATTATTGCAATCTGCCCGCCAAAACTCGTTGATTGAAAACAAGCCGCTTAGC
>DATLCI010000186.1:0-4843 GCA_035526435.1 Terriglobales bacterium
TACCGGCGCAGGAATCTCTTCGACTTCTACCGGCGCGGGAATCTCTTGCACTTCGACGGGGACTGGAATGTCTGCTTCCGGCGAAGAAGTTTCTTCAACGGCCAGGGGAGCATCGTGCTCAAAGGAATTCATAGCCGCCGCGACGCGCGCTTCAAAATCATCGTCCGGAGAGGGAGCGGGAATAGGCGTGATCTCTTCGTCGGGCTTATCGAAGCCGGGGACGTAGCCTTCTTCCTCTTCTTTATCCACGCCGAACTTGGTGGCGAATTCCGTTGCCATGGCGGTAGGATCGGTCACCAGCGCCGGATCTTGGCGGGGGACGACCACTTCAACATTGTCGGCCTCAAGGCCTGATTCCAGGACCACTTTTGCGTCTGTACCGCGGGGCGCAGAGGTGAATTCCACGTCGCTCGCCGACGCGGGCATGGAGGGTAGAGGGTCCAGGGAGACTGGCGTGGAAGTCATTTCCACCGGGGCGAAGTCGGCGAAGGGCGCGGCTGCGGCTGCGGCCATGGGCGGTGGGAAGTTTACCGTCTCATCCATGTCCGTGCTGGGAATGTTGGGAATCGCTGGGGGATAGGTGACGGTCTCGTCGAAAGAGGGATTAGCGGCAGCGGCCAGGGGCGGCGGGAAGTTTACCGTCTCATCCATGGAGGGGGCGGAGAAGGCCGGTGCGCTCATCATGTCGTCGGCGAAGGCCGGCGCCGAACCCATCTCGTTGGACATTTCCATGGGGGGCGGAGCGACTTCCATCTCGGGCGCGTCGGTCTTCCATTCGTCGTAGCTGGCGTCCTTAAATTCCTGGATCTGGGCGCGGTCCAAGATCATGGTCTTTTCGTAAGACGGAGTCTCAGCCTGGATGTTGGCGGCGATCTTCTGCTCAAATTTCTTGATAGTGGCGAGCAGGTCGGTGGCTTCGAAGGGCTTGATGATGAGGCCGTCGGCCTTTACGCGCGCGGAATCCTGGGGATCAAAGTGTTCCATCTTGCCGACGGTAAGCAGTACCGGGGTCTTGGCGATGTCAGCCGAGGCGCGGACTTTTTCGCAGATCTCCAGGCCGGTGTAGCCGGGCATAAAGACGTCGAGGATGATGATGTCGGGCTTGTCCGCAAGTTTCTTGGCCGCAGCGGCGCCATTGCTTACCGCGATGACATCATAGCCAGCGCTCACCAGGATTTCCTTGCCCATTTTCTGGGCAGTCATGCTGTCGTCAGCGAGAAGAATGGTCAGAGGCACGGAATACGTCCTTGTTTTAGGGGGACCAGTACAGATGAAAAGTACTGGTTTAGAGGCCGTAAGTCAATGGAAAGGCGACCTGAGTTGGCCTCGGGCGGTCGCCTTAGAGGCAACAAATGTGCCAACCCGCGCGGGGCGAGGGGCTTCCTAGAAGGAAAGGGAGGAATCATGGCAACGAAGAAGAAATCATCCGGACGAAAATACGGCAAGGCGGCAGGCAAGTCCGTAGAAAAAGAGATGCACGAATTCAAAAGCGGCACGGCGCGCAGCGGGCCCGGCGGCAAAGGCGGTAAGGTAAAAAGCCGCAAACAAGCGATCGCGATCGGATTATCTAAGGCGCGGGAGCATGGCGCCAAGGTGCCGAGGAAGAAAGCGGCATAAGGCAGGAAACGCGGTCTTTAGTCTTTAGTCTTTAGGAAAGGGTCGGCGAGAGCTGGCCCTTTGTTTTTGTTGCGATGCGGTTGTTGCTAGGAGACGTCACCGTTGTTGCGATGGGGTTGTTGCCGCTGCTCAGCTATCTACGGCAGCGACTACCGGCCGGGTGAAGCTCTTGCCTTTTTGCTCAGTCCCGAGCCAAGTCACGAGCGCGAGTGAGAGGATGACGACGAACTCAAAGCCGCCGATGGCCCAACTGTATCCGAAGGCATGTTGGAGCGCGTGCTGGATGTTGTTGGTGGGCGAAGCGAACAAGATGCCCATCTGGTAGGCGAGGCCGGGCATAAGTCCGCGGACGGAGTCCGGCGCCATCTCGTTGAGGTGGGCGGGGACGATGCCCCAAGCGCCCTGCACGCCCATCTGCATGATGAAAGCGCCGATGGCGAGGATGAAGACGTCGCCCCCAAAGGCCCAAAACGGCAAGACGGAAAAACTTAATGCCAGAGCGGCAATGATGCTGCGGCGGCGGCCAATGCGTTCGGAGAGGTGTCCGAAGATGACCGCGCCGAGGACCGCGCCGATGTTGTAGAGGATAGCAAGGTCGGCGACGGTGCGCGGGGGAACTTTGAACTCCGTCTTAAGGAAGTCGGGATAGAGATCTTGCGTGCCATGCGAGAGGAACATGAAGAGCGTCATGAGCACGACGAGATAGAGAAAGCGCCGCCACTGGCCACCGACCATGCGCGCGATGGAAGCAAAGTCCGGCAGGCGATGCTGTCGCCAGGCTTCGGACTCAGGCACATTCGAACGGATATAAAGCGCGAGCAAGGCGGGGATGCCGCCGATCCAAAACATCCAGCGCCACCCAAGCTCCGGCAAGACAAAACGCGCGGCAACGGCGGCGAGCAGATAGCCGATGGAGTATCCGCTTTGCAGGATCCCCGAGAGCAGGCCGCGCCAGCGCGGAGGAGCGTTTTCCATGGCGAGCGATGCGCCTACACCCCACTCGCCTCCCATGCCGATACCGTAGAGGCAGCGCAGCACAAAAAATACCGCGTAGCTGTTGACGAAGCCGGTGGCAAAGCCGATCACGGAAAAGAAGATGACATTCGCCATGAGGGGAACGCGGCGTCCGTAGCGGTCAGCGAGGAGTCCGAAGATGACGGCTCCGACAGGGCGAAAAAACAAAGTGGCGGAGACTGCCCAGATGATCTGTCCTTTGGAGACCTGGAAGTGGGCGGCGAGGATGTCATAGAGGAAGATAACGACGAAGAAATCGAAGGCGTCGAGGGTCCAACCAAGGAAGCCGGCGGTGACGGCGTGCCAGTTGCCGCGCGAAAGATTGTCAGAAGAGGCGGCCATCGGTGCGGTGGATTGTAAATGGCGAGAGGAAATTACGGTAAGATTTGACTTTGGAGAGGTGACGTATGGCGGTTGCAACACGTATGAAGAAGCCCGAGGCTAGTGAGCATGCAGAATATTTTGGTCGCTACATCAACCTGGTACCTGAGGGCGACATCGTAGCCACGCTGGAGAGCCAGACGGCCAAGTTTGCAGGATTTTTGCGCACGATCCCGGAGTCGCGCGGTGAGGTGAGTTATGCGCCGGGCAAGTGGAGCATCAAGGAGGTGCTGGGGCACATCATCGATGCGGAGCGGATCTTTGCGTATCGGGCGCTGCGGTTTGCGCGCGGCGACCAGAATCCGCTGCCGGGATTCGAGCAGGATGATTACGTCCGGACGGCTGGACACAACCGCAGCACCATGGCGGAGCTGATCGAAGAATTTGAACTGGTGCGCAAGGCCGACATCCTGATGTTCAAGCAGTTCGACGACGCGGCGTGGGAGCGCAAGGGGACGGCCAGCGGCAACGCGATGTCCGTACGCGCCCTGGCGTTCACGCTCGCCGGACACGTGGAGCACCACCTGAAGGTGCTGAACGAAAAGTATCTGTAAGCGGCAGTACCTATAGCATCAGGCGGTCATCCGAGCCAAGGCCGCGTGCAGGCTCTCGAAGGTCGTCTCCGGCACGATGCGTTGAGCCAGGAACGTTTCTTCGGAGTCGTACGGGCGGTTCGAGATAATCTTGTCGGCGGTCAACGGGCCAACGCCGTAGATGCTCATCAGTTTGTCGCGGCTGACGGTGTTGAGGGCCTCGAGGATAGAGCCGGCATGAGCCTCTTCCGCGATGGCACCGACCTGCTCGCGGGCACTGTTCCACAATTCCTGACCACGGCTGCGCAGCAGCTCGCGGGTCTCCTCGCCTGAACGCGGTGCGAGCAGAGCGCCAATACCTAATCCAATCCCCAAGCCGGTAACAAAGTTCTTCATGAATGCATGACTCCAAAATGAATTGCGTGCAACGGTTAGAGATGCGAGGCGCACGGAGGGTGTGGCCTTTAGGCAGGCATTAGGCTGCAGACGGTAGGCGTGAGGGGGGTTAAGGGCTTCGCGCTTCTACTTTTGTGCGGGGAGCTTGAATTCGAAGCCATTGTCGGCGTTGAGCTTTGTGGTGGCTTCGAGGTTGAGATCGGCGAGCGCGATGCGGCGGGCGCGCTGCTCGTCGAAGACCCAAAGCGTCTTGCCCACGATGGCATAGTTGGCGATGTCGAGACGCTGGCCATTGCGGAAGACTAAGGTAGCGGTGGCAGCGTTGGTCGGGCCCGAGGCGGGCGCGTTGGCGTCGAGGGTACCGGAGTTAGCGAACGAAGTGCCGATGGCCTTGTCATTCGTTGGGGTCTGGGCCTGGGCTTTTGCGTCCTTTTCGGCGCGCAGGCGCGAGACTTCATCGGCTAGTGAGTTGATGCGCTGATCCATCTGTCCCTGGTGATACGCGGCATCAACGGCGGCCGCGCCGGGCGCAACGTACTCTTCGGGAATGTGATTGCTGTAAACGCTGTAAGCGCTGCGGTTCTCGCTGAAGTCAGGGCCGTCATAGCGTTCGACGTAGACCGGCATCGCGTAATAAGGGTTGTGATAGGCGCCGCTCAGGCTGCACCGGTAACATCGGTTGCCGTAGAAAATATTGCCGCGATTGCGGTGGTCGCGTGGGCGGTCGAAGCGGATGGTGTCGCGGATGCCGGTTCCCACCTGAACGCCAACTTGGACGCTGTCGCCGTCATCATGATGTTGAGACTGCGCCTGAACGCCGGAGTATCCACGATTGACGGCGCCCTGTGGAGCGGATGAGATGACCCGGTCGCGGACTTGAGCATTCGCGGCGGCAACGAGCA
>DATLCI010000126.1:0-7335 GCA_035526435.1 Terriglobales bacterium
CCTACAGCTTCTCCCCCAGCTTAGTTGCCGCTGGGCGCTGCTGCCGCCTTCTGGTACGGGACCAGTTGGTCGGCTATCTTGGCTTTGTCCCCGACGACTACGATGGTCATCTGGTCCGGGTTGATGTATTTGGCGGCCATCTGCTGGACTTGCTCCGGCGTTACGGCGCGGACCTTCTGCACGTAGGTTGGCAGATAGTCTTCGCCCAGACCGTGGAAGTCACGGAAGACCAACTGGTTGATCACGCCGCCGCGCGAAGAATTCTGCAAGACGAAGATGCCACCCAGGTAGTTCTTAATGCCTTCCATCTCGGCCGCGGTCGGAGGTTCCTTCCGCAGACGATCGATCTCAAAGAAGATCTCCTTCAATGAAGGGCCCGTGACGGCGGTCGTGACGTCCGCGACTTCCACCCAATAGGTATCGCGATAGCGGGCGGATAGTTGGCTGCTGGGTGAGTAGGTGTAGCCCTTTTGCTCGCGGATGTTAGAGGTGATGCGCGAGCCGAAGGAGCCACCCAGGATGGCGTTCATCACGCGCAGGGCCATGTAGTCGGGATTGCTGGGGTCGATGACGGGCAATCCGACATAGAGAGTGGACTGCGCGGCGCCGGGACGATCCACCACTTCCAGCGCGCGCTTCCCGGCCGTTTTAGGAATGTCATGCTTGGCCGGGTCGCCCTTTTTCCAGGCGGAGTAAGCTTCGGTGATGGCCTTTTTCATCGCGGCCGCGTCGAATTTGCCCGCGACGTAGATGTGAGTCCGAGCCGCACCGTAGTTGTCGTCATAAAACTTCTTGACCCCAGCCAGGTCATAGCTCTTGATCATGGCTTCGGTGGGGTAGATGCGTCCGTAAGGATGATTGGGATAGAGGATGCTGCGGAACTTCTCATTGGCCATGGCACCCGGGGTGCTTTTGGCGATGGTGAGATTACGCAACTGGTCAGCCTTCAGGCGGTCCACTTCCGTGGCGGGAAGGAGCGGCCGTTGGAGGACTTCCGCTGAGAGCTTAACGAATTCAGGTCCAAATTCGCTGAGGACATCGCCGACTACGGTGGTTTGATCGGCGCCCACGGCGACGTTCAAAGTGCCACCCATCTTGGCTGCGGCCGCGTCCACCTGAGCGGAGGTGCGGTTCTGGGTGCCTTCCTTCATCAGGCTGCCCATCAGGTCCGCGAGCCAGACTTGTTCTGGACCTTCATTGATATTACCGGCATCCACCACGGTGCTGATGGTGACTTTGGGCACTTGGCCGTAAGGGACCATGGTGACCTTCAGGCCATTGGGCAGGGTGAAATGCTGGGCGGGAGGAATGTTGAACGGCTTAGGCGTGCCCCCGGCAGGCGGCGTTTGCTTCTGGGCCATCGCGGACAGTGAGAAAAAAAGTAAAAGCGCAAGGGCGCGGGTGGTTTTCACTAAAGTGTTCTCCGAGAAAAATGGGATACGGTTCATTTTGCCTCCTTCGTCTTGACGGCGAGGATGGTGCGGTTGCCGGGCCGCAGATATTCCTGAGCGGTCTTCTGGATCAATGCCGGAGTGACTTTCTTCAGCTCGCTTTCCAGGTTGTTGACGCGGGCCGGATTGTCGTCAAAGAGCGCTAGGCTGGCGAGTAAGTCGGCGCGACCGAAGCCGGAGCCGAGCGTGTCATAAAGATTAGAACGCGATTTCACCAGCGCGCGGTCGATGTAATCCTGCGACAGCGGCTTGGTGCGAACGTTCTCGATCACGGTATCGAGGGCGGAGGTAATGCTGGCTGGCGTGTCCTTGGCATCGTGAAAGAGGGCTACCGTCCAAAGCATAGGTCCGTTGTAGTTGTAAGTGTTGCCCAAGAGGTTGATGCCGCCGTTGACGGAATCCGTCATGCCGCGCTTCTTCACGATCTCATCGCGGAGCAGGGCGTCATCGCCCTGGAGCAAGATTTGGTCCAGCAGCGCCATGGCGAAGTACTCCGGCGTATTGCGTTCAGGCATGTGATACGCAATGGCCAGCGCCGGGCGCTTGGCCAGGGGGTCAATCTTCGAGGCTTGCTTCTCCGTCTCCTGGCGAGGCTCCGTCAGGTCCGGGATGGGTTGGGCTTCCGCGGAAGGAATGTTGCCGAAGTATTTTTCGACAAACTGCTTAGCTTCGGCGGGATCGAAGTCGCCCACGATGGACAAAGCCGCATTGTTTGGGGCGTAGTACTTGGAGAAGAAATCCTTGGCGTCCCCGAGGGTGGCGGCTTCAATGTCTTTCAAGTCGCCGTAGAAATTGTGAGCGTTGAACCAGTTGGTGTTGGAGTATTGGGGCATGTCGAGCCAGGGGAAGCCGCCATAAGGACGGTTGATCACGTTGACCTTGACTTCATTGCCAACGACGCCCTGCTGATTCTTGAGATTCTCTTCCGTGATAGCCAGACCCCGCATGCGGTCGGCTTCGGCCCAGAGAGCGGTTTCCAGTTTGTGCGCGGGCAGAATCTCAAAGTAGTTGGTGAAGTCGAAGCGGGTGGAGCCATTCAGGGTGCCGCCATTCTTCTGCACGAGCTGAATGAATTCCATCTTGCCCAGGTTCTGCGAGCCCTGGAACATAAGGTGTTCGAATAGGTGGGCGAATCCGGTGCGGTTCTTAGGCTCAATGCGGAAGCCGATGCGGTAATACACCGCGGTGGTGACGGTGGGAGAGGTGTGGTCGGGCGAGAGGATGACGCGCAAGCCATTCTTCAGCTTGTAGTATTCGACGGGCACGGTAAAGCCTGCGCCTGCCTTCGTTGCCTTGGCAGCGGGCTTGGCAGCGCCTTTGGCAGCGGGGGCTTGCGCAAACGCGCCGGCGCCCAGGGCCAAGACCAACGCAGCCGACAGCGTGCCACGTAAAGCATGGGTGGGGAATGTCATAGGTTATCTCCGCGGAAATTTTGGGGTGCGTGAAAGATACGAATAAAGGACGACTTTGGTCTCAGGGAAAGATAACCATTGCGGTGAGGAATGACAAGCTGGGTGGGACGAACGGCAAAGCGGCTTAAAATCGAGGGAATTGGGCTAAAAAGGTAAAATAGACACTATGCGACGCGTTTACATGGACAGCAATGCGACTACCCCCGTCCTGCCCGAGGTTTTGCAGGCGCTGACGCCGTTTTACACCGAGCAGTTTGGGAATGCGTCATCTATCCACCAGTTTGGGCAGAAGGCCCGGGCGGCGGTGGAGAACGCGCGGGAAGCCGTCGCGACGATGTTGGGGTGTCGCGCGGCGGAGGTGGTCTTCACCAGCGGCGGCACCGAGAGCGACAATCTGGCGTTGTTTGGCATGCTGCAGCCGGGCGACCATGTGATCACGTCCACGATTGAGCATAGCGCGGTGCGGCGGACGTGCAAGGTAATGGAAGACCGCGGGATCGAAGTGACATGTATTCCGGTGGACGCCAGGTGTGTGATCGATCCGGAGCTGGTGCGGGCGGCGATCCAGCCCAACACGAAGCTTATCAGCATCATGATGGCGAACAATGAGACCGGCGTAGTGCAGGATGTAGAAGCGATCGGGCGCATCGCGAAAGAAGCCAGCGAGAAGAACGACAAGAAGATCTACTTCCACACGGACGCGGTGCAAGCGGCGGGCAAAGTAAAGATTGATGTGACCAAGATCGGTTGCGATCTGCTCTCGATCTCCGGGCACAAGATGCATGCGCCGCAGGGGACAGGGGCGCTGTACATCAAGAGCGGAGTGCCGATCAAGCCGCTGCTGATCGGCGGAACGCATGAGCGACATCGCAGAGCGGGCACGGAGAACCTCCCGGGAATCGTGGGATTAGGCAGAGCGGCGGAGATCGTGACGCGTGGCTTTGGGGATGGATCGGTAGAGAAGATCGGCGCTATGCGCGACCGCTTACAAGCGGGCATCCTGAAGAGCGTGGATGAATGTGGCATTAACGGCATGGGCGCGCCGCGGGTGCCAAATTCTCTGAATGTTCACTTTGACCATATTGAAGGGGAAGCGCTGATCATCGCGCTGGACTTGAAAGGGCTGGCGATATCGTCGGGCGCGGCGTGTTCATCGGGATCGATCGAACCGTCGCCCGTGCTGCTCGCGATGGGTATGCCGCACGCGCAGGCGCGGTCAAGCGTCCGCATCAGCCTGGGCAAGCACAACACCGAGGCGGATGTGGATTATGCGCTGTCCATCATTCCGGAGACAGTCGCGAAGTTGCGTGAGTTGAGCCCGGTGTACAAGAAGAAGGAAGCGGTGACGAGGTAGAGCGGCGTCGAGATCAGAGAACAGTATGCAGAGTGAGCAGACCATTGCGGTAGCGATGTCGGGCGGGGTGGATTCCTCGACGGTGGCGGCATTGCTGCGCGATGAGGGGCACCCGATCATCGGGCTCACGATGCAGCTATGGAACCAGCGCCGACTGGCGAAGGAAGGCGAGACGCCGACGGGACAGGGGCGCTGCTGCTCAGTGGATGACGTCTATGATGCGCGTCGGGTGGCGGAGACGCTAGGCATCCCGTATTACGTGGTGAACCACGAGGAGCGGTTCGAGAAGGATGTGGTGCGTCCGTTTGTGGAGGAGTATTTGTCCGGACGTACACCGATCCCTTGCAGTCTTTGCAACAACCACTTGAAGTTTGATCAGCTGCTGACGGTGGCGCGGCAGGTGGGCGCGGAATTCATCGCTACGGGGCATTATGCGCGCAATGAGTACTGCGAGCGGCGCGGACGATGGATATTGAAGCGTCCGGCGGACAAGGCGAAGGACCAAACATATTTCTTGTTCGGCCTCACGCAGGAGCAGTTGAGCCGCACGCGTTTCCCTCTGGGCGAGATGCGTAAGCCGGAAGTCCGCGAGAGCGCGCGCGAGCATGGCTTGAGCGTGCTGGCAGACAAGCCAGACTCGCAGGAGATCTGCTTCGTCCCCAGTGGCGATTACAAGCAGTTCATTGACGCGTACTTGGCGGAGCAGGGCGAAGCGTTGCCGGATACCTCTGGCGAGATGGTGACGACGACCGGCGAGGTGGTAGGCACGCACACCGGCATTCACAACTTTACCGTGGGACAGCGCAAGGGCTTGGGTATGTCCAGCGCGAACCCTCTCTACGTGCTGGAGATTAAAGGCGACAAGCGCCAAGTGGTTGTGGGTGGCGGGGAAGAGTTGCTGTCGAAGACGATGCGGGTGAAGCGTCCGAATTGGATCTCGATCGCGAAGCTGCGGGAGCCGATGCGTGTGCAGGTGAAGATTCGTCACCGGCACGATCCGGCGTGGGCCAACATCGAAGCCGAGGGCGATGATGTGATTGCGGCCTTTGACGAGCCGCAACGGGCGGTCACCCCTGGACAGGCGGCGGTCTTCTATCAGGACGACGAGGTCGTGGGCGGGGGTTGGATCGCGTAAAGTCCACTTATTGGTAAATCAATCAAACGGCAGCCCTTGTTGCTGCCGGCACTTTTTGGTGTGAGCGCGGTCAGATTAGCCGGGCATAACTCCCTCTAGTATGGAGGCCATGAGGTAGATATCATGGCCACCATGGCGCCCCCAGTGAAAGAAGTCCGCAAGAGCACCACGACGCGGTTTGTTTATTTCTTCGGAGCAGGCAAGGCCGAAGGCGACGGCAAGATGAAGGACGTGCTGGGCAGCAAGGGAGCCGGCCTGGCGGAGATGACCAATGCCGGTCTGCCCGTGCCGCCGGGGTTCACTATCCAGACCGGTGCGTGCCTCGACTATCTGCGCGATGGCCAGACCTCAGCCGAAGTGGACCGGCAGACTTTCGCCGCTCTCGAACGCCTGGAGAAGCTGCAAGGCCAAATGTTCGGCGGCGGCACCAATCCGCTGCTGGTCAGCGTGCGCTCCGGCGCCAAGGTCTCCATGCCGGGCATGATGGACACGATCCTCAACCTCGGCCTCAATGACAAATCCGTAGAGGCGCTGGCGCGCAAGACGGGCAACCCGCGCTTTGCGTTTGATTCCTACCGTCGCCTCATCCAGATGTTTGGCGACGTGGTGCTGGACGTCCCCAAGAGCGTCTTCGAAGAGGCCTTCGACCGCAAGAAGAAGGCGATGGGCGCGGGGCAGGACACCGACCTTAAGGCCGACGCGCTGCGGGAGGTGGTTGAAGAATACAAGGAGATCGTTCGCGAGAGGGCTGGCCGGCCATTTCCACAAGCGCCCCGTGAACAGTTGCAGATGGCGAGGGACGCAGTCTTCCGCTCCTGGAACACCGACCGCGCGGGGCACTATCGCCGCATCAATCACATCCCGGATGACCTGGGCACAGCGGCGTCCGTGCAAGCGATGGTATTCGGCAACCTGGGGAACACGAGCGGCACGGGGGTGGGCTTCACGCGTAATCCGTCCACCGGTGCGACTGAGTTCTACGGCGAGTTCCTGATGAACGCGCAGGGCGAGGACGTGGTGGCGGGCATCCGCACGCCGGTACCGATATCCGAGCTCGAGAAGGTCATGCCGGAGGTCTACGGCGAGTTGCGCGCCATCACGTCGCGGCTGGAAAAGCATTACCGCGACATGCAGGATTTCGAGTTCACCATCCAGGAAGGCAAGCTGTACATGCTCCAGACCCGTAGCGGCAAGCGTACCGGTCTGGCGGCGGTGCGTATGGCGCTGGACATGGTGAAGGAAAAGCTTATCGATGAGAAGACGGCGATCTTCCGCGTGCAGCCGAACCAGTTGTATGACTTCCTGCTTCCGCAACTGGACGAGAAGAACAGCAAGGTGGAAGTCATTGCAAAAGGGCTGCCGGCCTCCCCGGGGGCGGCGGTGGGCCAAATTGTATTCAGCGCCAATGAGGCGGTGGAGAAGGCGGGGCCACAACGGCAGAACCCGGTCATCCTGGTGCGGGCGGAGACGACGCCTGAGGACATCCACGGCATGGAGGTCGCGGTCGGCATCCTGACCTCGCGCGGCGGCATGACCAGCCACGCTGCCGTCGTCACGCGCGGCATGGGCAAGTGCTGCGTTGCGGGCGCGGGCGAGATCAGCATCGACGAGAACCTGCGAGAGATGAAGGTCAAGGGTCAGGTATTCCACGGCGGAGACTGGCTTTCGCTGGATGGAACCACCGGACGGGTCATCAAAGGGAAGCTTGGTACGGTGCCTGCGCGGCCGGATGTTCCGGAATTAACGAAGTTCCTGAGCTGGGCGGAGCCGTACCGGACCATGGGCGTCCGCGCGAACGCCGATATCCCGCGCGATGCGATTCAGGCCCGCGCCTTCGGGGCGGAGGGCATCGGGTTGTGCCGCACCGAGCACATGTTCTTCGCCGAAGACCGCATCGCCCACATGCGGGCGATGATCATGGCCAAGGATCCGGAGACCCGCAAACAAGAGCTCGACAAGCTGCTGCCGATGCAGCGCTCGGAT
>DATLCI010000208.1:0-14756 GCA_035526435.1 Terriglobales bacterium
ATCTCATAAAAGTATTTAGTGATGATCACGAAAACCGCGAGTCCCGCCCAATCGGCAGTCGCATTCCCAAAGAATGCGCCCCAGTGCGTATCCGAATCAGACTGCGAATAAGCGGCCGCGAGCAACAGGACCACGAGTATCGTCACGATGCTGAGGGAGTGCTCAGCCAAAAAGCTGCCGACTTTGCGAGCGGGTTTCTTCTTCATGGCCCTCTTGGATGCCGGAACGACTATTTGCGCTTCCAGCGAACACCCTCTTTGGTGTCTTCCAGCAGGATGCCGGCGTCAGCGAGTTGAGCGCGGATGGCATCTGAACGGGCAAAGTCGCGGGACTTCTTCGCCTGGGCCCGCTGCACTACTAGCTCTCCTACTTGCGCGTCCGATAACCCCTGTTCCAGTGCTACCGACTGTTGAGCAGAGAGTTTACCTTCCCGCTTGGCCCATTCCATCGCGGCCTGAGTCTTAGCGGCGTCATCATCGGTGAGGACAGCGAATACTTCGTCGAATTTTTGGAGCACTTGCAGAAGCGGAGGAACGTCACCTTGGCTAAGTTCGCCGGCGTCGGCAGCGGTGTTCACTTCGCGAACCAGGTCAAAAATCGCAGCCAGCGCCACGGCGGTGTTCATGTCATCTTCAATGCCGGCGCGGAACTTCTTTTCGGTTTGCTCCGCGAGCTGCGCGAACTGGGGTGAATGACCCTCGGCAAACTTTTCCTTGTGCAAACGTTGCTGGAAATTGCGCAGCCGCTCCACCGATTGCGCCGCTTGCTTCAGCCCATCAAAAGTGAAATTCAACTGGCGGGTGTACGGGACGGACGAAAGCAGGTAGCGGATGGAAGAAGCCTTGTGTCCCATGATGAGCAGGTCACGCAGCGTATAGAAGTTGCCGAGGCTCTTCGACATTTTCTCGCCTTCCACCAGCAAGAAACGGCAATGTACCCAGAACCTGGCCATGGGCTTGCCGGTGAGCGCCTCGGACTGCGCGATCTCATTCTCATGGTGGGGGAAGACCAGGTCTTCTCCGCCCAGATGAATGTCAAACGAGTCGCCCAGGAATTCCCGAGCCATCACGGAGCATTCAATGTGCCAGCCGGGGCGTCCGGGACCGATCTCGGTCTCCCAGAAGGCTTCGCCGGCTTTGGGCGCTTTCCACAAGGCGAAATCGCGGGCGGAGTCTTTCTCATATTCGTCGACGTCCACGCGCGCTCCATCTTCCATGCCGCCAAGGTCTTTCTTGGAGAGCTTGCCATAGTCGGGAAACTTGGCGATGCGGAAGTAATAGGAGCCGTCATTCGTGCGATAGGCAAACCCCTTTTGTTCGAGCTCTTGGATGAACCGCGCCATGCCCTGAATGTGTTCGGTGGCGCGCACCATATGTTCGGGCTGCTCCAGACCGAGCGACTTCATGTCTTCAAGGAAAGCGGTCTCGTACTTGCTGGAGTAGTCGCGGACCGTCAGCTTCAGTTCCGCAGCCTTGCGAATGATCTTGTCATCCACGTCCGTGATGTTCATTACGTGGTCAAGCTGGTAGCCGCTCTGCCTGATCACGCGGCGCAACAGGTCGACGAATACGAAGGTGCGGAAGTTGCCGATGTGTCCGTAGTCATAGACGGTGGGGCCGCAGGAATACATACGGACGAGCTGGGAGCCGTCGGTGGTAGAGAACTCTTCCGTGCGCCCGGAAAGCGTATTGGACAATCGCAGTGCCATAAAGAAACTTCGATTCTAGGGTGCCGATGAAAAAAGGGTCAAACTGCTTACGGCGTAGCCGCCTTGCCAGTGTTGCCTGCATGCCGCAGCCGATAGCCTACAAGCAGCGTGTAGTGGATCCACGAAATAAGCGTGAGCGCGAAAGCGCACCACAGGCCAATGTTCTTAGCGTCAGTGATCCACGGCGTGGAAGTGAGCTCATTCACCATGACGAGAAAGATGGTAAAGATCTGCGCGACGGTATTAGCTTTGCCGTAGATGCTGGGCGTGAAGTCACGCAGGGGCGTCGTCATATAAAGGACGGCGGAGACCACCAGGATACCGAGATCGCGGCTGAAGACCATGATGGTGAATTTCCACGGGATCTTGTGGGCCACGGCCAACACCAGGAACATGGTGCTGAGCAAAAGCTTGTCGGCGATGGGGTCAAGGTACTGGCCTAGGACCGTTCTCTGATTCATCCAGCGGGCGAGCAGGCCATCGAGACCGTCGCTCAAGCCGGCAACGATGAATAGCCCCAGCGCCCAGGCGAAGTCGCCTTCGAGCACGGCGGTCGCGATGAACGGAATAAAGATCATCCGCAGCAGCGTGAGCAGATTCGGGGTGGAGGTGAGGTCGCGGATCTTCATGGGCGGCAAGGCTAGGGCTTAGATGATGCCGACGCGGAAAAGAGTCCATGAAAAGTTTGGCCGGTCTTGCTCTCAAATCGTTCTTGCAAAGCGGGGATCTCGCCATTGCGGTGGTCGAGTTCGATGCGCTCCACGCGATGCATGGGGAAAAACACCGCGCTGGGGGCGACCTCGTCGCCCGCCTTGATCTGGCGCATGAAATCTTCAAACGACTGGAGGTCGATGCCGCGCAGGCTCACTCCGGCGGCGGAGATGGCGATGATCGCGCCCCAGAATTTTTCGCGCGGGGTGTTCAGTGAGACCAGGACTATGGCGCCCGAGGAAAATTCAGTCGCTTGCATAGCCATGATTCTCTGCGTGGAGCCCAGGGATTGCAAGCAAAGTTAAGGCCGGCGCAACTTGCGGTCGAAATGAAACAGGAAGGTCACCAGCGCGCCATTGAGCAAAGCGACGAAGCCGGAGCCCAGGAGCGTTGGAATCAGGACGGCGGTGCGTTTTGCCAGCAGCGCGTCCACCGCGTTCCAGAGGAGCCAGGTTTGGACGACGACACCCGCAGCCACGAAAAAAAGAAGCGCGTTGAAGAGAGTGAGCCCTTGCTTCGAGGTGGCCATGGCTACACCTCCACCCCAACGGCGAAGATCTGGGCGCCGCGCTGTTCGAGCTTGATGCGCGGCAGGGGGCGCACCGGCGGCCCCCCGATGGGACGGCCGGCGTCAGCAGAAAAGTATCCGTGGTGACACGGGCAGAAGAGCACGTCCTTGGCTTGCTCGTAGACCACGGCGCAGGAAAGATGCGTGCACACCTGTGAATAGGCGAGCAACTTTCCGGCTTTGTCTTTCACCGCGATGCAAGGGTCGGCCTCGGTGGGATAGCGGAAGGTCAGGCTTTGATTGGGGGCGAGAGATTCAGCACCCGCGATAGGAGTCTCCGGAAAAGTTGTGGCGGCTTCCAAATACGGGATGGCGGCGACGATGGCGTTAGCGCCAGCCAGTAGAACGGAGCCGAGCGCGAGGAACTTCACCATCTCGCGGCGGGTGACGTAGTTGTCCTCGTCCCAGGAGACGGGGAAATCGCTACGCCACTTGGGTGGCTTCTTGTCGCAATCCGGGCAGTTCTTGCAATCATCTTTCGCCATATCAATCTCCGATCAGCAGGCGGGCTACGTCGTATTGATCCGTTGGCGCCAGCGAATCCAGCCGGACGTCGATGCGCTCCACATTTGCCGGGACCAGCACGTTCACTTTGGTGCGGACGACTTCCCCGCCGAATCTCCACTCATTGATCGCCCGCCCGTTCCGCGTGGCTTCAATGTGACCGCGAGTGGTGAAGGCCAGCGCGCCGGATGGGCAGACCGTGGCACACATGGGACCTTTCCCTACGCTGGTGCGGTCATAGCACATGTCGCACTTCATCATCTGATCGATCTCCGCTTCATACTTGGGCACGCCGAAGGGGCAGGCATAAACGCAGTTCGTACAGCCAATACATCGCGGCTTCAATGAACTTTGCACGATGCCATCCGGGGTTTTCTTGATGGCGTCGGCGGGACACACCTGGGCGCAGATCGGGTCTTCACAATGCATGCAGACTTGAGGCGCAGTCTGCACGCTCTCACTCCGCATGATGGTCTCAAGGTGGATCATGGACGTACCGCGATGAGTGTCACATTCCTCGCACGCCTGCACACACGCCTTGCAGCCGATACAGCGGGAGTAGTCGATGAAGAATTCCAGCTCGCTCATCGCACGCCTCCGGCTTGCATGGCGAGTTGCGAGACATCGTCGGTGGGCTCATTCACTTTGTACACGCGCACCGCGCAGATCTTGTACTCCGGGATGTTCGAGACGGGATCGATGGCATGCACCGTCATTTGGTTGGCGGCGCGATCAAGCGGCCAATGGTAGGGGACAAAGACGGTGTCTGGGCGGATGGTCTTCACTACGCTGGCGCGCACGGTCACGGAACCGCGACGGCTTTCCACCTTCACGAAATCATCGTTTGCGATACCCAACTTACCGGCCAGCTGAGGATGGATCTCGCACACCGGCTGGGGATATTGCTCGACCAGCGCGCCAATGCGGCGAGTCTGCGCTCCCGATAGATATTGCGAGACCACGCGCCCGGTCGTCAGGATGATGGGATATTCGTCATCGACTTCTTCAGCGGCGGGTCGCCATTCCACCGGCTGAAAATGAACCTTCCCGTCCGCATGGCCGAACTTGTTGCCTTCATAGAGACGCGGAGTGCCGGGATGCTCATCCGAAGGGCATGGCCAGAACACGCCCATCTCGCGGTCGATGCGCTCCCAGGTGATGCCCTTGTAATCAGCCACTCCGCCGCTGGAGGCGACGCGAATCTCCTCAAAGATCTCGCGGGGAGATGCATAGTTGAATTTGTCTTTATGTCCGAGGCGCGCAGCCAGGTCGCAGATGATCTTCCAATCGACGCGCGCACCTTCGGGCGGGTCCACGGCTTTGCGATGATGAATGACCCGGCCTTCAACGTTCGTAGTGGTGCCTTCATCTTCTTCCATCAATGATCCGGCCAGGATGATGTCGGCGTAACGGCCGGTCTCAGACATGAAGAAGTCGATGGTGGCGAAGAATTCCAGCTTTTCCAAAGCAGAACGTACCCAGGAGATGTCCGGCAACGAAACCATCGGGTTGCAGCAGATCGAAAGCAATCCGCGCACTTTCCCCGCATGGATGGCTTCGATCAGGGGCACATACGAAAGTCCCTTGCGCGGCATGGTCTCTTCGGGAATGCCCCACACCTTGGCAATGTAGGCGCGGTGCTCCGGATTTTCGATATCGCGAGAGCCAGGGAGTTGGTCGCATTTCTGTCCTTGCTCGCGGCCGCCTTGTCCGTTGCCCTGCCCGGTGATCATGGCGTAGCCGCAACCTTCGCGGCCGATCCGTCCGGTAGCAGCCACCAGTTGGATCGCAGCCATGCAGTTCTCCACGCCCTTGGAGTGATGTTCGATCCCGCGCGCGTGCAGCAGGAAGCTGGTAGGCGCCGGGCCCCAGATCTCAGCCGCTCTCACAATTATCGAAGGCGGCACGCCGGCGATCTTGGCGGCATACTCCGGCGTGTATTTCTTGACCGTCTCTTCCACCTGCGCCCAGCCCGTACTGTGCTTGGCGATGAACTCGCGATCGATCCATCCGCGCTCGATCATCACGTGCAGCATGCCATTGAATACGCCGATATCGCCGCCCGACTTCACCGGGATATAAAGATCAGCATTGCGGGCAATCGGGGTCATCCGCGGATCAAGCACGATCAGCTTGGCGCCGTTCTCGCGCGCCTGCCACAAGTAGCCGGTGGTGATGGGCGCGCATTCGGCGATGTTCGCGCCCGCCACCAGGATCGCCTTGGCTTTGGGAATATCACTCCATGGGTTGGCCGAACGATCAATGCCAAATATCTTCTTGGAGGCAGCCGCGGCGGAGACCATGCACAAGCGGCCGTTGTAATCGATGTTGGCCGTTCCTACGGCGACGCGGGCAAACTTGCCCATGAGATAGGCTTTTTCATTAGTCAAAGACGCGCCGCCCAACAGCGCGAAGGCGTCTTTTCCGTAGGCACTCTGGATGCGCTGGATCTCGCCCGCGGTCTTGTCGAGAGCGGCGTCCCACTCCATGGGCAGAAAGCCTTTACCTTCCACGCGCATCATGGGCGCTACCAACCGGTCAGGGTGACTGCCCTGCATGTAGCGTTTCACGCCCTTAGGACAAAGCCGACCTTGATTGAACGGGAATTCTTCCCAAGGCTCGAAGCCCACGACCTTGTTGTCTTTGACCTTGAGTTGAATGCCGCACTGCTGTCCGCAAAAGCAACAATGGGTCTTTACCACGGCGTCAGGATCGCCGACGCGACTCCATTGATCCGGAGGCACCAGGTTCAACGAGGGGCCAAATCCGTTTACAAGTTCAGTGACCGGTGCAGGTAGTTTGGCCATGTCAGTCTCGAGTCCCCATCCGGCGCCAGTGCGCGTCTTGTGAAATTGCGATCGACTTCCGCCGGCAACCCGGGCAGATATCCTGATAATGCAGGCCCACCTCGCCGATGCCTTCCGTTTGGGTGTAATCAATCCCCAAAGCGGCTTCGACTACTTTCAAATCTTCCATGTGCATCCGGGTGGCGTAAGGTTGGCCGCAGACCGCACAGTCCGCGGCGGCGCCTTTCTTCCCCTCTTCACGATAAAAATGCACACCCAGTTGCGCCGGACGTTGGAAGACGTGAAAGAACTTGCCGAAGGGAAGATACAGCAGGGTGAAGATCACGGTGACGGCATGCAGCATAGAAAGAAATCCATAGTTCAGGCCGTTCATCAAATGAGTGGAGATGGTCAGAAACAATCCGGTGATGGAGATGGCAAACAGCATCATCAGCGGCATCATGTCCTGCGCGAACTGCTGCACCGCGATGGCGCCGCGGTCCCGCGCCCGGCGCCACAACGCCAGCCCCACCCCGATGATCACCATGACTGCCGACACATTCAGAATGTTGAAGGTGAGGGCGGCGATGGGAGTACCCAGACGGAACGAAGACACCTTCTGGCCGAACATGTAGGCGTTGTAAATCTCCTGCGATCCCGCCGCGGTCTCAAAGTGGACCCAGCCGAACGAAAGCGGAAAAGTAACGGCTCCGGCGAGGATGCATCCCCAGGCGATAAACCAGTGCGCGGCCCAGCGAGTATGCGAACGCTTCTCAATGAAGCGCTGGCGGACAAAGTCGTTAAAGAAATGCTGGCCGAGCCGCAGCACGTGCGCAGGCAGGCGCGCCGGTTGAAAAAAAACTTTCCATCCCCGGAACCAATAGAGCCGCGTGGGCGGACGCTGCAGCCACATGGCAAAACGGTAACCAATACCGAAGGCAGCGAAGACGGTAGCGCCCGCGTAAGGGACGAGGGCCGCGTCAAAATGCCGGAAGCGATTGCTGCCGAGATAAATGGCCAGCACCAGTACTCCGGCAACCACCGTTCCCCAGAGCGTGGCCCGCAGCACGGAATGCGAATCTGACGAAGGATATTTCAAGCTGTGACCACCACTTGGCCTCTCGCCTCGCGATGCTTCGTCCACCAAGTTACCAGAAAACAAGCGACCGCAAAGACGCCGAGAAATGCGAAGCCCAGCGAAAACGAACCTGTCTGTTGCCGAACGACTCCGACCACCAGCGGCGGGAAGAAGCCGCCGAGCCCGCCGGCCGCCCCCACCAAGCCCGTGACGCTGCCCACCGATCGCGGAAAATACTGCGGCACTAGTTTAAAGACGGCGCCATTCCCGAGTCCGATACAAGCCGCCATGCCCAAGGCCCCGATGGTGAAGGGCACCATGCGATCGACCGTCAGCAACAGCGATGCCACCGCGACTGCGGGAAAAACCCAAAGCAGGATAGTGAGGCCGCCGATGCGGTCGGCAAGCCATCCGCCCACCGGCCGCATGGCAGTGGCAAGCAGCACGAAACCAGCAGTCCGCATGCCGGCGTCCTGCGGTGTGAGGCGGAAAAGGTCAGTAAGAAATACCGGAAGATAAATACTCATGGCGACAAAGCCGCCAAAGGTCAGGAAGTAAAAAAAGCTCAGCACCCAACTCATCTGCGAGCGTAACGGGTCAAAAAGTTCACGCATGGTCTTGGGTTGGGCGGCGCGGGGAGCATTCTCCGCCATCATCCAAAAGAAGACGAGCCATACCAGCAATAGTCCGCCGAAGGTCCAGAAAGTTCCGCGCAGACCTACGGCTGCAAACAAAAACGGTGCACCAAAAGCCGCGAGCGACTGCCCGACATTGCCGGCGCCGTAAACGCCGAGCGCAAATCCCTGGCGTGCGGGCGGATACCATCCGCTGACAAAGCCTACCCCGACGGAAAAACTGGCTAATGCCGCGCCGGTCAGGAATCCGAAGATAAGCAGTTGTGAGTAGCTGCTGACAAACCCCATCAGCCCCGCGGCCAGGATAGAAAAAACCATAACTGCGGAGAAGACTCGCCGGCCACCAAAACGATCCGTCAGCATGCCCAGGGGAATGCGTCCCAGGCTACCGAGCAGCACGGGAACGGCGAGGGCCAAGCTTACTTGCACGGGGGTAAGTCCGAAGGTTTTACGCAACACCGGCATCATGGCGGAAACGGAGCCGAAGATGGCGAAGCAGAAGGCAAACGCGCCTGTGCCCAGCAAGAGTTGAAGCGCAGGGTTCGCGGAGCGGGTTGAAGGGGGCGCCATGGAGTTCTCCTCAGTTGCAGTCTATTGATAACAGGCAAGATGAAGTGAAGATGTGATGTACGTCACGTGGCAGCGAGAAGATTTTTGAGCGGCCTTTTGCGCGTAGGAAGCGGCCTGATTTGCCGCTGCATGCGGGTCGCAATTACAATAGAAGTTCCAACCTTTATAGGCGCGTAGCTCAGTTGGTTAGAGCGCTACCTTGACACGGTAGAGGTCAGGAGTTCGAGTCTCCTCGTGCCTACCATTTATCTCACTGAATCTGCTGGGTAAGCATCCGTGGAGCTTTCGCGGATTGGTCCGATTCGTCACCGTTGGTCACCAATTGCGAAAGTTTCTCGATGGTATTCCGCTGGTTGGCGGAGTTGGGCAGGGTGTAAATATCCAGCGTGGTTGAAGCCCGGGAATGCCCCAGCTGCCTTTGCGCATCGATGAGTGATCCGCCTGCCTCTTGAAAGTGAGTGCAGAGCGTCCGTCTCAAGGTATGCCAACTCAGCCAAGGTGCCCCGATCTTCCTGCCTGCTGGCTTTAGCTCCCGATGGAGAAGATTGGTATCCCCGAACGGAGTGCCCTTGCTCGTCTGAAAGACGAGGTTGCACCCGTTCACCGCCGGGAAGCGCCTGCAATGCAAAGCTAGCGCCTCCAGGAGCTCGTCTGGGAGTGGGAGCGTGCGAATACTGCTCTTGGTCTTGGGAGTCCCTATCAGGCCGCGATAGACCGCCTGGGCAACATGTAGCTGTTTCCCTTGCCTGTCTATATCTTCCCTTCGCAGCCCTAGGATCTCGCCGATCCGCATTCCGGTCCGGATCCCGACCAGGACCATCGTCCTTGCGGGTTCCTCCAGGACCGCCAAAAGCTGGGGCACCTGTTCTTGAGAAAGTATTCGTTTCTCGCGAACGGGCTTCTTCGGCGGAAGATCGACCCCTAAAGCCGGGTTGTCGCCTCCGAAGAAATTCCACTTCTTGGCCGTCTTGTAGATCTTCGACATTAAGTTGCGGAAATGATTCCCGCACTCCCAACCCAATCCACCCTGCAATTTGTGCAAAATGAATTGCTGTAGATCGAGAGTCCTTATGTCGGTTAACCGGAGTTCTCCAAAAGCAGGTAGTAAATGCTTGTTGAGGGTTAAGCGATAGCGGTCCTGGGTCGACTGCTTCAGAATCGGGAAAACATTCGGGATAAAGTAATTCTCGATAAACTCCCGAAAATGAATGTCCGAATGCGGGGTTCGTTTTCCCGAATTCAGCGGACGGAGAATCTCTTCGGCAAGCTTTTTCGCTTCCTTGCGATTCAAATCGGATACGGGACCGAGAATGATTGATTCCCGCTTCCGCCCGATACTCCCATCCGTATTTAGACATATATCCCAATATTGAAGCTCCCAGACCGGATTTCGCTTGTTTCGTTTGCGAATACTTCCCTTCTGATAGCGCTTACGGGCCATTTCTTGCCAGCCTCCCGACTGGGTAGGCCCGCTTCGCTTTTCCGCGCTGAGAAGTATATCCATAAAAAGAACGTGCTGCTGCGATACGGTGGAACTTTCTACGGCGTTTTACGGCGATAATTCTCGAATCCAACCCGACTCAGCGCCGCCCGCCGTAAAATCGAATTCGTTCAATCGGCGTAATTACGCCGGGAAACCCGAATCTCTTCGGAACCGTTTGCTAGCAAATGCCGATTAGCCAGGAACCGGATCGATTCCGAAAGGAATCGAGAAAAAACACAGATAGTTCTCCTCGTCGGCTTCCGCTTCGAGAACGTGATCCCGGATCCTTTCGTATAAAAACCCAATATTCGTCTTCAGCAGTTTCCAGGTCTGACCCGTATCGGTTTTCGAGAACATTTGAATATTTCGCGAGGTTGTAACCCGGCGAGTGCCCTTAGGCGTGGAAAGTAACAATTCCTTGGTGAGGTATTTCGATAAATAATGAGAAATCCGGTGAACATCGACTTGCTTAATATTTACGAATAGACCACCGCCGCACTGTTGCCATGTTTCCTGAATCCACTGAAACGGCATCCCTTGATTCATGAGGATGTGGAGGTGCGGCGTTCCATTCTTCTGAAACTCAAGCACGCGAATGTAAGTGATCCGGTATCCGGATTTTTGAAGGTAGACACGGAACACTGCAAATGTCTTATTGAGGTATCTAACTGGATCGCCGGTAATCTTCTTGGGGTCCAGGGTCAGCGTTAGGAATTTGTTGAGTTTTAGGCGCTCGGCAGTCTCTCCAATCGCGAACCTGTATCTTTTCGCCTTCCTTCTTCCGCAGTAACCGCATCCCCAGCACTTACAGTTCAGCCGGTGAAACGAAACCCGACCCGTCGAATTCGAAGTTCCTGCTGTAGTCCACCGTCCGCAGTTACGGTTTCGATTCTTGTAGTTACGATTAGTCTGTATTTCGTTAAAGAAAGGAGCGTCGGCTTCGCCGCCGCTTATGGCGAGGGCTCTGCCCTCGCGCTCCCGCCCAGTTTTAGGCTGAAGTGGAGGGCAAGCCTCCGGCTTTCGACCGGCTGTCGCTGGAAATGTTGGCCGTCTCAGCCCCGGATCGGACTGGTGAACCGATTGCCCGGTATTGTTTCGGACCGCATTCCGCTTGCCCGCATTGTGCAGTGCTTCCTGCATCGCGGATTCACGTTAGCTCCGGCGTTCAGCGGGGGTGAATTTAGAAATGATTTAGGTGTTGCGGAAAGTAGAGTTTTGCGAAGGATTTACTTAGGTGTTTTTGTCTTTCGTTCGCGCGAGAAAATAGCCGCTCTAATTTCTCGCCACGGCATAACTGGGCCTTAGACCAAACTCGCGTCCCGCAATTGCGTAGCTTAAGAGCTTGGCCTTCCCATCATTAGACTTTGCACCCTTCATGAATTTCTTGTTATCGAGCAACGCCTGAAGCTGAGGCACCCGATCAACCGTGGGTGATATAAGCCTTCGCGTGAAACTTGTCCTTCTTGTAGACGCGGCACTTGATTCGCCCTGAGCGAACGGCTTCATGTATGGCGGGAACGCCCATCAAGAAGTCGTTCTTGAGTTTTTCCTTTTCGATGCTGGCATCAAGAACGGACTCAACCTTTTTCAGTCCGTTCGCAAAGGCCGCCTGGGTTCGCTTTGATACTTCGTCACCCATCAAGATCCGAATCGAATCGAGCTTCTGCCATTCGCCATCCAGCGCGAGCAGCGATCCGATCTCAAAGTAACCAGTTGCAATATCGACAGCCTGGGAAAGCTGGCACCAATCATGCAGATAACGAACTACTTTCCAGTCCTCATCGCTGTTATCGACGATGAATAGCTCGCTGCCGGTTTTGCTGGATCTCTTTGGCATTTGGTATTTAACTCTCGTGATGGGCGAACATGAAAAGATACACTGAAAATGCAGCGAGAATAACGTTTTGAGACAGAAGTGGCTGAAATTTACGAAATCCGGAATTTTTCGAAAACATCCCTTGTTCTTTCTGGCTGTCTGATAGGGTAGTGACCTCGTTTCCACTGGAAAAGTTTAAGTAGCCTCGATTAACACCGGATGCTGTTTCGGATTGGTGGGGCGGCCATCATGATGGTTTCCCAGCCTTCGCGGCACGGCACCAAGGAAAGGGATCAGATTGCATGGAAAACGAAAGGCTTGAAATTGCTTCCATCTGTGCCGAGCTGGAAAGGTTGAATCGGTCGGGCACTCTAGATCAACGTGCAGCGACTGCCTGCCTACAGGCTGTTTCACTCCTGAAGAGTTTTCGTGAGGTCGCCCTGGCCGAGATTCCAGAGAGCTTGGTGGTTGAAAAGCTTAAATGGATTTTGGCCGAACAAGGGGAAGGGTAAAATTCGAATGGAGTCAAACTTCTGCCATTCGTTGTCCAGGGCGAGGAGCTGCTCCGATTTCGAAGTATTCTAGTAGCCACCCTGAAGCAAAAACTGAGTAAATCGGCAGCGAGGAGGTAGTGGTCACGTGGCCAACAAGAAGAAAGCAAACAAGAAGAAAGCCAAGAAGCGCGACGAGATGTTTGCAGACCCTGAACCTATAGATGACGACAATGACCCTGAAGTACAAAGGGAAATGTTCGAAACGTACAAGTACATGAAGTGGACTCCAAAGGACATAAAAGATGAGGAGATGTCCAAGAAGTACGCTGAATTTTTGAAAGAAAACCCGTAATCACAGCTCAGGGAGTTCAGCCAATATTCCTCTCGCCACGGCATCCACGTCAATGATGGGCAAGTGAATGAAATGTCAATTGATGATTCACAACTTGGTTCCGTCTCCAGGCGCAAAGACCGGATCGCTGGCTGCTTAGTTGGGCTTGCCGTGGGGGACGCGCTCGGCGCTCCTCTAGAATTCCAGAGTCGCCGCCAGGTTCGTGAAAAGTACCCGGAAGGTCTCCGGGACATGATCGATTCCAATCTTTGGAAAAAGGGTGAGTACACCGACGATACTGAAATGGCTCTCCTGATTGCAGATTCCCTCCTTCAGAGCAAAGGGTTCATCGCATCAGATCTTGCCCAGCGATTCAAGACTTGGGCGAGAACGGCCAAGGACGTAGGTATTCAAACCAGGGCCGTGGTCAACATGGCTGGTTATGTCCGCGATCCAGAGGGGTGTTCTTCGCAGTACCGCGAGGCTCATCCTGATTCGAGCGCCGGCAACGGGGCTTTGATGCGGTGTGCCCCAATCGCTCTGTTCTGCCTGGATTCTGTCGAACGACTCGTCGAACTCTCGCGTGCTAGCGCCCGCGTGACCCACTTCGATCCGAAAGCTCAGTCGTCGTGCGTGATATTGAACACCTGGATCCAAGCGGCAACCTCTCGCGGCATTCGAGACGCGCGTGCAGAATCGATTGGGCTGCTGAATGAGACAGAGTGTTCCGCTTGGCATCGGCTGGAGGAGATCGAGGTCTATAAAGAAGATGACATCAAGAGTTCGGGATATACCGTTGACACTCTGGAAGCTGCGGTCTGGAGTTTCCTGACAACAGCGTCCTATGAAGAGGCGGTGGTCCGGGCTGTGAACCTGGGAGATGACGCTGATACGGTAGGCGCGGTCTGCGGGTCTCTGGCGGGCGCGTATTACGGATATGCTGCAATCCCGAAACGGTGGAGGAACCAACTTCGGGAGGAAGCCCGGATTCACAAGACCGCATTGGCGTTGGGCGGGTTTGCGAATGAGACTCACGGCAAATTGGACTAGGGGCAAACCTGCACGTTCAGCACAACTCCGGGGGGGGAGCCGCTGGTAGCGGAGTTTCAGAAGCCATTGCTAGCTGCGCTGTTATGGAGGGCGCGAAATGTCGGCTGGCGTGTTGAAAGTTTCCAGAGATTTTATCCGCTGACTGTCGCCGGGCCGGAGGATCATGACGTACACGTTGGCGCCTTCCCAGAAGCTGTCGCGGGTCTGTTGAGGAAGCTCTCTCCACGCCGAGGAGAGGGTTCCTAGGGTTGAGGCGTCATAGGCCATCAGACATGCGTAGTCATAGTTCCAATCCGGATGCTTCTTTGCCGCAGCGAGACACGGTAGACCTCGGTAAAAGATGGTCTGATAAATGTCCGTGACAAGCTGTCGTTGTGCGAATTCCAGCGAGCCGCGGGGGAAGTACTTCCCCTCGAACAAGATGGAGTGCGGAAACGGTTCGCGGAGGGAGAAGTCAGGGCAGCTCCGTGTCAACCCGTAACCCTTATCGGGGTTCGTCCAACCCCGGTAAATGTCACTGGGGCTACCACTCATAATTTTTCGGAAGGGGTGTCGCTCCCACCGAATGGGCGACCGCGACGAGAGGTCGGACATCGTCCGATGGTATTCATTAAGTAACGCTCGTTTCGCCTCCTCCTTGGACAGTCCGCGATGGATCAGAAAGTCGAAAAGTGCGGGAAGAGCCTGCCCATTGAGAAAGGCGGCTTCCGGAAGACGTAAATGCTTCTTCTTATCATTAGTCTTCGCCTCTGCGACCGTGCTGCGAATCCAAGACTCCATGGTGGTGGGGCCGGGCAACCCGCTATTGAGCGTCTTCTCAAGCTCTTTGAGAAATCCTAATGCCTGATCTTTAGAAGTGGCGTCCAAGTAGTTTTCTCCATCGATACACTATAGTCCTTGTTCTGAGTTGGTTGAACAGATTCTGTGCCTCGCCAAAATACTATCTTGTAATGCACCCCTCTAGAACTGGACAGTAGCATACGTTAGGATTCAGGGCCTCCGCCAGGAGGCGAAATGGCAAG
>DATLCI010000014.1:0-27825 GCA_035526435.1 Terriglobales bacterium
GCGGCAGCACCGGCGGAACCGGTAGCCGAAGTGACGCCTCCGCCTCCGCCGCCTCCGGCCCAGGCCACCACGACCACGCGCAAGAAGCGCGTCGCCGTATTTGATTTCGATTACGGAACGGTACGTTCCGGTATCGCCGCGCTGTTTGGTTCGGACATCGACGTGGGCAAAGGCATCTCCGACCTGCTGGTCAAGCACTTGGTAAAAGACGGAACTTACTCGGTGATCGAGCGCAAGGCGCTGGACAAGATCCTGGCGGAGCAGAATTTTTCCAACAGTGACCGCGCCAATCCTACTTCCGCCGCGAAGCTGGGCAAGCTCTTAGGCGTGGACGCCATCATCGTGGGCAGCATAACCCAGTTCGGCAATGACACCAAGAGCACCGGCGTAGGCGGAGGCGGCGGCGGTTTCGGGCGCTTCGGCGTTGGTGGCTTCTCCAACAAAAAAACGAAGGCGATCGTTACGCTCGATGCCCGCATCGTTGACATTGATACCGCAGAGATTCTCGGCGTCGCGGATGGTAAAGGCGAATCGCAGCGCTCCAGCACTTCACTGCTGGGCGGTGGCGGCGGCTGGAGCGGCTTTGGCGGCGGCGCGGTTGACTTCGGTAGCAGCGACTTCCAGAACACCATCATCGGCGAAGCGGTGAAGCTTGCAGTGGAGCAGATGAGCGCGGGCGTGATCAAGGAAAGCTCGAAGCTGCAAGTGCGCACCATTAAAGTAGAAGGGCTGGTCGCAGCCATCGACGGCGGAATGGTCGTGATCAACGTTGGTTCGCGCTCCGGAGTAAAAGTGGGCGATCAGCTTTCCGTGGACCGCGTGACTAAGGAGATCAAGGATCCCTCCACAGGAGCCGTGCTACGCCGGATGAGCTCCACTATTGGATACCTGAAAGTCACGGATGTGGATGACGTTTCGTCAGTCGCTTCTATCATTTCCGGAAGCGGCTTCAAAGTGGGCGACGCGGTAAAGACGATAACCCAGTAATTTAGATTGAGTAATGAAAAGCCCCTCCGGTGGAGGGGCTTTCTTTTTGCTCCGTACAAGTAGCGTCAATAGATGAATTTCGCCATGGTCATCCAGAAGCCGTCCCAGTGAGCTTTCACCCGATTGGTCATGGTGTCCGGTTTTTCTAAATCCGCCCGCTCGCCCACTTGCAACGCCGGGGCGAAGCCTTCGGGTATATCGAAGAGCTTCGGATCTAGCGCCGCAGTGGATATCTCGGTGACCTGAACCACGTTCTCGGTCTTGCCCGTGCGGCCACTCATGACGGTCCGGGTGAGCACAGGGAAGCCGCGCCTGGCTTCACCCACCCGTTTGATCTTGAAGCGCGGGTTGTCTCCGATGAAGGAGTCTTGTCCTTCGGCCCGCGCCCGGCAGCCCAGCGGGACTTTCAGGTCGACGAACCAATAGTCAGTGACTGTGTTCCCGATCCCATAAGGCCCCGGCGAGGTTTTGACCACGGTCTCGCGGACATGCCACGCCGGCATGCCGAAGATCGTCGCCCGCTCGCCCGTGTCCTCGGCCGTCACGGTGTACTCGGCCGCAGGCTCGGGGTCACGCGGCCGGGCGCCGCGACGGCTGACCGGCAGTCCATTGTTGTCCAGGTCCGTGGTCGCGAAGAGCTTCGTTCGCGCGTTCAGATCGATTACTCGGTGGAGGTCGCATTGAAAGATATGCTCGTGCCGGTCGCCGCCCTGCCGGTACTCGGTGCGTACCCGTTGGCCTTGAACATATTTCACCTCTGGAGCAGTTGCGGGATGGCCGCCAAAACTGCGCCGCGTGACGATCTTCAAGTCGGCGGTGGCAGGAAGGGTGCTGAACAGTAAAAGTACCGCGAGCCAAGTGCGCATTACTATCTCTCGTCGTCGTCGCGTTGGTCCCGTTCATCAAAGATGATGTTGGTGAAGTCATCGGCAGAGTCGAGCAGCGCCTGATAGCGGTCGTACCAGTCGGCGGAGACCTCATAGAGGAACATGTTGCCCTGGTACGGGAAGCCGAGTTGGATAAAGCCGACCTTGCCTACCTGGCCACGGAGGAAGCGCGCCTCGTCCAGTTCGTCATCAAGCGAAGCAGAGTTTTGCAATCGCTCGGTCAGGAAATCGAGGTCGTCTTTTTCCAGCGTGTCGTCGTTATAGGTGACGAACTTTACGTCGCAGGCCTTGGCCAGCTCAATGAAATCCTTCCAGGAGTCGGGCTTAGAGCCGGCGTCCCAAAGCACGCTGTTCATATCATCGCCCACATAGGCCTGGAACTGCATTAAGCCGTGGCCCACAATGAAGGCGTTCATGTCGTCTTTCAGTGAGTGCAGGTCGTCAGACATACCTGCAAGTAATGATACTCCGGTTGCCAAGCCGGTTGCATATCCGGCTAAGCCGCCAGGCGGGTGGGACCGGCAGGGACCGGACGGAAATGCTTGTGTTAATATTTTTAGTTCCACCACGGGACGCTAACGACGCATGCTCTTCTCCAAAGAATATGTGGGCTATCTGGCCCGCCAAGTCACCCAGAAACTTATTGCCGGCGAATTCATTGAGGTGCCAGATCCCACTCAGGTTAACTCCGCCATTGAAGGCGTGAACGCAGCCTTGGTGGAGGAATTAAGCCTGGAGGACCGCATAAATGAGGATGTCCGCACCATCCTGGAGCAGTATCAGGACGAGATGCGGCAGTCCGGCGCCAGCTACCAGGAGATGTTCAAGAAGGTAAAAGGCGAACTGGTGCGCAAGTACAAGGCGGTGCTGTGAGGATCTCGCGCGACAAGGTCAACAAGCTGGCCCACACTGTGGCCAACGCCCTGAAGGAACTCGAGCAGGTGGATTTCATCGAGGACCCGAATACCATCCGGCAGGAATGCCGACGGTTACTGGAAGAGTTGTTCCTGGCGGAGACGAAGATTGACGCTGCCGCCCGGCAGAAGATCGAAAGCCAGAAGCGCATCATCAGTGAAGGTACCCAGGAGTGGGACATCCTCTATCGCAAGTACTACAACGACGAAGTGAAGAAGCTCGGCATTTAAGGACAGCTTTCAGCACTTAGCAGTCCGCACGCAGCCAGCCGACCATCCACCATCCCCAAATTAACCCCGTCATTCCTAGATTGGCTGAATGCTGGGTGCTGATTGCTGAAGGCTTCTTACCTTTGTGCCCGTGCCCGCTCTTCGGAAGTCATTTCTGACCACAGGCTATTCAGGTTCTTGTCGATCCACTGATTTCCCGGCTGCAACTGGTGGGCCTCGGCGAACCAGCGGTAGGCTTCCGCCTTATTCTGCGAGACACAGTAACCGGTGGCGTACAGCGCGCCCAGTTTGATCTGCGCCTTCGGATTGGGCTGCGAGGCGGCGGAGCGCAACAAGCTTACGCCGCGGTTGCAATCTTGAGTGACGCCCCGTCCCTGCAAGTATTTCTGTGCCAGTTCCACCTGAGAATCGTCGTAGACCGGGGCCGTGGCCTCGGCTGCCAGGGAACTTTTATCGGCTGACTTCGACGATGATTTTGGTTCCGGAGGAGCAGTCTCTTTCTTGGTGGCGTCTTCTTCCGTGGCTTCGGGATCGGCGGAGTTCCTATTTGCCCCCGCGTCGGCGTTGTCTGACTCTGGCTTCTGCTCGGCTTTCGCGGTGGTCGTCTCCTCGGCTGGCTTACTATCAGCGGAAGTCGTTTGAATGTTTTCATCACTGCTAGTCGGCGAAGGTTTCGCGGAAGGGGTACTGGTAACGCCGGCGCGTTGCGCCAGATCTTTGCCCAGCGCGGAAACATTGTCCCATTGTTTGTAGATCAAGACCCCGAAGAGAAGGATGAGGGCCAGGGCCACATAGGTGCGCAACGTGGAGGAACCTTCGACATCCTCGTCCAACAGGTAGTCGGAGGATTCCGCGGGCGCGTCGCTGAGTCCGAGAAATGATGGACCCGAGATGCGTGTCGGTGTATTCGTGCGAGCCACCGGAACCGCCTCCACATGGTTGACTACAGGTGATGGCCTGACTGTTTCCGCGCCTACCGAGGAAGCGAGCGGCGAGTCTTTGACGGCGCGAGGTTCTTCGACAAGCGGATTACTTCCGCTCAAGCGTTGCGTGGGAGTGATCCCGGTGCCTGGAGGAGGTACCACGGGCGTTGGCGGCCTGGCATCACGGACCGGCGTCCGCACCAGTTCGGAAACTAGGGGACGCTCGTCGGAAAGTCGGCGACGGTCCGGGGGTGGAGGATTCATCGTCTTGATGTTGTCGTCGATCACTTCTTCGTCAGCGAAGACAGGAGGACGAACTTGCTTCTTGCCACATTCGCCGCAAAACTTGTTATCGTCCGCGTTCTTATGCCCGCAACTCCAGCAGTACATACGGATATCTCCCAGGTGGCTGGTCAGAAACTCTGATAAGCCGGAATCTCCCAAGGCTTAGATGGCAAGGGTTGGTTCGGAGCTTTCCGCCCCGCCGCACATATTGGGACGAGCGGAGGGGAAAGTTGGATAATACGAGTGGTTCAGTTATGTCCGCATCTGTTCAATCCCGCCCCGGCTTCACCGAAGTGGCTCGCCAAGCCGCGCTGGATGCAGGCTTCGAGTTGTTCGGTATAACGCCGGTCCGCGGCCAGGACTTCAAGGAGCTGGAATACTTCCCGCAGTGGATCGAAGCCGGACGGGCGGGCGAGATGGAATATTTAAAGTCGCGGAATGAGGCGGGAGAGTTAAAGCGGGCGTCTCTGCACAATGTTGCGCCTTGGGCGAAATCGGTGATCGTCTGTGGGTTGAATTACAACTCGGATGAGACCCGCTCTGATGATCCGCATGACCCGACCGCCGGCTGGATATCGCGCTATGCCTGGTTCCAGCAGTCGGAGGCGAAGGGAGGCGACTACCACGAGGCGGTTTTGCGTCGCTTGCGCGAAGTGGAAGCGAAACTTTCGCACGACGGGGAATTGCGTAGCTGGTGCTACGTGGATACCGGACCGCTGGTGGAACGCGTGTATGCGAAATATGCGGGCCTGGGCTGGATGGGTAAAAACACGTGCATCATCAATGAGGAGATGGGTTCGTTCTTCTTTCTGGGCGTGATCTTGACGTCGTTCGAGTTCGGTGATGACATGACGCCTCCCATGCCCGCCGCTGACCGCTGCGGTTCGTGCACACGTTGCATCGATGCATGTCCCACGCAGGCGCTGGCGCCGTACCAGCTCGACGCGGCGCGTTGCATCTCCTACCTCACGATCGAAAAACGCGGCGCACTCCCGGAAGAGTTCCGTGCAGCCATGGGCCGCCATGTCTTTGGCTGCGATATCTGCCAGGACGTCTGTCCCTGGAACGGTGCGAAAGATGCAACGCGCCGCGCTCCGCTAGCAAAGGCAGCGGAGTTCCAGCCGCGTCGCGAACTGGTGAATCCGGCGCTGGAGTGGCTGGCTGCCATGTCCAAAGACGACTTCAATCGGGTATTTAAGAACTCACCCATCAAACGGGCGAAGTACCAAGGATTCCGGCGGAACGTGGCGATTGCTCTGGGTAATAGCTGCGAAAAAAGTGCGCGGCCGGGGCTCGAACGGATGGCGGCTGACGACGATCCCGTGGTAGCCGAGCATGCCCGTTGGGGCCTAGGCCGGCTGGATCCATAAGGCATTTGAGCCGCGCAAGCCAAGTCAACCCGCCAAAGTCCGTGGCCGGAAGTTCTTCAATGGTGTACTTCTTACACTTCAGACAATAGTTTCGAGCCAAATCTCGTTTGGTTTCAATCAGTTAGTTTGGCATTGCCAGTGCTCCTTCAACGGTAGCCACGGGGGCCTTTTGGGGCCTTCGGTGCTCCAGTCCCTCGTTTTAGGGCGCTGGGCAACATGAGGAGGAACCAAGATGAAATCACTTTTGATCCGCACCGCAGCTGTAACCAGTCTCGTGACTGCGTTAGTGGTCTCAGGCATTTCTTATTACGTGATGCCGAAACTGCAGGCGAGCAATCAGGAACAGATGATGGCCGATCCTGCCTATAGCGGCGTGACCCTGCAACCGGCGATGTATCGCAGCTCGGCGCAGCCGGTGGTCTATACGCAACCGCGCGTGCGCCGCGTGGCGATGACTCAGCCCGCGAGCACAGCGGTGCAGCGTGACGCTTATGGCGAGCCCATCCAGAAGAAACGTTCCACTGGTAAGTCGGTGATGATCGTCGCGGGATCCGCTGGTGCAGGCGCGGCCATCGGCGCACTCGCCGGCGGCAAGAAGGGTGCCGGCATCGGCGCGATCTCCGGCGGAGTAGCGGGCTTGATCTATGACCGCATGACTGCCAACAAGCAGTAGTCGTCCCAGGGCCGGCCCCCGGAAAATGGGGGCCGGAAACTTACACGAAGAGGCTGAAGATGACGATCCAAGCATTCTCGAAACCGACTGAATCGGAGGGCACCATGGCTTCTATCATGCTCGATTGCGTTTGCGACACCTGTGGACGACAGATCACGCTGGATGAATTGCAGACTGACTTTCACAAGGAGCACCACTTCATGGCCATTGAGCTGGCCGCTTTACAAGCCATGCGGGCCTACCTAAGCCACTGTGGCATGGGCCTGAATAAATTCGAATTCCCGCATTCCTAGCCCCTCGGCGGCAACATAGATTTCCCCCGGCGCCGCGGTATAGCATAGGCCTAGCCGTGCAGCGCCTCCGACTCAAACTCATCCTGTTGATCACGCTCTTTAACCCGGGCTTAGCCTGTGCCGAGGAACAGTGGAAGGAGATCCGTTCGCCGAATTTCGTGGTGTACACCAACGGGGGCGATAAGCGCGGACGGGAGGTCGCGCTCCGCTTCGAACAGATGCGTAAGCTTTTCGGCACCCTGCTGGTTCGCGACAAGTTGAACCTCAACATCCCGTTGGTGATCGTGGCGTTCAAGGACAATCGCGGACTCAAGTCCGTCGCGCCGCTGTGGAAGGGCAAACCTATCGACCTGGCGGGGCTTTATCTGCGCGGGGAAGATCGCAGCTTTATCGCACTCGATCTCTCTTCCGAAGCGGGATATCCGGTGGTCTTTCATGAATATGCTCACCTGATGCTCAATTCGAACTTTCCGAAGACGCAACTGTGGTTCGACGAGGGCTTCGCCGAGTACTACTCCACGATTGAGATCACCGAAAAAGAAGTGAAGCTAGGCATGCCGCCGAAATACGCAGGGCAGATACTTTCCGAAGGGCTGATGCCCGTCGAGAAACTTTTCTCTATCTCCCACGATTCCAGCGAGTACAACGAGAACGGTGCCAAGCGCCATATGCTGTACGCCCAATCGTGGTTGGCGGTCCACTACATCTATGACACGAAAAAACTCAAGGAAGTAGGCGAGTACTTCGACTTGGTCATTAACCAGCGCGTTCCGTTCGTAGAGGCACTGAAAAGGGCATTCAACATGACGGCCAAGGAGTTCGATAAGGCGCTCAGTAACTATTATCGAGGCAACAACGTCCAGTATTTCGTCTGGCGCGCGCCAGAGATCGAGCCGAGCCTCTACGTGGCCAGAAAGATCAAGGAGCACGAAGCGCTGGCGCAGATCGCGGACTTCCACTTGCATAGCCGTGATCATCAGGAGCAGGCAGCCCAAGAGTTTGAACAGGTGCTGGCGGCCGATCCGAATTCTTCTGACGCTCATCGCGGCTTGGGCTATTACCACCTCCGCAAAGGCGACTTCGATAACGCGGGAGAGAATTTCCGCCGCGCCGCGGCCCTCGGGTCAAATGACGCCCGAGTGTACTTCTATCTGGCTCAGTTCATGTTCCAGAATGTGGCGGGCTCTACGCGGGACATGACCGACTTGCAAGAGATGTCCGCATTGCTGGACAAGGCGATCGCGCTCGATCCTGAGTATGCGGAAGGTTACAACCTTAAAGCGTTCGTGCTCTCCGCGGCGAACAACCATACGGGCGCCATTGAGCCGTTGAAAAAAGCGATCCAGTTAAGCCCGCGCGAAGACCGGTACCGCGCCAACCTCGCGACCCAACTCACATTCGCCGGCAAGTATGACGACGCCATCGCCATCTGGGAATACTTAAAGAGCAGTGATAACCCCCAGGTGGCGGCCGCCGCAGCCAGAAGTTTTGAGATGGCTAAAGAATATAAAGAAAAGCCTCTGCTGCGGTTGAACAGTGAGGTCCGGGAGACCACGGCGCCGCAGTGGAGATTGAAAGATGGCGAGGAAGATCCCGAGTTGAAGATACTGGAGAGCAAACAGAAGGGCTCGGGAGATCAGGAAGAGCTCGAAGAGAAATCCGCGCCCACCGAGCAAGCGAAGGCGGATACCCGCCCTATCAAATTTCTCAAAGGGACACTGAATAGAGTTGAATGTGCGGACGATGGCTCCGCGATCCTGACCGTCACTTCCGGACCCAGGGCATTACGCCTTTACACCAAGAATGCCGAAAAGATGCTGATCATCGGCGATTACAAATTTGCCTGTAACTGGAAGAACCAGAAGGTAGCGGTGAATTACAAAGCTCGCGACGCCAAAAGCGGGGACATCGTCTCGCTGGAAGTGCAGTAGTCCTATTTGAAGAGGTTCTTCAGCACGAACATCGCATTGGCAGGGCGTTCGGCCAGGCGGCGCATGAAGTATGGATACCACTCGCTGCCGAACGGGATATACACCCGCATCCCGTAGCCTTCTTTTACTAATTGCTGTTGCAGGTCGCGCCGGATGCCGTACAGCATCTGGAATTCATACGCGCTGGGTGGGATCTTCTCCTGGCGAGCGAAGTCCTTCGTGGCGGCGATCATCTTCTCATCGTGCGTCGCGATCCCGTGATACACCCCGCTCTTCAGCAGTATCTTCATCAGCTTCACGTAATTGGCGTCGACGTCGGCCTTGTCCTGAAAGGCGATCTCAGCCGGCTCCTGGTAAGCGCCCTTGCAGAGCCTGATGCGGATCTTCTGCGCGATCAGCTTCTGCACGTCCGCTTCGCTGCGCTTGAGGTACGACTGGATGACGGCGCCTACTCGTCCCGTATTGCCGGGCTCGCGATGCAGCTTTTCGACGAAGTCGAGCGTCTTCTGCGTGTACGGTGAGCCCTCCATGTCCACGCGCACGAAGTTGTTGATTGTTGCCGCCTTCTGCACTAGACCGGTCGTGATCTCGAACGCGAGTTCCGGATCAACGTCCAGTCCCATGTGGGTGAGCTTCAGGCTGACGTTGGCGTTGAGCTTCTGCGCGGCGACCGCGTCCAGCATCTGGTGGTAGAGCGCTTCGCTGTGGCGGGCCTCGTCGGCATTAGTCACATTCTCGCCCAGATTATCGACGCTCACGCTCATGCCCAGCGCGTTCATCTCGCGTGTAGCCGCCAGGCAATCTTCAACCGTCATGCCGGCCACAAAGCGGCGTGACATTTTGCGTCCGGGCGCAGAATGTTCAGCAAAACGCCGCAGTTGCTGATTTTCAGAGAGGGCTATGAATAAAGCTCGTAACAACGGGACTCCAACGGAGGCGAGAGTTGAAGATCAGGGAACTAGTTTTTGTATCACACCGCAGCGGAATGGGGAAAGTAAGCGTCGATCTAGCAATAAAAATCCCCTTCCGCCGAAGAAGGGGACGCTGCTGAAAATCTATGAAGACCGGATGGTTGGCCGGCTCACAGGTTATGGGGACGCCGCTTAACTCGAGCTATACGACGCGGGCGACGTTCGAAGCCTGGTAGCCTTTCGGGCCTTTGGCCAGATCGAACTCTACAATCTCGCCTTCATTCAGCGAGCGATACCCTTGCTCCTGGATGGCGGAGTAATGGACGAAGACATCTTCGCCGGTTGAACGTTGGATGAAGCCATAGCCTTTCGCCCCATTGAACCACTTTACGGTACCTTTCTCTCTCACTCTGACTGCTCCTTTCACCGCTGGTCATTTCTATTTCAGTGCCCTCTCTTTTAACTACGGGTGCCACGAACGCCCCAGTTCGTGAGGAGAGGATGGAATGGTGTCCTTATCTTCTATGCAAAAGAAAAAGTCCCGGAGTGGCGACCTCGCAACGGCGGGTTGCCGTGAGAAGTTGCTGGTTCCGAGACCTTTGATCCGAAGCGCGTCTTCGTTGTCTGACGGTGAAGTACAAAAACATCAATCCGATCCCACGTTCCTGACCATTGTCATGTGTCAGGCGTGGGCATAATAAGGAGTCGGGCGGCATAAAAGCAATAGTTATCTGAGAAGCAATGGCGGCAAACGCTGGTAGGATAAGACCTCGCGTACTCACATGGCCCCCTCTCCTAATCCCGCAGTGGCTGCCGCCGAGCGCATCGTAGCGCCGGTGGCCGAAGCGTTGAACACGGCGCAAAAGGCGACGTTGCGGCTGCGCGGAGTGGCGACCCTGCATTACCTGATGCGCACGGAGGTCCACACCTACGCTTTCAGTGTGGCGGCCAATGCCATCCTGGCATTTTTCCCGTTCATCGTGCTGCTGATGACGCTCACGCGCAAAGTTTTTCGCTCGGAGACGATGTATGACGTCGTGGTGCAACTGCTGCGCGATTTCCTGCCCACGGGGCAGGATTTCATCGTTCGCAATCTCAGCATCCTGGTGAATGCGCGCAAAGGCGTGCAGGTGGCGTCATTGATCATTCTGCTGTTCACTTCGAGTGGGGTTTTCCTGCCTTTGGAAGTGGCGCTGAACCGGGTCTGGGGAGTGCAGAAAAACCGATCCTATCTCGGCAATCAGATCATCTCGCTAGTATTAGCATTCGCCGTAGGCTTGCTCACGATGGTCTCCATTGCGCTGACCGCCGGGAATCTTCTTTTGATCGACGCCGCCTTCGCGGATAACAGCGTGCTGGCCCGCAGCCTCACCAGCGTACTCACCAAGACGTTTGGCATGACCGCCAGCATCGCCATCTTCTTCCTCATTTATTGGCTGCTTCCCAATGCCAAGATCCCCGCACGCAAGGTGCTGCCCGCGGCCATCGCCACCGGGGTGCTGTGGGAGTGCGCGAAATACGTTTACATATTTGCCCTCCCTTGGCTCGACTTTAAAGAGGTTTATGGGCCGTTCGCTCTGTCGGTTACGCTGATGTTCTGGGCCTTCATCTCCGGCCTACTGCTGTTGGGCGGGGCCCACCTCTCGGCAGACGCCGTGGACAGGGAGCAGCACGGCTAGCGGATTGGAACTCTGCGCGCTTCCGGTTCGTATCCTCTGATACCGACGACGGCTATAATCTTCACCAACGAGCGTCATCCCGCACTCACCATGAGCACCCCGTTTTACAGGCTATTGCGGCGTAAAGTCGCCATCTGGACCCCCAAGTCCATGCTCGCCCGGCTGTCCGTCTACATTTTTCTGCTGCGCCTGGCAGTTTACGTTTTTCAGGTGCTGCTGCGGACACTAGGCCGGACTTCCGCCGCAGATTATCTAAACGGGCTCGCGGTCATTCTCAGCTTTGTTCTGGGTTCGTTGCTCATCGTGCTGCTGCTGCGTTGGGTACGCAATGAGATGTTGTGGCGTTTGCGCAATCGCCTCATTGTCACCTATGTGTTCATCGGCGTGATCCCGGTGCTGCTCATCCTCACTATGGTGGGGATTGCCGGGTATATGTTTTCGAATCAGTACGTGACGTCAGAGGTGCGGGTTGACCTGGAGAAGGAGATCCGCAGCCTGGAGGTGGTGGCTCAGGGCATTGCGCCAGAATTGAGCGGACCTGGGGCAAAGCGGGAAGACCTGCGTTGGAAGCTTCGGCTAAGTAACCTGGAGCGTCGGTTTCCCGGCCTGGAAGTCACTGGCTGGCAGAAAGGCAAAACGCTTCGATTACACAATTCAACCGAGGCACATGCGAAGCCGCCCGACTGGATCAAAGAAGATTTTCAAGGGCTGATAGGCGACGCTGCGCAGCTATTTCTCTGTGCGGTAGTGAAAGGGCCTGACGGCACGCTAGTGATGTTTCGCGTTCCGCTCAATAAAGGACTGGTTGAGCGCAGTTCAGCGGGTCTGGGGCAAGTGCGCTATTTCAATCTGCTAGAAGTCGCCGGGAAAAGCCGTCGAAGCGGGCTGGTGATCAGCGAGAAGGATGACGATCCCAACGGCAAGAATGTGAATTATGAGGTCGCTCAGGAACCATTGGTCGTCGGCGGAATTGTCCCACCGCACGGCACGTTACGCTACGACCCGGAATTAAGTTATGTCAATCCGGTCCCGATCGTGGAATGGGACTCCGGCAAGACTAAGAACGTCGCCATCACAGTCATTACGCGTCCCTCGGCGCTGGTGAACCGGCTATTTATCAGAACAGGTCAGCTCGGAACTGTTCTGCTGACAGTTTTGGCCGGCATCGCTGTCTTCTTTGGCCTCATCGTGATCATCGCTTTGTTCTTTGGCGTTGGCCTGACCCGTACCGTCACTCTCTCCGTCTACAACCTCTACAAGGCGACGCAAGAGATCAATCGCGGCAACCTCAAGCATCGCATTCCAGTAAAGAGCAAAGATCAACTTGCTGAACTCCAAAACTCGTTTAATTCGATGGCGGAAAATCTGGAAAAGCTCATTCAGGAGCAAAAAGAGAAGGAGCGCCTCGAGAGTGAGATCGCCATCGCGCAGGAAGTCCAAGCCACGCTGTTTCCGCGCGAAGCAGCCAGCATTGAAGGGCTGGAAGTCCACGGCGTATGCAAGCCGGCACGCAGTGTGAGCGGCGATTATTACGACTTCCTTCCGGCCGGTAAGCGGATGCTGGGGCTGGCCGTCGGCGACATCAGCGGGAAGGGAATCTCGGCCGCCTTGCTGATGGCGACCGTACATTCCGCGGTGCGCGCCTATGAGTTCGGCCGTATGCCGACCCGGCAGGAATTAGTTCATGCCGGAGCGGCGTCGACTTCCGGACTTGGCGACGTAACCACTGACCGCGAATGGGTGGTCTCAGGAGGCATGCAATCTCCGGCTATCGCGCTGGAGTTGCTCAATCGGCACCTGTATCACAGCACCCAGCCCGAGAAATATGCAACGCTGTTCTTGAGCGTCTACGATGCCGGCTCCCGCACGTTGACTTACTCCAACGCCGGTCATCTTCCACCGGTCATCATCGGCCAGGATGGCTCGGTGCGGCGCTTAGAGATAGGCGGCACCGTCATTGGCTTATTCGACGAAGTGACTTACGAAGAGAGTCACGTGGTGCTTCGTCCGAATGACATCTTTGTTGCCTTCAGTGACGGTATTACTGAACCGGAAAACGAATTCGGTGAATTTGGTGAAGACCGGCTGATCGACCTTATTCGCGCGAACCGAAGCCTGCCCCTGGCGCGTATCTCAGAGATCGTGACCACTGCGGTACAGGATTGGATCGGTGCGGAAGAACAACCTGACGACGTGACGCTGGTCCTGGCCCGCGCCTTGTAATCTCCCGCCTCGCGTAAAATCAGCCTAGATGGCCTTCAACCCTAAAAAATTGCGGATCGCGATCGCAGGTCTCGGCATTCTTTTGTTCGCCATCGTGTTGGGGTTCTATTCTTACGCGAAATATAAGATCGCGAGCCAGATCAAGGAGATTCCCCGGAAGTTGGGCGCTGACATCCAGCGCACCGCGCAAGGGTTTACGTATACCCAATCATCCGGCGGAAAGGCGCTGTTCACCATCTCGGCGGGCAACGCGGTGCAATATAAAGATGGGCAGCGAGCTCAGCTAGAAAATGTCCGCATCATCGTTTACGGTGAAGGCGATGAATACGACCAGATATTCGGGAAAGCATTCGCCTACGACCCGCGATCCGGCGAAGTCACCGCCCAGGGTGAGGTGCTCATCGATCTGCAGGCGGAAGGGAAGCCCGGGCCTGATCCGCTGAAGAATTCCGAGCAGGGTCGCGTACATTTCCGCACCAGCGGGCTCACCTTTAATCAGAAGACCGGCATCGCGCAGACCAGGGAGAAGATCGACTTCTCCATCCCCCAGGCTTCGGGTTCAGCCCGAGGCGCGATCTATGATTCCAGGCAGCGGTCACTTACTCTGTCCGCCGACGTTCGGCTAGCCACCAGTGGTCAGCCTTCGCATTCCAAGCTTGATCCCACCACCGTCCTCGCCGGCAAAGCTGTGATCGAAGACCAGCCCCTGCGAGCGGTGCTGTCGTCGGTACGAATGGAGCAGCCCACTCGCAATCTGAATGCCCGGGAAGTCACAATCCTTCTGAACGATGACAACACCATTGCGAAGATCGCAGCGTCCGGTGATGTCACTGCAGAAGCGACAGGGAAGACTTCCTCCAGCATGCGCGCGCAGCACGCCGATTTTGATTTCGCTGCCGGCAATCTGCTGAAAAAAGCGGTCCTGAATGGAGCCGTCACGGTTCACGCTACGGGTGCGTCTCCTATTGACGGCTCTGCGGGTCGCGCCGTCATCGACTTCACGGGACGCAACGACGTCGCCCAAGTTCGTGCTAGCGAGTCGGTTCGCTTTGAGCAGAAGGGCGCGGACCAGCAGGCCACCGCCGTCCAGGCAGATACGGTAGATTTCTTTTTTGCTGGTAAGAGCCAGCTACAACGCGCCGTGACCTCGGGTGCGTCGCAGATTGTTTTGCGAGCAGCGGGATCGAATCAACGTTCGGTCATTACCGCCGGGGGCTTTACGGCGACGTTCTCCGGCAAGAATCGCATGCAGGCGCTTACCGGGACCCCGAATGCCCGGATCGTCACCACCGCGCCGGGTCTGCCAGACCGCGTGATCACCGCCAACCGAATGGTCGCCAATTTTGACCCTCGGTCCGCGGGGCGAACGAGCATTAATGACATCGACGTACAAGGCAGCGTGGATTACCGCGAGGGTCAGCGCCGCGCTACGGCGGAGAGCGGAAGATTCAATGCCAGTGATGACACCCTCAATCTCACCGGCTCGCCACGGATTGAAGACGGCGAGGCTGGCTTCATCGTCTCCGGCAAGACGCTGCGGCTGAACCGCAAGACCGGGGAGTTGTCGGGACAAGGCCAAGTGAAGACGACCTACCGCCAACTGAAAGCTGCCGCCGGCGGCGGGGCCATGCTGTCCGGGAACGATCCCATTCATGCCACCGCAGAGGCGGTCACCGCCAACCGCAATACTGGAGTCGCCCGTTTCACCGGAACTGCCCGGCTGTGGCAGGGAGCAAACATGGTGCAAGCGCCGACCATCGTTTTTGAGAAAGATGAGCGTGCCCTCACGGCGACCGGAAATGCGGAAGCCAGGGTTCAAACGGTATTCGTCCAAGTGGACAAAGCCGGCAAGCAGCTTCCGGTCCAGGTGAGCGCGCAACGACTCAGCTACATTGACGTGGAGCGCAAGGGCCATTTTGAAGGCAAAGTGAAGGTCAAAGTGCCAGAGACTAACCTTACGGCCGGTCGAGTGGACATCCTGCTCAAGCCGAAGGCAGCCGGAGCGGTCACGGGGGCCGCAAGCCAAGTGGACCAGATCATTGCTACGGGGGGCGAGGGGGCAAATGTGCTCATCGAGCAGGAAAACCCGGTCCGGAGGGCGGTGGGAGAGCGGCTGGTTTACTCCGCGGCCGAGTCAAAATTCGTCTTGACCGGGGCGGCTGGGAATCCCCCTAGCATTTTTGATGCCGAACGCGGCAATTTGACCGGCGATTCGTTGACTTTCTATACCCGCGATGATAGGGTGCACGTAGGTAGCGGTGACTCTTCCCGCACGATTACGCGGACCAGGGTTAAAGACGAGAGTAAACCTTGATGCAAAACCTTTCGACCGACGAGATTGGCAAATCTTATCGCGGACGGAGGGTGGTCAACGGCGTAAGCCTTCACATAAAACAGGGCGAAGTTGTTGGTTTACTTGGGCCTAACGGCGCAGGTAAGACCACCACCTTTTACATGATCGTGGGGCTTGTACCCCCGGACGTGGGCCGTATCCTGGTCAACGAGCGGGAAATCACGGACGTCCCCATGTACCTCCGGGCACGCAATTTTGGCATCAGCTACCTGCCTCAGGAGCCCTCAGTCTTCCGCAAGTTGAGCGTGGAAGAAAATATTTTGGCAGTGCTCGAGACCCAGTCCATTTCCTGGCATGAACGGAAGGAAAAACTGGAAAAACTGCTGGATCAGCTCGGTCTGGCCCATATCCGAAAGACCCATGGATATGCGCTTTCCGGGGGAGAGCGGCGCCGGGTAGAGATAGCCCGCGCTTTATGCATCTCGCCCACCTTCATTTTGCTGGATGAGCCCTTCTCCGGGATCGATCCGATCGCGGTGCTCGACCTGCAGAAGATCATCTTTGACCTGAAGAACAGTGGCATTGGGGTGCTGATCACCGACCACAACGTCCGGGAGACGCTTAGCGTGACCGACCGGGCTTACATCATCAACGAGGGACGGATCTTCCGCACCGGGACTCCCGAGCAGCTAGGCAATGATCCGGAAGTGAAGCGCGTGTATCTGGGAGAAAGCTTCTCCCTTATCTAAGAAGTCAGGACGGAAACGGGCCCCATGGTATTACTCCAGAACAAACTCAACCTCAAGGTCTCCCAGAAGCAGATCTTGACGCCGGGCCTCGTGCAGATGGTGAGCGTGCTTGCGCTCAACAAACTCGAGCTCAAAGATATGATCACGGCGGAGATGGTTGAGAACCCGGTACTGGAAGAGTTGGAAGACGCCGTCCCCACCATTGACGAGATCGCCAGCAAGGAAGAGCAGCGCGACCGCGTGGAGGCGGCCGACGAAAAGATCACGGACGGCGATAAAGCTGACCCTTTCGACGAGATCGACTTCGGCTCCTTCTTCCGCGATTATCTTGATCCCGGCCACCGTACCCATGCGGACATCGAGTCGATGGAGAAACCATCGTTCGAAAACTTTCTCTCCCGGCCCACGACGCTGACTGATCACCTGATGTGGCAACTCGGCTCCATGGCGTTAAAGAGCGACGTCCGGGATGGAGCTGAGCGCATCATTGGGAACCTTGACGAAGCTGGGTACCTGCTGGCGAGCGAAGAAGAGTTGATGGGATTGGTGGAATTTTCCGCCGACCCGCAACCGGTCGTTGACCCCGCCGTGCCCGCTCCGGAGGAATTTATTCAGGCTCTTGCTCAGTCGGACGAGAGTGAAGTGGAGTCGCCTCAAGGCAATGCGGACGTGCTGGAGTCGTTTTCGGATGATGCTATCGCGTCTGCGGGAGCAGAGGCCGAAGCCTCCGAGCCTGAATCGTTCCACCCGACCAGCCTGCATCTGGTACGCCGCAGCGATGCCCGCTCGGCCGACGTAGAGCCGGACGTTCTGGAGCGGCGTGCCCATCCCAAGATGCGCGTCCTTGGCCGGAAGGCGGTGCGCGAGGCCTTGGCGGCCGTTCAGGGGATGGACCCGATCGGCGTCGCCGCGAGGGACGTTCGCGAATGTCTCCTGCTGCAACTCCAATATCACGCTGCCATTCACGAAAAGCAGAAGGCGGCGGGAGCCAATGGCCACACCAGCGGGGAAGTCATTGCCGACTGTATCGCCATCGTCGGTGACCACATGCGCGCGCTCCAGACCAAACAGTTCAAGGAGATATCCAAAGCCGTTAGTCGCCCCGTAGAGGCGGTCATGGCCGCCTTTGAATACATCAAGACCCTCGATCCCCGTCCGGGCTTGCGCTACAACCAGGAGGAGACCCGGCTGATCGAGCCCGATGTCGCCTTCGTCAAGCATGGGGACGAGTGGCTGGTCATGATGAACGAGGATGACGTCCCGGTGTTGCGCTTGAATCCGACCTATAAGCGGCTGCTCCACAAAGATTCGGCGGAAAAAGATGTTCGCAATTACGTAAAAGAGAGGTATAAATCCGCCATACAGCTGATCAAGAACATTGAGCAGCGTAAGCAGACGATCCTGAAGGTCTGCTACAGCATCATTGAACGGCAGCGGGATTTCCTGGAACACGGGATCGACCAGCTCAAACCGATGATGATCAAAGAAGTGGCGGAAGAGATCGGCGTGCACCCCTCCACCGTGAGCCGGGCGGTCTCCAGCAAGTATGTCCACACGCCGCAAGGCGTCTTCGAACTGCGCTACTTCTTCAGCGAGAGCGTCAACGGCCCCGAAGGTGGCGGCACGTCCCTGCTTATCCTCAAACGGCGGGTCAAGAAACTCATTGAAGACGAAGACCCCGCCCGCCCGCTGACCGATGAGCAGATCACCAAGATACTGCAGTCGCAAGGTATCCAGGTCACACGCCGGACTGTGGCGAAGTATCGCGAAGACATGAATATTCCCAGCACGCATCAGCGCCGGGTCAAAGAATAAGGAAGTCACAAGAGACTAAGGAGGACCGCCCCACTCAAAACCGGTTTGGTGAAAGTGAAAGCTGTAACCGCTCCCAGCAACAGAAATCATTCGAGGAGGGAAGCATGAACGTAGAATTCACCGGCAGGCAGTACGAGGTGACTCCCGCGGTCCGCAAGCAGATCGAGCACGGCCTCAACAAGATTGAAAAGATCCTCGGCAAGACCTTTGACACTCACGTGATCCTCTCTACGGAGAAAAAGCGGAATATCGCCGAGATCACCGTGACCATCCGCAATAATTCCCTCGTCGGCATGGCAGAGGCGGCGGAGATGTCGCAAGCCGTGGGCGAGGCCATTGATAAGATCGACCGCCAGGCGGTGAAATACAAGACCAAGTTCCGCTCCAAGAAGCGCATCGCGCGCAAAGCTCGCGCCACCAGCAAGTGGGATGGTCACTCCCAACCGGACAAAGAGACCAAGATCGCCATTGGTACCAGCGAGACGACGGCCGTGGATGTCGTAGTGCATTCATTCCCCGGCATCGTCCGCATGACGGAAGCCCACGTGGTGCGGTCGGATGATTCGGTCGCTTTACGCCCCATGACGGTTGAGGAAGCAGTGAAAGAGGCTGAATTCCGCGATCGCGAGGTGTTCGTTTTCCGCGATCCCCAGGGCAAGGTGAAAGTCCTGCACCGCAAGAAAGATGGCAAGATGGAGCTGATCGAGGCGCCATAAGTCTGCCGTGTGCTACCGAATCAAGAGGCGCTTCCGCGCCTCTTTTTTTGTTTTTTTACAGGCTGCATTTGGGACGAATGGTGGTAATATCCGCCCGGTTTGAACCTTATGGGTCCGGAAGGAGGCTGCATGAAGTTGTCAAAATTGTTTTACCTGGGGTCGATCCTCGGGGCGCCCGTGGTGGCCGTAGCTATCATCGCCGTTGGTTTCATGGGGGCGGTCGGCGGCGCTGCATCTGGTTCTGACGCTGCTGCCCAGGCCGGCGTAGGCGCGATGTTAGGGAGCTTTGGTCTGGCTTGGCTCGCTATTCTTTACGGCGCCGCGGTGCAGTTGCTATTGATCTACAAAGCCTGGTCTGCCATCAACGATGGACAGGCGCGGACTACCCCGGGCAAAGCCGCCGGCTTCCTGCTGATCCCACTGTTCAATATTTATTGGGTCTTCCAAGCCATCTACGGCTTCGCGCAAGATTACAATAAATTTATTGCGCGCCATCAGAAGCAAGTCCCAGCGCTCGATGAAAAGCTGTTTCTTGCATATCCCATCGCGGTCCTGGCCTGCATTATTCCGCTGGTGAACTTTCTGGCGGCCCCCGTGTCCCTGGTGCTGGCCATCATCGTAGGGATCAAGATGATCGACGGGGTCAACGCGCTGGCCGATGCTCCTCGCGCGGCTGCGGCCAATGCCTAGATCGAGGCCATGAACAAGGGACGCCTTGAGGCGTCCCTTTTTTGCTGCCTTGGCGAATTCCACGGTAGTGCAGTCACATTTGATACCATCGTGCCCATGCCCACCAAAGCCAAGGCGACGCCGCGTCGAAAGGCTCCGCGGAACGGCAAGCGCGCTCGGCCCAAGAAAGACCTGGTCATCATCACCGGGATGAGCGGCTCGGGAAAGAATTCTGTGCTCAACGCCTTTGAGGACCTGGGCTACTACTGCGTGGACAATCTTCCGGTCGAATTGATCCCGCGCTTCGCCGAGCTTTCCACAAATTCTGACGTCGAGCGGACGGCGTTGGTCGTTGATATCCGGGAAGGCCAACAGTTGGCCAAGCTGCCGCGCATCCTCAAGAAATTGCGCGCCACCGTGAACGCCAAAGTCATCTTTCTGGAGGCTTCTGACGAAGTGCTGATCCGGCGCTTCAGTGAGACCCGACGTCCCCATCCGCTAGGACGTTCCGAAACCGTCCCCCGCGCTATTGCCGCCGAGCGCGAGCGCCTGGCGGAGATTCGCGATCTGGCTGACGTCATCATCGACACCTCACGCTTCAACGTTCATCAGCTCCGTGCCCATGCCATTGAGCAATTTCGCAGGAAGAAGTCCGATACCGCCATTTCGGTCTCCTGCCTCAGCTTCGGCTACAAGCACGGCGTGCCTCACGACTGTGACCTGTTGTTCGATGTCCGCTTCCTGCCCAACCCGCACTTCATCCCCGAACTGCGGCCCTTCACCGGGCGGGATGCCAAGGTAGTGAAGTACGTTTCGTCGTTTCCGCAGACGCGCGAATTCATTGACCGCATCTCCAAGTTGCTTATCTATCTACTGCCCCACTACGTCGCTGAAGGGAAGAGCTACCTGACCATCGGCTTCGGCTGCACTGGCGGACGCCACCGCTCGGTGATGATCGCCGAGGAAGTGAAGAAGCGCCTCTCCAAGGCCAAATACAACGTCAGCGTGACCCATAGGGATTCGTAAAAGCTGACATCCCCGCACTTCCCGCATAGAATGATGCTTCGTTCTCATGTCCAGACTTTCCCGACTCTTGCGCTATGCGGCCCCGTATTGGCTGCAATTGGGCGCGTCCGTCATGCTCATGGCGATGGTCGGTCTGCTGGACGCCTTCCGCGTACTCCTCATCGGCCCCATATTTGACCGCGTTCTGAATCCCGTGCCGCACGGCCGCGGCATCACCCTGTTCAAGATCCCGGGGCTGGACTTCCAGTTCAACCTGCAGGACTACATTCCCGCCCACTTCCAGAACGACTGGACGATGGTCGCTTTCGCATTGGTGATGGCTACCTTGCTCAAGGGTGCTTGCGACTACCTGGGCACCTATCTGGTGAATTATGCCGGCTTTGGCATGATCACCGACCTGCGCAATGAGCTTTACAATGCGATCCTGCGACGGTCGGTGGCGTTCTTCCATCGCAACGCCACCGGCACGCTCCTCTCCACCATCATCAACGATGTCGAGCGCGTGCAGTATGCGATGTCGAGCGTGCTGGGTGAATTCCTCCAGCAATTTTTTACCTTGATCTTCACCGCCGGGGTCGTGGTGGTATTAGGCGGAAAATTGGCGTGGATACTGGTCCTGTTCATCCCCTTCGTCGTCTTTTCCGCCGGCAAGATCGGGCGTCGAGTACGCAGCACCACCCGCAAAGGGCAAGACAAGCTTGCTGACATCCAGAACATCCTGCAGGAGACCATCACGGGAAACCGCGTAGTCAAGGCATTCGGCATGGAGACGTGGGAGATTGCGCGCTTCCGGGGCGCAGCCGGCAAACTGTTTCGCGCCAATCTCCGCTCCGTACGCGCCCAGGCTTTGAGCTCACCGACGATGGACATCATCGGCGCGGTCGCCATCGCGGTGCTGCTTCTCATCGGGCGCGACCAGATCCGCGTGGGCGTTTTCACTGCCGGCAGCTTTCTGATGTTCATCGTGGCGGTATTCAAGCTGTACGATCCCGTGCGTAAGTTCGCGCAGTTCAACAACAGCTTCCAGCAGGCGCTGGGCGCGTCGAGTGAGATATTCACTTTCATGGATGCGAGCGACGACGTTCAGCAGAAGCCCGATGCCCTCATCCTGCGCGGCTTTCACAAGCGTGTCCTCTTTGAGAATGTTGGTTTTTCCTACGTCGAAGACGACGGTGCTCCGCGACCGGTTCTGCACAACATTGACCTGGATGTTCGCGCGGGTGAAGTCATGGCCATCGTTGGGTCCAGCGGCGCGGGCAAGACTACTCTCGTCAATCTTCTGCCGCGTTTTTTTGATGTGACCGAGGGCCGCTTGCTCATTGACGGGCATGATGTCCGCGACCTCAACATTGCCACGCTGCGCTCGCATATCGGCATCGTCACGCAGGAGACCATTCTGTTCAATGACACGGTGCGCAATAACATCGCTTATGGCCAGCCCAACATGCCGGCGGACCTCGTCGTGGCCGCCGCCAAGGCGGCGCGCGCCCACACTTTTATCGAGCAGATGCCCCAGGGTTATGACACCATCATTGGTGAAAAAGGGGTCCGGTTAAGCGGCGGAGAGCGGCAGCGCCTCGCCATTGCCCGGGCCTTGCTGAAGAACGCGCCCATCCTGATCCTGGATGAAGCCACCTCCGCCCTGGACACCGAATCGGAAGCGCTGGTACAGACAGCGTTGCAGAACTTGATGGCGGGGCGCACAGTGTTTGTGATCGCGCACCGCCTGTCCACGGTAAGGCGCGCGGACCGCATCGTCGTCCTGGAAAATGGCACCATCGCTGACATTGGCACGCACGACGATCTGATCAGCCGCTTGGGCACCTACAAGCGCCTGCATGACATGCAATTTGTAGACGTAGCAACTCCCGTACTAAAGGAAGCAGACTGACCTCATGCCCATCCGCTCTATGACCGGATACGCCCAGGTACGCTCCGCCAGCAATGGAAAACAAGAGCTGGCCTTTGCCGTCTCGTTAAAGTCCGTTAACCACCGCTACCTGGACCTCTCCATGCGGTTGCCGTCCGATTGCGACGCGCTCGAGATGAAACTGCGGCGGGTCTTGAAAGAGAAGATGGCGCGGGGACATGTCGACCTCACCCTCAGCGTAGAAAAAGGCGGCAACAGCTCCATGCAATTGAACAAGGAGATCGTTGGCGGCTACGTGGAGGCCTTTCGCGAGGCCGCCCGATCCTTTGGAGTGAGTGGCGACCCGGATCTCAACTCCATCCTGAAGATGCCCGGCGCCCTGGCCGGCGGCGTGGAAGTAGACGAAGATTTTGAAAAGTCGGTGCTGGATTGCACCGAGGCTGCCATTGCCAAGCTCACCGAGATGCGCGAAGAAGAAGGCCGCGGACTCGAACAGGAACTTCGCCGCCGGATGCGCGAACTCCACAGCGCCACCGGGCAAGTAGAGGAAATGCGCGGTGCCGTTTCCCGCGCCTATCTTGAGAAAGTACAATCGAGGATGAATGAGTTGATCGCCGGCAAGGCCGACCAGGACCGCATTTTGCAGGAGGCCGCCATGCTGGCCGAGCGCAGTGATATTCAGGAGGAGTTGGTGCGCATGAAGATGCACATTCAGCACTTCGTGGGCATGCTGGATAAAGGCGGCGAGATCGGAAAGAAACTGGATTTCCTGTTGCAGGAGATGAATCGCGAAGCTAACACCCTGCTCTCGAAGACGGCAGGGGTGAGTGGGGAAGGTTTGCGTATCACCGAGTTAGGCTTGGCTATGAAGAGTGAGATAGAGAAAACGCGCGAACAGATCCAGAACATCGAGTAGGTTTATTAACGGCTAAAGACTAAAGACTGCTTTTAATGCCAGGTATCCTCTACATCATCTCCGCGCCGTCCGGGTCAGGGAAGTCCACCCTGGTGAACGAGTTGCGCAGTCTCGTCCCCTATCTCGAATTTTCCATCTCCTACACTACGCGCGCGCCGCGCGGCAGCGAGCAGAATGGGCGCGAGTATTACTTCGTCAGCCGCCGGGAGTTTGAGGAGATGATCCGCCGGGAAGAGTTCCTGGAGCATGCCGAGGTCTTCGGCAATTACTACGGGACCGCCAAGCGCTTTCTGCGTGAGGCCGAGGCCCGCGGCAATGACCTGCTTCTGGATATCGATGTCCAAGGTGCAGCTCAAGTCAAAGAGCGGGCGGAGAACTCAGTCAGCATCTTCGTCCTCCCTCCCTCTCGCAAGGACCTGGAAAGGCGGCTACGCAACCGCAGCCAAAGCGAAGCCAGCACGTCGAAGGGTGGCGGCATGTCTGATGCTGTCATTGAACGTCGGCTTTTGGAGGCCGGAAAAGAGATTGAGAAATATTCAAAATACGACTATATTCTCGTCAACAACGACCTTCAGGAAGCTGTGGAGTGCTTGAAAGCCATCGTGGTTTCCGAGCGTAAGTTACGCTCCGGCAAGGCTTTAGACGACGCGGATCAAAAAATGCTCGGGGAAGCCCGCAAGTGTCTGCAAGCCGCCCAGGCCCAAAGTGGCAAGCTCCAAGAGATTTTGAGTTCATTCTCGCCGGCGCCGTCCGGATAAATGAGGTAAGTGCATGGAAATGGAAGGCTTTGACAGCAAGTACCGGTATATTCTGGTAGCGGCGCGTCGCGCCCGGCAGCTCCAATCGGGGGCTCCTTCACTGGTGAAATCCCCCTCCCGTAAGGCCAGCAAAGTGGCCCAGGATGAGATCCAGGCCGGCCTCGTGAAGCATGTGATCACGGAAGAACCTAAGACTGCCCTGGTGGCTGCCACGGACTTCTTTGACGGCGGAACCCGCTAGGCATCTTGTATCCCGACCCCGCCTGTGACAATCTAATCAGGCGAGGGTGCCCCCTATGAAAGTTGCACTGGGCGTGACCGGCGGCATTGCCGCCTACAAAGCTGCGGAGATCGTCCGCCTGCTGCAGGACTGCAATGTCCGCGTGCAGGTGGTGATGACCCGTGGCGCGCAGGAGTTCGTCCGCCCGCTTACCTTCGCCGCCCTGACCGGGCAAAAAGTCATTACCGGACTGTTCGGGCCGGAAGGCGCAGAATCAGTTCCCAATATCGATTCCGCCATTGAACATATTTCCGTGGCCCAGGAGATTGATGCGCTCGTGGTCGCGCCGGCTACGGCGGACATCCTCGCCAAGTTCGTGCAGGGGATTGCCGACGACTTTCTGACTACGCTTTATCTCGCCACTAGAGCTCCCGTACTCGTTGCTCCGGCGATGAACGTGAATATGTGGAACCACCCGGCCACGCAGGCCAATGTTGCGGAACTGCGCCAGCGCGGGGTTTACATAGTGGAGCCAGATAGCGGATATCTTGCTTGCGGGATGGTCGGCGCCGGTCGACTTGCGGCCAACGAGACCATCGTCTCGGCGGTGATGGACATGCTCCACGCCAACCAGGCGCTGCGCGGCGAGACAGTCTTGATCACTGCCGGTCCCACCCGCGAGCCGATTGACCCCGTTCGCTTCATCGGAAATCGCTCCAGCGGCAAAATGGGTTATGCCCTGGCCGACGAAGCGCTCCGCATGGGCGCGAAAGTCATCTTGATCAGCGGTCCCACCGCTCTGAAAGCACCGGAAGGCGCGGAACTGCTCAACGTGGAGACCACCGAGCAGATGCGAGATGCCGCGATGGCACGTTTCGGGGAGGCCACCATTGTCATTAAGACCGCGGCCGTGGCAGACTACAAGCCTAAGCAGGTTGCAGGGCAGAAGATGAAGCGCACCGGCGACATGTCGGTGGACTTGGAAGCAACGGCAGATATCCTGAAAGAGCTCGCTTCAAAGAAAACTTCACAACTGGTGATCGGCTTTGCCGCCGAGACCGAGAACATCCTGGAGAATGCGCGCAAGAAGCTGGATGCCAAGAAGCTGGATGCCATCGTTGTAAACGATGTCTCTCAACCCGCCATCGGCTTCGACTCCGACCGCAACGCCGTCCGCATCATTACGCACGAGCAAGAGATTGACGTTCCTGAAGCGACGAAGATCGAAGTTGCGCGGCGAGTGTTGGAATTTGTAGTGAGGCTGAAAAAGCCAGCCCCGGCTACCGCGCGCAAGTAAGCGCTTACGAGATCTCATTCCTGTCATCCTGAGCGAGCCGGACTCCAACGCTACCCTTACCCCTGTCATCCTGAGCGAGCCGCGAACAACGTGAGCGGCGAGTCGAAGGACAAGGCATTTGCACTTGGATTTGGTTTTGCCCTTGCCTTTGCTTCTTGCCTCAATCGCTTTTCTCCGTGCCTCTGTGCCTCCGTGGTGGGTTTTGCCTTTGCTTTTGCTTCTTCCCTGAATCGCTTTTCTCCGTGTCTCCGTGCCTCCGTGGTGGGTTTTGGTTTTCCTCGGTGAGATAATGAACCCATGCCCCTCGACCCCGTTCTCGTCGCCCGTCTGCAGTACTACCGCGAGATGGGTATCGACAGCTTCTACCGGCGCAGCAATGCACCCACAGCCATCGCCTGTGCGCCTGCGGAGTCGGCAGCTGCGCCGAGCCCGCAGGACTACACGGCTCACGCCCTACCTGCTGATAAGCCGGCTGCCCTGCAGATCGTCCGCAATGAGATCGGCGATTGCACCCGCTGCCGCCTGCATAAACAGCGCACCAACATCGTGTTCGGTGTCGGCAACGTGGATGCCGACATCGTGTTCGTCGGCGAGGGCCCCGGCGCGGACGAAGACGCCTCCGGCGAGCCATTCGTTGGCCGCGGCGGACAGCTCCTCAACAACATGATCAATGCCATGGGGCTGAAGCGCGAAGACGTTTACATCGCGAACGTGGTGAAATGCCGCCCGCCGGGCAATCGCACTCCTGAGCGCGACGAATGTGACACTTGCTCGCCGTTCCTGCTGAAGCAGATCGAAGTTGTGCAGCCCAAGATCATCGTCGCATTGGGCGCGGTAGCCGCTAAAAATCTTTTGCAGATGAACGACACCATGTTGAACCTCCGCGGACACATCTACGACTTCCGCACTACCAAGCTCGTCGTTACCTATCACCCGGCTTACCTGCTGCGCGATCCCCGCCAGAAGGGCGAGGCCTGGAAAGATTTGCAGATGGTGATGAAGTACCTGGGAATGACTCCGCCAAAACCCACCGCCAAGTCGTAAACTCTTAGCACTCCGTCTGTTTGTGAATCCATGCCTGAATTTTGCGACGTCGCTTTGCCCGTGCCGCTGGAGATGACCTTCACCTATCGCGTGGGCGAGCAGCAACCGGTGGTGGGCGGGCGCGTACTCGTACCCTTCCGCACGGGACGCGAAGCCGGCATAGTGATTGCTCTGCATGACATCCCGCCTTCCATGAAGGCAAAAACAGTTTTGCAGGTCATTGATCAGGCTCCTGTTTTCGACGAGTCCTTGCTGAAGCTGGGCGAGTGGATCGCGCAGTATTACTTGGCGCCGATCGGCGAGGTCTACCGCACCATGCTCCCTTTGATGGCGGAGGTGAAGAAGGCGTGGTCGTACTCCATAACTGAGGCTGGACACACGGCGCTTTATGAAGGCGCGACCATTGGTTCCTCCAAGCGTTCCAAAAAATCGGCGGACGACCAGATGCTCGAATACGAAGTCCTGAATTATCTGGCGAATGCCGAGGATGGGGCGGCGCGGGAAGGAAGCATTCGCTCCGCCACGGGCGCGACCAGGGACATTCTTGTGGGACTAGTAAAAAAGAAATGGATTGCACGCCAAGATATTTCGACCCTCCGAGATGCCTCGCGCACCGTCCGCATCGCCGTGCTCTGCACCCGGACTCCCGAAGGAGTCGAGCCTTCGGGCCGCAAGCTCAACGACAATCAGCAAGTACTCCTGCTCGCGTTGACCGTTGCTGGCGGACGCTCTCCCGTAGATGAACTGAACAAGCTCGCCGTTCCGCGCAGCACCTTGCAAACCCTCGTCAGACGCGGCCTGGTTGAGGTCATCGAAGAAGCGGCTGAGTTTCATGTATCAAGATCGGAAGTCCGTGCACCGCTTGATTTCACTCTCAACTCCGCCCAGAAAAAGGCTCTAAGCGCCGTCAATGCTGCCGTCGACGCAGAAAAATTCTCAGTATCTTTGCTCCACGGCGTGACGGGCTCCGGCAAGACCGCCGTCTATCTATCTGCCATGCAGCAAGTCCTTGCTGCCGGACGCTCCGCCATCTTGCTGGTCCCGGAGATTGGCCTTACTCCTGCCATGGCGGCCAATCTGCACCAGATATTCGGTGAGCAAGTCGCCATCTTGCACTCCGCCCTTTCCAACGACGAGCGCGCCGA
>DATLCI010000013.1:0-17990 GCA_035526435.1 Terriglobales bacterium
GAAGCCAGGCGCAATGCCGACGTACTTCAGCAACTCGCTGCTATCGACCGCACTCGCCTCGCGCCTGCCGACCGCCTCAACTATGACCTCTTCAAGCGACAGTACGAAGTCGCGCTCGATGAGTACAAGTTCAAGAGCTACTTGTTGCCTATCAATCAACGTGAAGGCATCCAGAGTTCGGACGATCTCGCCAATCAACTTCGCTTCACCACCGTCAAGGACTACGAAGATTGGCTCGCGCGCCTGCACAACTTCGGCACCCTCATGGACCAGACCATCACGCTCATGCGTGAAGGTCTGCGCGCGGGCATCAAGCATCCCCGCGTCATCATGGAGCGCTTGCCCGCGCAGCTTGACCGTCAAATCGTCGCGCCCGAGAAGTCCGGCTTCTACGCGCCCTTCACCAAGTTTCCCGCGACTATCCCTGCTGCCGACCAACAACGCCTGGCCGCCGCGGGACGCACAGAAGTCGAGAAGACCGTCCTCCCCGCATTTCAGCGCCTTAAGACTTTCTTCGTGAACGAGTACATTACCGGCAGCTATCCGGAAGTAGGCGCCTGGCAGTATCCCAACGGCGACGCCTATTACGCATTCACCGCCCGTAAATTCACCACCACCAACACGACGCCGGAGGAGATCCATCAGACCGGCCTCGCGGAAGTAAAACGCATTCGCGCGGAGATGGAAGGCATCAAGACGCGGACCGGCTTCAAGGGCGCCATGCCGGAGTTCTTCAAGTTCCTGCGCACCGATCCCCGGTTCTTCTACAAGACTGGCGATGAAGTACTCACAGCCAGTCGCGCCATCGCCAAGCGTATCGACCCCAAACTGGTCCTGCTCTTCAAGCGGCTCCCGCGGATGCCATACGGCGTGGAGCCCATTCCCATGACCATTGCGCCCGACACCACCGCCGCCTACTACCAGCAGCCCGCCGCCGACGGCTCCCGCGCCGGAACCTACTCCGTCAATCTTTACCAACCTGAGTCCCGCCCCAAGTGGGAGATGATGGCGCTTACGCTGCATGAATCCGTCCCCGGACACCACTTGCAGATCGCTTTAGGCATGGAATTGGGCGAAATCCCCAACTTCCGCCGCTATGGCTACTACAACGCCTTTGGCGAAGGCTGGGGACTTTACGCGGAATCGCTTGGCGACGAGATGGGTCTGTACGATGATCCTTACTCGAAATTCGGCCAGCTCACCTACGAGATGTGGCGCGCCGTTCGCTTGGTCGTCGACACCGGCATCCACTACAAGCATTGGACGCGTCAACAGGCCATTGACTTCTTCATGGAGAATGCGCCCAAGGCTGAACTCGACATCGTCAATGAGATCGATCGTTACATCGCCTGGCCCGGCCAGGCGCTCGCCTACAAAGTCGGCGAGTTGAAGATCAAGGAGCTTCGCGCTAAGTCCGCTAAGGAATTCGGCGACCGCTTCAACGTGAAAGATTTCCATGACATCGTGCTGGGTTCCGGCGCACTGCCGCTCGACGTGCTGGAACAGAACGTGAACGAGTGGATCAACACCAACTGTCACAAAGAGTGCGAGCTGCCCTTCGAACCACCGCCAGCAACCAAGCCGCCGGCGACAAAACCTGGCGTGATCAAAAAGCCTGCACCCAAATCAAAGCTGACGAAAAGCGAGGTTCCATTACCGAAGCAATGACCCGAACCCTCTTGCCTCGCAGCTTCTTCGAACGCGATCCGCGCATCGTTGCCAAGGAATTGCTGGGCAAACTCCTCGTCCGCCGCATGGGCCGCACGGTCATCGCCGCGCGCATCGTCGAGACTGAAGCCTATCTCGGCGAACGTGACCTCGCTGCGCACGCTTCATCCGGCATCACGCCCCGCAACGCCGTCCTCTTCGGGCCCGCGGGCCACGCGTACGTCTACTTCACCTACGGGATGTATCACTGCATGAACATCTCGTGCGAGAAGGCAGGACAGCCCGGCTGCGTGCTACTGCGAGCCCTCGAGCCGCTGTCTGGATGGGAAGAGATGGCGCTGGGCCGCCACTTGGCGCTGCCCGACGAACCGGATGCGAAGGCGTTGAAGCTGCTGACCAGCGGGCCCGGAAGACTCTGTCAGGCGCTGCATATCAATCGCGCGGACGACAACGGCAAAGACGTGACCTCCGCCAAGTCAGACCTGCAAGCGGCAGCTGATGATTTCCGAGTGAAGCGCGTCGTGAAGACCGAGCGCATCGGCATCAGCCAGGACACGCACCTCAAGCTGCGCTACCTGATCGCCGACAATCCTTTTGTCTCCGGCAAAGCCGTGAGCTCTCGGAAAGTTGAAAAGCCCACTAGCTTTTCGCCGCCGGCGCCGCCGAAGCGGAAACCTTCTCATACTTCGCCAGCGCTCGCGCGTAAACCTCTTGCGCCGCGCGTACGCCCGGTCCGAACTCGGCGAACTGCGGACGCCGGATGATGGCCAGCACCTGCTCCAGCGCGGCGATCGTCGCGATAGTGTCCAGGTAGTCGAAGTAGCCGAGATGCGCGAGCCGGAAGATCTTCCCCTTCATCTCGTCACCTTGGCCGTTAGAGATGACCGCGCCAAAGGTCTCGCGAAAGATCTTCACGATCTTGCCTGAGTCCATACCTTCGGGCGCGCAGATTGACGTGATAGCCGCCGCCGACGATTCCGGCGCAAACAGCTTCAACCCGAGTGCGATGGCCGCTTCGCGGGTCATCTCGGCGCACGTCTCGGCGTTGAAGATGAGGGCATCGCGGCCCGCAGCCAGGTCGCCATTGCCCATCCCGCGGATGAAGTCCAGCGATGTCGCCAGCGCTGCGATGAGCCCGATCGCCGGCGTGTAAGACGATTCACCATTCGCCGCTGACTTCCGCTCCTTGCGCAAGTCGAAGTAGAAGCGCGGGGACTTCGCGGTCTCCATCCGCTTCCAGGCCTTGTCACTGACGGCGCAGTAGGCAAGTCCGGGCGGGATCATCACTGCCTTTTGCGAGCCGCCAATGGTGATGTCGATGCCCCAGCCATCCACGTCGATGGCGGTAGTGCCGAGTCCGGTGATGCCGTCCACGACCAAGAGCGTGTCGGTGCCGCGCAGCAGATCAGCTACCGCCTTCACGTCATGCCGAATACCGGTGGAAGTCTCGGTGGCCTGCATGTAGACCACGCGCGTGTCAGTCGCCAGCTTGGCTTTCACCTCGTTCAGTGGAACCACCTGTCCGTAGGGCGCGCAGGCCAGATCGACGGTGCAACCGTATGCGGACGCCAACAACTTCCAGCGCTCGCCAAACTTGCCCGCGCTGATCACCAGTACTCTGTCGCCGGGCGAAGTCAGGTTAGCGACCGCCGCTTCCATGGCGCCGGTGCCGGAAGCCGCCATCATGATGACGTCATTCTTGGTGCCGACGAAGGTCTTCAGGTCAGCCAGCACGCGCGAGTACAGCGCGCGGAAGTCAGCGGTGCGGTGATGGATGTCCGCCGCGGCCATGGCGAACTGGGCAGCGGGAAGTAGCGGAGTCGGTCCGGGAGTGAAGATGCGGGATTTGCGCAGCATCCCGCTATTCTAGAGCAAGCTTTTCGCTAGCGCAGGCTGATGTTCTCGTAGGCCAGGGGATTCGCCGCGATGGCGCGGCCTTCCTTCATGAAGATCACAATGCCGCGCAGGTTGCCGGGCGTGCCGCGAATGAGCAGGATGCCGTCGCCCTCCGGCTCGGCCGCCGGCGGCTTCTTCCATTCAATGCTGGTCAAGCTGTTCTTTGGCACCCGTGCCACTCCGACGAGGTCATCGAAGATGCTGTCATAAACATTGTCCCGGTTCTGCAAGAGGACCACGCGGCGTTGGGTTCCTTCGCCGGCGAGGAAATAGACCACGTCCGGCACGCCGGAGCCGTCAGCATCCAGCTCGATCCGGCCTTCCGGCGCGATGCCGTAAGACCGCATCCAGTTCACCACCTCCGGACGGAAGTCATCAGGCGTAGCGCCATGCCAGCGGAAGGCATTGATGATGAGCGGAGCGTCCACCGGCAGGATGCCGGGCGGAGGCGGCTCCACTCCTTCATTGATGGGGCTATTCGCATTCGGAGCACGCATCACGAAGACGGCCGCGAGCGCCGCGATGGCGCCAACGGCGATCGCAATACGAAAGATGGGCGTACTCTTCTCCCGCTTATAAGGAACGATTTTGATCTTTTCCGCGCCGGGGATGTCATCCACCGCATCGGCGAGGATGGCCATGGAATCCAAGTGATCTTTCACATGCCGGGCCGTATAGGGCTGCGGGATGACCAACTCGCTCAGTTCGATATTGCCAGTGGTGAGGGTAAGGAAGGTCTTCGACGAGCAGCACAGCTTTTCCATCTGGGTGCGGAGATTTTTGCTGGTGACCAGCATCTTGGCCTGGGTGGGATGGTCGGTACGCGCGGCAAAGCGCGCGTCAAACATCTCGTCGCCGGTGCGCACCAGCACCCGGCCTTCCGTGGATGTCGCCCCTTTCGGGACCACCGAGAAGGTGAACGAGACCGGCGCCTGCATGCGGATGTTCAGGCCGGGCGTGGTCTCGGAGTAAGAGAAGCGCACTTGGATCGGTTTGTTCTTGTAGTTTCCGGTCAAGACCACATCGTCGCCATCGCGGAACATCTCCAGCTTTTGCGCCGTGGCGATCTTCTCGATCTCCTTGCGGTAGTCCCCATAACCAGCGAGCAGGGAACCCTTCCGCAAAGTGCTGATGATCAAGCCGACGAGAGCGACGACGGCAATGATGGCGATCGCGACTTGAATGGGGCTCAGTGATGACATGAAAGCGGAGTAAGACGCCTGATAATACTCGGCAGAATGGCTGATGGCAATCGGGTGGAACCAGAAGAGGCAGCTACCAGTCTGCCGGTCTTAGTCTCCAGTGAACAACCAACTACAGACAACTGCCAGTGGCGTTTAGTAACGGCAGTCAGGGCGCGCTGAAGACTGTTGACTCCAGACTGTGGGCTTCCCCCGATATAATCGGCGCTATGTCCATCGCTGAGCAGATCAACAAAGACATGATCGAAGCCATGCGCGCCCGTGACGAATTCCGCCTGGGGACCCTGCGCATGATGAAGTCCGCGGTCAAGAGCAAAGAGATCGATAAGCGCGCTCCCCTCGAAGACGCGGAGACCCTGCAGATCCTGAGCACCATGATCAAGCAACGTAAGGAGTCGATCGAGCAGTTCACCAAGGGTGGTCGGCCTGAATTGGCCGACAAGGAAGCCCGGGAGATCGTGCTGATCGAGACCTATATGCCGCAGTCGGCTTCGGAAGACGAAGTAGTGGCCAAGGTCAAGGCGACGATCGCCGAGATGGGTTCTCCGACTATGAAGGACATGGGCACGGTGATGAAGAACACCATGGCCAAGTTCGCCGGCGCGCGCGTGGACGGCAAAATGGTAAGCGAAGCGGTCAAGCGCGAGCTGGCGGGAAAATAGTCCCCGCTTAGGCACACAATTACAACAAGAGGCCGGAGCGGCCTCTTCTTTTAGCGTGAGGCCAGTTGCATCTCCAGTCCGCGGACCAGCGGCCAGACGAACAGGGGAGAAGTCAGCAAGAGAAAACCCAGCGTCCACGCCCGTCGGGCGATGGTCGGCCATTGGCGCGCGAGCAGCCGCCTTTCAATGACCAGCGCGGGTATCTGCACCAAAAAGAATAACGACGACGAAAGCGCTCCCTTCCAGCCGATGGCAGCAAAGAACAGCCAGGCATGAAGCGCGGTGCTGACGACGAAGGCGAGAGCAATCCCGGACATTGGATGACCCGCCCGCGTGAGCGGCCGAAAGAAGAATTCATTCAGCCACCGCGTGATGGGAAGGTTCCAGCGTTCGCCCCAGAATTCAGAGACGCTACAGGAGAGGACAGGATCGCGTTGCAATGGCGGCACGTCAATCCCGGCGAGTCTATGCAATGCCCGTATTAAGGCGGCCGTGAACTCCATCAGGGAGTAAGCGAAGACCAGAGCGCAAGCTAGTTGGGCCCAAAGCAGGAAGCGTCGCGGTAGATCCAGAAATTCCAGGGCGTACCACATGGTCAGCGCGGCGACGGCTGCGGCGATGAGCATCCTCGCCAAGGTGGCAAGGTCGGCGCCGGGAGCGATGCGCTGCGTCAGACGGGCGTCAAAGGGGGTCAGTATCTGCCAGATGCGTCGGCCCGGCGTCTGCCAGTCTGGCTTCGAGGTAGCGATGATGGTCCCTTTGATCAACGCGACCAAGGCAATAAGAGTGAGCGCGGTCCGTTCCAGCGGCGCGGGATCTGCTACCAAGGGAAGGCCCAGCGCCGTGGCCAGAAGCAGCAGGAAGCCGAACTTGCGCAGGGCGCTGCGACCCACCGTGAGCCCCATGGCCACGCTTAAGGAAGTTTGGATCGCGAAGAGAGAGGGCGTGTTCACAGCCACCGTGGCACGTTACCGGAGGGGCGCATGCGGGTCAATAAAATCTGCGCAGCTACGGCTTGATGACTTTTACGCGAACGCGGGTCCCATTGGGTAACTCGCCGCGCAGCAACTCTATCAATCCATTGCGGACGATGCCGTTGAATTCCTTGTCGCTGGGCTGGGTCGAGCTCGCCGGAGCGCATGCCTTAGAAATAACGCTATCAAGAAAACCTTTCAGTTAACCAAGCGCCTGCGCTCGCGGTCCCCTTGTTTTTTTTTGCGCGCTGTCAATTTGGAAGCTGTTGCGATGAGCTGGCACCACGCGCCGTTTCCCGTGGGAAAGGGCGATGAGCCTCCGGGAAAGGCAACGAGAATCCTCACTCAGCCCGGGGGCAACCCGCCCATTTTTCTCGCATCTGGGCAGGGGATGTTCCCCGCTGGGAGAAAGAAAAGTATGACCCGCTCGCGTTTCCTACCCGCAATCGCCTGTTTCTTCATCGCCGCAACCATCAACGCCACCGCGCAAGGTAGCTGCCCGGTCGACAAGTCCACCAGCTACAACGTAAAGATCTGTTCACCGCAACCGCGCGAGCTGGTGGCGACGCGTGTTACCGCATCATTTTCTGCCTATTCGGCGAACTCGCCGATCACGGCCGCGATCGTGAACGGCAAGAAGTATGACGTGAACGCCACCGAAATCGCCATGGATGTGACCTCAGATCTGTTTCTGGCCAGCAACGAACCACGCTCGATAAACGTTCAAGTGTGGAATGCGAATGGGGAAAAGAGTGAAGAGACGGTCTTCATTTACGCGGGCGCAACGCCGGGAACCTGCAAACTTAAGGAAAAAGACGTCTTGAACTGGTGCGATCCCGGCCTGACCGGGACGGTGACGTCCCCCGTAAAGATCGTGGCGAATGTGAACTGGAGCACGTTTTCCGGACACATCAAAGTCTACGCGGATGGAGTGGAGCGCTATAACGGGAACTCCGCCGAGGTGTACACCCTCGTGGACTTGGCGCTGGGCGCCCATAACATCGTGATACAGGCCTGGGATTACCGCGGCGTACTGTTGCGCGAAGAGCGATCTGTGACAGTGGTGAGCCGCGATTCGGCCTGTGCCCCCATGTCCGGTGACGGAGTGCAGATATGCCAACCGGTGGCCGGACAAAGTGAAAGCGCTCCTCTTCGTCTGACCGCGCGAACCAGTTCGGGGGGCGCTCCCATCACTTACATGCGCCTCTACCGGGACGCTCTTCCCATATGGGAAGGGGAATACAGCCGCATCGACACGGACCTGCATTACGGACTGCTGGAAGACCGCACCGCGCAGTATGGGCTCGTGGCGTGGAACCAATTGGGCCAGGCCTTCGTCGATGTCAAGAACGTCACGGTGAAGGGATTTATGCCGCCGCCGTTCTGCGCCATTCCCGCAGACCGCACGGTAACGCTTTGTGCGCCCAGCCCGGGTGCCATGGTACCGTCTATGGCTATCGTCTCTGCCCGCGCGCGCTGGGAGGGAAAGAAGATCAGCGCATTCCGGGTGTATGTGGACTATGAAGTGAAGTTCCCGTTCGGGACCGGGAGCAGCAGCATCGACTCCATTTACTGGTTGATGCAACTCTCGCCCGGAACCCATCGCGTCGTGGTGGTGGCTTGGACGCTGGATGGTGATGTGATGGTCAGTGAAGAGAAGAGGATCACGGTTTACTGAGAAACATTCAACGATGCCGGTGGAGCGAGCGCTCCATCGGCATCAGTTCTTCACAACCTTTACCTTCACGCGAGTGCCATCCCGTAACTCGCCGCTCAGCAACTCTATCAATCCATTGCGGACGATGCCATTGAATTCCTTGTCGCTGGGCTGGGTAGCCGAGGTGGCCGGAACGCGACCCATACCTTTATCCATGGCGGCGTTGGCCAGGCGGTCAGCGTTTTTGTTCTGCGCGCGGAGCACATGGCGGATCTCAAACTGGGTCAGTTTGCGGATCAAGGGCCGGGCCCGATCGTAAAGGGCCTTTAGTTCCGGGCTCTTAACTTTGTAGTCGCCGCGCATCTGCTTGACCAGCAGTTCGGAATCGCTGACCACCTTGAGCGACGGATAGTGATGCTGGACCGCGTAATCCAAAGCGGCGAGCAGCCCCGAGTATTCCGCGACATTGTTGGTCTGGTGGCCCAGATATTCGCTGAGTTCCGCGATCATCTTTCCCGCGGCATCTTCTATATGGACGCCGAAGCCCGCGGGGCCGGGATTGCCACGCGCGCCGCCATCAATGAATGCGGTGATGGGAGGAGAAGCGGCAGGCTTTGCGGTCGATTCTTCATCGGGGAAGAGCGAGGAAGTTTTTTTGATCGGCCAAGTGCGGAAGGGCATGGAGAGATGGTAGCACTCAGGTATTCAACAGTACTGACCTAGTTATTTACAGCCTAGGCTAATCCCTGTCGGCGCTTCGCGCGGCGGCTTGGGAAAGTTCGGATGAGGTAGGGGTCCTTCGACTGCGCGCTCACGTTCGTTCGCGCTTCGCTCAGGATGACAAGAGCTGCTCTTAGCGCCCTTCTTGCAGCCTGGTGGCCAGGCGATCAGGCAAGCCCGCCTCGTAAATGCGGCGTTGCGCCCCTTCCAGGTTATAAGGCACACGATAGAAGGTGATGTTCCATGCGTCGCTGTCAAAGACACAGAAGGCGGCGCGCCAATCACCATCGCGCGGCTGACCTACGGAACCGGGATTGATCAGATACTTCGCGGTCTTGCTCATCTGAAAGACAAAGGTCTCAAGCTCATTGTCGGAATCGTAGATCGGACGCAACGTCGCCCACTCATCGTCTTCGGCGGAGAAACCGCCCTGGATGTGGGTGTGACCGAAGAAGGTGAGCGCGGCAGGCGTCTCCAGGAGGGGCTCGTAGGCGTCTCGAATGACGATGATGTATTCGTCTTCATCGAGCGGGGAGCCGTGGACGCACTGCACGTCACCGAGGTCTTCCGGCCGGATGGGGCCTTGCGGCAGTACCTTCACCCACTCCAAGTTTTCCGGAGTCAGCGTTTGCTTGGTCCAATGGGAAGCGAGCGCGGCAATGTGATTGAAATCTTCCGCATTGGTGATACCGGAGCAAGCCTTGTCGTGATTGCCGCGAACGAGGACGCCTTTCAAGTCGCGGCTTTTATTCACAACCTCATTGGGGCTGGCGCCATAGCCAACCACGTCGCCCAGATTGAAGACCCGGTCGTAAGCGGGCGCTGCCGCCAGGCAGGCTTCGAACGCTTCCAGGTTCGCGTGGATATCGCTGATGACGAGGATCTTCATTCTTAAGGGCACAAACGGGGAACGCTCTTCATCTTAAACTGTCAGCACTACTTTCCCGTAATTACGACGCTCCAGCAACATACGATGCGCTTCCGCAGCGCGTTCCAGCGGAAGTTCGGTCCCGACGACCGGACGCAGCTTACCTTCACCTACCCACTGCGACAATTGTTTCCAGGCGGCTCGCATCAGCTCCGGATGAGCGGTAAGCGGAGTCAGCCACAGGGCATGAGCGCTAAGGTTCTTCTGGAACATGGCCATGAAGTCGAATTGCGGCGATTGTCCGGTAGCGAGGCCGTAGATGATGATGTGTCCCATGTCGCCCAGGCACCGGGTCCCCTTGGCAGTGTGTTCGCCTCCCAGCATCTCCAGCACCGCATGGACGCCGCGGCCCTTGGTAGCTTCCGCTATGACGGTTTCGTAATCCTGCGTCCGATAGTTGATGCCGTGCTGCAGACCAAGCTCTTTCACCTTGCGGAGTTTTTCGTCGGAAGATGAAGTACCGAACATTTCCAGACCCAGCAGTTTGCCGATCTCGACCGCCGCCGTGCCCACGCCTCCTGCGGCCGCCTGAATCAGAACCCGCTTACCTGAAGGTGAGGCAACGCCCTCGCCTACCAGTTGCGCCATCCAGTAAGCAAAATACACAGTGAAATAGTTGACCGGGAAGGAAGCGGCCTCGGCCGCAGTCCAACCGTGCGGCACGGGAAGCAGCGAATCTTTGCGTACTGACAGCCGCTGCGCATAAGCGCCCGAATGAGTGAAGCCCATATAGCGCTGATCGCCGGTGGCACCCACGATCTTTCCCGCGAACTCCAGTCCTGGAATATAAGGTGGACGAGGGCCGGAAGGATACATGCCCTGGGTCTGTACAGTGTCCGCAAAGTTCACGCCGATGGCTTCCACTTCCAACAGGACTTCGTTCTTATCGTCACGCAAGGCCGGCTCGGGGACCTCACGTAACTCAAGTACGTCCGGACCTCCACGGCGGGGCACGACCACAGCTTTCATAAGCGGATGAGTGTACTAGCGCGAAGGCGGATTGAGCTAGTGGCACGACTGAGGATCTAGAAAGTTAAAAAAGCCAGCGTCTCGTTTCTCCCCCGAGATTTTTTGACGCTGGCTTTTTATTGCTCTCCGAAATTTTGGAGAGCATTGGCCGCTCATCTCCCTGGTTCGGGTTTGGCCAAATTTTTATTCGAGGGCTCCACTACGCTTCGCCCTCGCGCTTTGCTCGCGCTCATCGGCGCTCGCTCCGCGCTCACCGCGCGAATCTGTTCTTCTCGCGCACAAACAAGATGCCCTGCTGTTATCTTCTGGTCAACAAGAATGAAGGCCAAGTGTTTACCTTACCGATAACTACTTTGAGGCTGCAGTCGGGAAGTACCTGGTCGCACCTCCCCGGGAGATGCCTCAGCGGGGGTATATACTTCTTGGCGTTCATACCGTCCCTTGCAAACAGGGGTGGAGCTTATTCATCTAATAAGACGGCTCCAGTCATATCGGCGTCCGGGCCCCTTTTTATTTTTTATCTACTTGGCAGTGGGCACGTTGCGAGAAGGAAAGCGCAGGCGTTGCTCGTCGTCGCATACAGGGAGTGGTCCGGGAAGGACCTCATATGATGGACCTTTTATTCGTGCGTATCGTTTTTATCCTTTTCGTCGGCGTAGCCGCGTTCGTCCTGCAGCCTTTCGGGCTGAGCGGACTGGAATCAGCGGCGGCGGGAACCGCGATCGGTGTAGGCATCATCCTCTTCGAGATGCGCCTGCGCCGGGTGAGCCTCAAGCAACTGATTGGCGCGGTGATCGGCAGCATCCTCGGCATACTGGGCGCCTACCTGTTTGCCCACGTGCTGGGCGAAAGCCTGGCCGCCAGCAGCACCCAGCGATTCCTGCAACTGCTGGTTATGCTGCTGATGTCGTATGTGGGATTGATCGTGGGCGCGAGCAAAGGTGACTTGCTGAATCTTTCGGCGCTGGGCGGGATCTTTGGCGCGGAGAAGCAAGGGAAGCGTTCCCAGAAGATCCTCGACACCAGCGTGATCATTGATGGCCGTATTGCGGACATCGCCGAGACCGGTTTTCTGGACGGGGTGCTGGTAGTCCCTCAATTCGTGCTACGCGAATTGCAACTGGTCGCAGACTCAGCCGACTCGCTGAAGCGCAATCGCGGACGCCGCGGGCTCGACATCCTGGCGCGCCTGCAAAAGATGGCGAACTTGAATATTCAGATCGTGGAAGATGATTTTCCCAGCGTGCGGGAAGTGGACCTGAAGCTGATCGAGTTGGCCAAGGTCTTCGAGGCGAAGATCATGACCAACGATTTCAACCTGAATAAGGTGGCGCAGCTTCAAGGCGTGGAAGTTCTCAACATCAATGAGCTGGCTAATTCACTGAAGCCCATCGTGCTGCCGGGCGAGATCATGCGCGTGTTCATCCTGAAAGAAGGCAAGGAATACAACCAGGGTGTGGCGTATCTCGATGATGGCACCATGGTGGTAGTGGACAATGCGCGCAAGATGATGGGCAAGAACGTGGATGTGTCGGTGACGTCCGTGCTGCAGACCACCGCCGGCAAGATGATCTTCGGGAAGTTCGACGAGCGCGCTGCGACTGCAGGTCCGCGCATGGAAGCCAAGCCCGACCGCAAGAACACGCCCGTGCCCATCGAGCGCACCGAGTAGCCTTCCGCATGCTGCGATACATCCTAGGTGGATTGCTGGTAGGGCTGGTTCTGGCCTACACCGGTTTGTCTATGCAAGCGTATCGTCCGGGAACGCTGCTGCCCCAAGCAGTCTTCTTCGGCCCGTGGATCGGTGTCTTCAGCATGCTGGAAAAGCCGCTGCGCCGCTATGGCTACTGGGTTTACGTGACCACGCCGCTGGTGTACGTCTTCTATTGCATCTTTATCCGCTTCATGGAGAGGCGGGGACGCCTGGCCATTGCCACCATTTTCGTCTTTATTTTCCATTACGCGGGCGTGGTCTTCAGCGCGCAGATGGTGAATCTGGCTGCGGGAGAGCCGCGCAGATTCTTGCTGGTAATGAAGGCTCACGGTCTCATCATGGCAACTGGCTTTGCGACCTTCATTACGGCAAATGTGATCACGATCATCAAAGGATGGATCGCAAAGGAGTAGTGCTAGCTGTGAAAGTGTTCCCAACCCCTGGCTTCGAGCTTGCGTGATTTGCTGGCGCAGTCGGTTATCATGACTTTTTTCTCTTTCGTGACCCAGCCAATCTCGGTTACGGGCACGCCGCCTATCTCCACCGGCACTTTCGCCGACTTTTTCGCGGTGAACAGTAGTTCGTAGGCTTCGCCGCCGTGGAGGGCGTCTTCCAGATTCGCTCCTTTGGCCACCGGCAATAACAATTGATTGATCACGGCGCCCGCGCCACTTTCTGCGCAAATGTGGGCGAGGTCGGTAGAAAGACCGTCGCTGATGTCGATCATGGAGGTGGCCAGCTTCTTCTCTTGAAGCGTTTTTGCCACCGCTAACCGGGGCTCGGGAAAGAAGTGTGCAAGGTGCTGCTTGACAACGAGTTTTTCTCCCGCATACATCTTCCGCAGGGTTGCGGCGGAGGCGCCGAGCGCGCCGGTCACATAGATAATGTCGCCGGGTCGAGCGCCATTACGGCGAATGGCGGCTTTTTGCGGCAGGCTGCCGACCACGGTGACGTCGGCGAGGATTCCATGCCGAGATTGCGCGATGTCGCCCCCGGCCAGGGTGGTATTCGTCCGCCGAGCCAAGGCCAGGAATCCGTCGAGGAAGCCATCCACCCAGTTTTGAGGGAGGTCGAAGGGAAGCGCTAAAGATAAAAAGGCTGCCACTGGCTCCCCGCCCATGGCGGCAATGTCACTCAACCCGCGACATAGGCAGCGATGCCCCACGGACTCCGGTGAATGCCAGCCTCCACGAAAATGTGTCCCTTCCAGGCTGAAGTCGGTGGTGACGAGGATTTCGTGGCCGGGCTTGGGCCGGAGAACGGCGGTATCGTCGCCGATGCTCACCCGAACCGAGCGATCGGCGGCGCGCGACTTCGCTAGCCCGCGGATGCGGCGCACAAGTTCCTTCTCTGGCAGGGGCATAGGCGAAAAAATACTACCATCCGTTGCTGGCGATGGTCGGCCTGATTACGAAAGTTGGGGCTGGCCGTGTACCATTTACTAAACCGTAACGCCAACATTCGTAACTACTTGGGCATCTCTTCTTGGGTTGACAGGCCTAAATCGGCTCTGTTACCGTTTCCAAACGTTCCTCATGATTTATCTGGCCCTGTAAGAGGCCCGGCTCTGGAAACCGTACTTAGTAAGTGGTAGGCACGGGATCCAGGCAACGGTTTGGGTACCCCCACACCATTCCCGCACTCCCAAGGTGGGATTGGACAGTACAGACCGTCGACGGGCTGACCTGTGTAGGCAAATTTTTGGTAATGAAAAACGGTTAAGGCGGAGCACTCTCTTTGCGGAAGCGCTATTACATCATGTTCGTGGCCCGGGATTCAGATGGCCAGTTGCTGAAGATCCCGATTCCCCTGCATTACCTCTACGTCTTTGTAGCGGGGGCGGTCATAGGCATGTTCACCATCACCGGGATGGCCGGTTCCTATACCCGGATGCTGATGAAGACACTGCGCTTCAACGAGCTGCGTAACGAACAAGCCGCGCTCAAGAAGAACTACAGCACCTTGGAGCAGGTAGCGAAAGAAAAAGAGATCCAGGTAGCGTCACTCGGGAGCTTGGCCAGCGAAGTCTCTGCGCTTTACGGCTTGAAGTCTGAATCAGTCTTGCTTCAGCGCTCGGGCGTCAACGAGATGGGCGAGGAGCGTTTTACCACGTCGCTTGACCATTTCTACGGACTCAAGTCTTCCGCCATGTCCGGCGTCGCGACCATGGCCGTTGGCTTCGGCGCGCGCAATGCGACCTTGCGCGATTGGGTACGGCTGGCGGCGGCGCCGTCGCTGTGGCCGATCCAAGGACGCATCATGAGTTCCTTCGGCGAGCGCGATGACCCCTTCAACGGAGAAGGCGCCTTCCATCGCGGCGTAGATATTCACGGCAACTTTGGGCAGGCGATCGTCTCTCCGGCTGACGGTGTAGTGGAATCGGCCGATTTCCGCGGCGGCTATGGACGCACGGTCATAGTGAACCATGGGAACGGCATCTCGACTTTGTTTGGACACATGTCTGGATTCGCCGTATCGCCGGGCCAGCGCATCCAGCGCGGCGATGTGATCGGCTACGTAGGACAGAGCGGCCGCAGCACCGGCCCGCACGTGCATTACGAAGTCCACATCAACAACACCCCCGTGAATCCTTACAAGTATCTGCGCACCACTCTGGCGCAGCAAGAGTTCTCCGCGAAAGCAGACTAAACTCTTACTTCTTCTTTTTCCCCTTTGATTTGCTCGTCGCAGGCGGAGCTTTCTCCGGCGGAGGTGCGGCCGTTGCCGGAGCATCTGTCATCGCCTTCTTGATAAACCCTGGGGGGAGTTCCGCGGTCAGGATCGCGCGCGAATCCTTCTGTTCGACTTTCAGGCTGTCGAAGAAGGTCTTCACGTCGGGGTCCCCGCCGCCCGGTTGCACATTAGTCTCAACCGCGCGGAACAGTTGCAGGAAGTTGCTGAGCGAATCGGTAAGTTGTTGGGCGTCAGCTTCACTGGCGGTGAATGACTCCGCCTTGAATTGGATAGCGCCAAGGTAACGCAACGACGCAACGGTGACAGTCTCCGCGGGTAGCTTGAAGTCGATCCCATTCGGCAAAGGCAAGGACATACCGCGTCCTTCACTGGAAGGCAGCGCGATGATGGCCCAGGCACTGCTCCCCAGCGGCACTTGCCGATAATATTCGCTGAGCAGGCGCGGCCCGCCGAAAGGCATCGCGATCTTCTGATGGCGGTCGATCATGCCTTTGATATTGGCCGGGTCATTGGTGTTCGATACGGCTACCAGGTCGACGCTGAGGATGGAGACGCGCACCGTGCGGCCATCGTGCGGGATGGTGAAGATCTCAAAATTCCGGTACTTCTCCACGCCACTGGCCAACTGGTGGAGATAGTGATTCAGCTTGGAAGAATCGAAGCGCGCCTTGAATATCTCTGAATAGCGCCGTTGCATCTCGAGCCCAAACGTGGTCTGCGTGGCCTCTGCGGGATGAACGGCCACCGCGACTTCGTCGAGGTCCCGTTCGAACTGGAAGCCCGTCTGGCGCACGAAGGTTTCATATTCGGGCTCGCGGGAGATAGCCACAGGAGATGTCCCGAAGTTCGAGGCGAGGCGAAAGCCGGAGAAGCTTGCGTAGACCACGCCTTCTGACTCGGGCAGCAGCCGGGCCACTTCCGGGGCGGCTAATTTTCGCAGGTAAACCGCACCGGCTATCAGCAGGATGACTAAAATGACCCCAGCGGCCAGCCAGATTCGGCGTCTTCTCATAGAGGAGGGAGTTCGTGAGGGTTTGAGCCGAATCCCGGCCCTAACCGCCGCCGGAATCATACCACCCGCCTGCGGACAGTGCCTTCCTGAGCGTGATATCCTAACAGTAACCAGTAAGTAAACTTTTGGCGTGCACGGGCAGCAGGTGGTTTGCACGTCAAGTGCCGTTATGTTAATCTTTCATTCTTGTCCTGTGTCTCCGATTCGATCCTGCCAATCTGTGCTTTGAAGTCAAGGTCTTAGGGTGTCACGGGGTAAGAGTTTCGCTGGCGTAGCTCAGTTGGTAGAGCATCTGATTTGTAATCAGAGGGTCGGGGGTTCAAATCCCTTCGCCAGCTCCAGGCAACATAAGAGCAGAGATCAAGCAATTCAGCGCGTGCAGAGCGCGTTGTAGGAAAGCGAACGCGCAGAGCACGGTCCTTCCGCAGGAATGCCCTCCACGAGTGGTTACGAGGAACTTTCCGTATGGCCATGACGATTGCGCGGGAGTTTGCTTGCCCGAAATCTTGCCTCTTCTGCTGCCGGCTGATGCGGTCAGCAATGATTGTGATTGGCTGATGTAGCTCAGTTGGTAGAGCTACCTGCCTTGGTAAGGGTTGCGGCAGCGAAGCGTAGTCGCAACGGGAGAGAAGGGCTGTCACCGGTTCTTGCTTTTGTGTCCCGGTCATCGGCTCCAGGATTGGCTGATGTAGCTCAGTTGGTAAAGCTACCCGCCTTGGTAAGGGTTGCGGCAGCGAAGCGTAGCCGCAACGAGAGAGATGGGCTGTCACCGGTTCTTGCTTTTGTGTCCCGGTCATCAGCTCCAGGATTGGCTGATGTAGCTCAGTTGGTAGAGCACTCCCTTGGTAAGGGAGAGGTCACCGGTTCAATCCCGGTCATCAGCTCCAGGATTTCAGGCTCGGCTGGGTGAGCGCGGAGCGAGCGCCGACATAGCGCGAGCAGAGCGCGAGGGACGAAGCAGCGAAGGGTTGCGGAGTCCTTGAAATGAAGTCGTCGCACAGGTGGCCGAGTGGTTAATGGCAGCAGACTGTAAATCTGCCGCTCTTTGGAGCTACGGAGGTTCGAATCCTCCCCTGTGCACCAGGTTTGCAGCAAGGAAGTTTTAGCAGCATGGTCAAGTTGGGATCGGCGCTGGTGATGTTGGCGGTATTAGCCGGAGTCAGTTGGGCAACGCTAAGTGATCCGCGCTTCCGAGTAGTGACCTTGCTGGTGTTGGGCGGATGTGCAGTCAAGATCTGGGTCGAGCACAAGCGTCGGGTTTTAGAAGAGCAGGACGGCAGGTTAGGGCGGGAGTAACTCAGTGGTAGAGTCACAGCCTTCCAAGCTGTTGGTCGCGGGTTCGATTCCCGTCTCCCGCTCCATTGTTTAGAGGGCTCCGCAGCGAAGCTGCTTTGCCCTCGCAACGTGTTCGCGGTCTCAGTTCTTAACGACGGGCGCTCACAGTTGCTCACCCGGTTCTTTCGGGAAATTTTAAGGATTGGTTTATGGCGTTTATTCAGGCACAGATTCCGGTAGCGAAGGTGGAAGCATTCACCAGGCTGAAGGACGCGCTGGCGCAGACTCTGAGTCCGGCGCAGGTAGAAAAGTTTTTGCAGGTGGCAGACGGGACGGGACTTCGCATCCGCGATTTTGAAGGCCTGCTCGGAAAGTCAGTGTTCGACAAGGTAGTTGCACCCCAGGGCGGCGCGCAGAGTCTATATCAACAGTTGCCCGCCTCTGACCAGGGCCAGATCCGCGAGTTTTATCTATCGCAGATCGAAGAAGTGGCGCCGACATTACGCGGTAAGTACCGCAAGCTTTATCAGTACTCATAACTTTTCAGGTAGAGGAAGTCGATCATTATGGCGAAAGAAAAATTTGACCGCAGCAAGCCGCACGTGAACGTCGGGACGAT
>DATLCI010000021.1:0-6647 GCA_035526435.1 Terriglobales bacterium
CGCCGCCAATGGTAAAGTCGCCGTCGCCGGATTCTGCTGGGGTGGCGGACAATCGTTCCGCTACGCCACCAATCAACCTGCACTTGCCGCCGCTTTCGTCTTTTATGGTCCTCCTCCCGCTGACGGTATCGCCAACATCAAGGCCCCGGTCTATGGTTTTTACGGCGGAGACGACGCGCGCATCACCGCCAGCGTTCCCCAAACCACCGAAGCGATGAAAGCCGCGGGCAAGACCTACGATCCCGTGACCTATGAAGGCGCTGGCCATGGATTCATGCGCAGCGGCATGCAATCGGATGCCTTGGAGCCCAACAAGAAAGCGCGTGTCCAAAGCTGGGAGCGCTGGCTCAAGATCTTGAAAACACTAAAGTGATTGAATGCAAAGCAGTTAAAGGTACGGCCATCACTGTGGGCTTTTGCGACCAAAACTCCTTCAAAGCCCCAGATAACATCGCCGTTACAACCCTTTCAGAATTTTCCACATCGTATGTTAGATATCGAACCGAAGTGTTCCCCCCAAACACTGACACCGCACGCCAACAAGTTTCTCGGCCCATGAAAATGAAACACTAAGAGGACAGCTAAGGTCCTCCATCTCCGCATAGAGGCGAGCGCAGTGACCGGCAAGAAGACCCTGGAAGCCTATGGATTGGTCGCGGAGTTTTTTGAGAACCTTGACTCCGACCCTCCGATCTATCATTTCGTCATTATGCGCAAAGGCTCCATCGAGATCCTGGGTTGGGGCCAGGAGCATAGTGCCGAAGCCGCGGAGCAGGCGGCTAAAGAGTGTATGGAAAATGTCAGCGGCCAGTCGTCTGCCGCTGGATGAGAGGGAATTGTGGATAAACCTTTCGGCGATCGCAAGCTATTGCAGTTCAACCGCCAGGCTGCTCATCCCAAGGCGATCGCCAGTACGGAGCAGCATGGCTTTGCCTCAGACATCTTCCACAATCCTGATCTCGATCCCCCCACCTGGCACTTCATCATCAGCCGCCTCGACAATGCTGAGATCCTTTATTGGGGACAGGAGCGTTCGCTCGAGCGAGCGCAAGAGGCCTCCCGCGCCATGCTCAGCTCTTTGGTTTCAACCGCGAAGAAGTCCGGTTCGAAGGTCGTTTAGCACGTGGGTGCCCACCTTTTTTTGTCGCAGGTGGGAAAATGCTCACCCGGAAAATCAAACGCCAGGCCTTAGCCACTTCGGGAAACCGGAACCTCGCGGATCTTGGCCCGCGATGCATCATCCTCGCCCACTGGCATTCTTGAGAACCGAGGGAGCCCTCGCAAAGATTTCATCCACCATCTCCAATAATTCCGCCGGATGTTCCGGGGTGATGGTGTAGTCCGCTCCTCCCAGCCGTGGTTCATCCACCCGATGCAAAGCCAGCACCGGTGCCGGACAATGGCGGCGGAATTCTTCTACCAGCGCGCGCTTGTCCCTGTCGGAGATGGAATGTCCAACGATGATCAGGTCCCAACCTTCCCGCTTGCAGTGCTGCAAGGAGTTCTGATACCCGAGCGCGGACGTCACCGCATAGCCTCGGGTCTCGAGTAACATCTGTCGGGTCTGCAAGAGGGTTTGGTTGTAGGAGATAGAGAGGATTTTCTTTGAGGGCACAATGTTTTCCAGCAGACTAAGATGGAGCTTCTTTGGCCTGCTGTTGGCTCAATTTGAATATTTATTCACTGTAGGATGACAAACGCCATTTCGCTAGCACAGGAGCACCGGTGCTGCTGAAAATCGTTCAGTAGGCATTGTGTCTCGCATACCGGGAGTGCCCAGGTTACGTGACACTCGGGTAGCAGTCGCGCCCACGGACACCGGTCGCAGCGGAAGCCCTGAACGAACTTCAGCGGGCAAACGATCGGCACCATCTTGCGTCCTGCCGGATTAATGCGCTGCAATCTCACCAGCGATATTTTACTCCCGACGTCACCCCACAGGTCTCGTGTTCTGTCTCATCACCTTATAGGGACATCTCGCCGAATAAGCCACCACTCGAATGACCAGTCGCAGCACATCGCGACATGACTTTCCCCTGGAGTATGGTTATGAATTCGGCCACTCGTCTTATGCGACTTGTCGCATCGTCCCTCGTGTTGTTTGCTGCAGGCTGCGCCACTATGTCAGAAAGCACTTTGACTTCGGTCCAGTCTGCTTCCCCGAACTCTTACGCTCTAACCCGCAGCACTCCGCTGGTCACTGCCAGCACTCCGCCTTACGATTTCGCCCGCGACAAAAAGATCTTCGCCTCCTTCAGCACCGCCATGGACTCTTCCACCATCAACGCCAACACCTTCAAGGTCGCCGGCGTCACCGGATCGGTGTCTTACGACCGCGTCAACCGCATCGCTTACTTCAACCCCAGCGCTCCGCTTGCGGCCAACACCCAATTCAAAGCCACGCTCTCTACGGAAGTGAAGAGCGCCACCGGCGTTCCCCTGCCCTTTGAGACTAAGTTTGCCTTCGAGACCCGCGACACCGGCAATATCTCCGTGCCCGGCGTCTTCTTGCCCGGCCTTTGCGTCCCCGTGGATGCGCTGCGCGTTCGCTTCAGCGAAGATATGGACTCCACCACCATCAACACCACCACCTTCTTTGTTGCCGGCGTGACCGGCAGCGTCACCTACGACGCCACCACTCACATCGCCACCTTCACTCCGACCGGAGGCTTCGCGGCTAACACGACCTTCAACGCCACCCTCACTACCGGGATCAAGGACCTCAGTGGCACTGCCATCGCCGAGGACATTCACTTCACCTTTACTACTTGCGGTGAAGGCGAAGGCGGCGTCGGGGGCAAGAAGCTTTGCACCGGCAACGGCGTCGTGTGGCACTTGAATGCTCACCTGAATCTTCTGCTCAAGGAGCACTATGGTGACGTTCTCGGCGGCTTTGTCATGGTCGGCCTCAGCGGCGGCAATCACGCCAAGTGGGACGTGCACGGCCTCGCCGCGCTCGACTCTTTCCTCAACCATGAGACCGATCAGGACGTCATCGATCCCGGCCAGCTTGACGGCATCTACACCAACCTCGTCGAATGGCCCAACCACCTCAATCTCAAGGGTGACCTCGCCGTGGAAGCGGCCGCGTTAAACCTCAACATCATGCTCGGTGGGTTTGACTCCGGCGATGATTATGGCCACCTCGTCGTCTCCGGCATGAATAACGGTCTCGACGGGCATGACATCGCCTCCGTTCGCGCCATCGTCAATACTTTCATCTCCACCGGACAACTGCCCGCCGGCGTCAAGCCCAAGGACATGCTGCACCTGGTGAAGAACATCAATCTCGCCTTCCACGACTGCAAGCCTAGCGATTGGGCCAAGACGCATCTCGTGGTCGTCGCCAACATCAACTAGACGTTCGATCGCATGCACGCGTGAAACGGCGCGGGGCTACTAAGCTCCGCGCCGTTCGTCTTTGCGCGGAATCCTCGCGGCTCTCCCTATGTTCGACGGAACCATTGTTGTTAACCGAGTTGTGTGAGTTTGCTGTTAGATTTTGTGGATGCCCGCGACTTACTCCATCGATCTCGAGCAGCAAGTCGTTTACACCGTATTCTCCGGAGAAGTTGTCGAAGCCGAGGTCCGCACCATGGCCCTCCGTCTGGGGAAGGACCCCAACTTCCAACCGGATTTCTCTGAACTGCTGGACCTCAGCGCCGTCACCGACTTCCGTATTTCCACCGAAGACCTCCAGGGCCTCTCCGCCGTCGACCCTTTTTCCGGCCGCGCCCGCCGCGCCTTCGTCTCCCCCGGCGACCTCCTGTTTGGCATCTCCCGCATGTATGAAGGGATTCGGGGCAGCAATGCTCACATTGCCACTTTTCGTACTATGGGTGATGCCCGCCAGTGGCTTGATCTTGATCAGAGATCGGCATGATCCCTATTTCCGCGCACCTTAGTACTACCGGACTAGGCGGGGATTTGTGCCATTCGGCACCATTGGTTGGGGTAAGCTAGAAGTCCTATGAATGACCGTCGTCAGTCTCCGTTAGTGCATTCCGTCCATATGTATGGTTCTGACAGCGAGCTCATTTATCGCCTGGGTGCCATCATGATCGCTGCCCTCGCCAGTGGCAATGCCACCCTCATCGTCGCCACCGAAGCTCATCGCCGCCAGCTCATGGATCTAATGGATAAAGAATGGGTGAACTGGCAGTCTGCGCGTGATGAAGGTCGTCTCCTCATGCTCGATGCCCGGGAGACTCTTGACCTTTTCATGGTCAAGGGCTTGCCCCAGCCACAGCTCTTCCGTAAGACGGTGGGCGAACTCGTCAGCACCTCCCGTTTGACTGCCAGTAGTCAGAATCGCGGACTCACCGTCTTCGGTGAGATGGTCGCGGTGCTGTGGGACGAAGGTAAAAAAGAGGCCGCGTTCCAGCTCGAAGACCTGTGGAACCAGTTGCTTTCTGACCGTGCTTTTCATCTCCATTGCGCCTATCCGAAGGCCGCATTCAACACCAGCCGCGATCTTCTCGGCATGCATTCCATCTGCGACCGGCACACGGAAGTCATCGACCATGCCGACGGCTTCGCTGCGGCCAGCGCCGGGTGAATTAACGACTGATTGTTCACCCGTTGCTGGCCCCGGGAGACGAACCTTTTTTGTCATCTTCCCCAGCTTGCAAATGAGAATTATTTTGCGATATCTTCCTAACATTCGAGTTACTGTTTCGCCTTTGCTTCCGCAGTCCCAGGCCTGCAGTGACCCATGCAAGACTTTGGGTTCTCATTTCCCAGCAATGTGAGGAAACGCTTGGCGAAGGACAGCAAAACCAGTTCCCGGTTGGTGGTCGGGAAGCATTACGCGGACATCGTTCCCGATCCCAAAAATCCCGGCATGCGTTTTCATTGGGTGGTGCAGCAGGTCGGCTCCGCCGACGTTCTTGCCTGGGGCCAGGAATCCAGCTTCGAACTCGCCGAAAAGGCCGCGTATCAGTTCCTCCACGACCGCCTGACCCTCAACGCCAAGCAGACTGGCTGAAGACACTCGCTAACCTCACTTCTTCTTCCTCTCCGGATCTGTCATCAGCGTGCCCGCATGCCGCGTGACCGGCACCACCAGCGGTAGCTCGATGGTCCCGATCTTCTGGCTGCCGATATCGATCGCGCCGATCTTCAGCGTGTAAGTTCCGGGTCGCAATCCGATCTCCTGGTGGGCCGCAAATCCCAGCTTCATGTCTTCCGGACGCAGGGTCCCTTCCACCCGCTGCATCTCGATCGCGACTTGGTCACCTTTGGCGTCAAAGGCCGCGGCGGCAAAGTCCACCGTCGCCGTCCTGCCTCGGCCGGGGATGTCCACGAAGGTAAGTTGGTCCGCCACAATGGCGTAATCGATCCGCACTTTCGGATGCTCGTCATCCGTCGGTAGCACCTGCGCCTTCATCAGCAGCATGGTGGAATCGGGAAAGCCCGGATGCATCGCATCGAAGAGCAGGTCGAGCGGCACGCGGCCCTCGAGCCGCCTCTCCGGCAGCGCCATGTACCCTCGCCGATACTGCAGCGAGTGCGTCTCGTCTTTGGTCTTTACGCGGATCGACCGGAACCGGCCGTTAAACACGCGGTTCAACGGCACGTATGCCAGCGTGTAGTAACTCTCGCTGCGCCGGATGGTCTTCTGCATCGCCTCCACAACGCCGTTGGTGTTGTAGAAGGCCTCGCCGCCGGTGGTCTGCGCAATGCTGCGCATCATGTCGTGATTGGCCGACAACCAGCTCAAGTTCCGGGAGCCCCGTGATGGATTGAAGGGCGCACCGCGGCTCGCGGCCTCAAATCCCGCCGTCACCAAGCCGCGCACGTCGATGGGGTACACCGCCATCTGTGACGAGGCCAGCGCGATACCCATGCGGTTCACCTGCGCCTGGTAGTTGGTGACGTTGCGCATCGGGTCCGGCAATTCCACGTTCGGGCCCACGCTCAGCGGAAATCCGGCCGAGAGCCAGATCAGGTTCTTGCGCCCAGGATATCCGGCCACCGCACGTGCCAGCGCGCCGATGGCATCCACCGTCAGTCCGACCCGGTAATCGTTGCGCGCGCCTTGCTCATCGGCAATGGCCTGGGCAAAGCGCGATGCCGAGTCCTGCCCGCTAAAGCCTCCATCGTTGGCGCCCGGCTCCGTTCCCGGAGGGTCGGTGCTCAACGTCTCGGTGGTCAAGCTGGGACGGATGTTTCGCGCGACCGCCGCCAGCTCCGCGGGGTCGTCGGTTATGCCGCGGACCTGCCGCAGCCGGGTGCCCAGCGTGAACAGCGCCACCCGCTCGCCCGGCGGGATGGTCTTCAGGAAGGCCAGCAGTTGCGCGCGCGCGTACGCTTGTGCCTCCCACGGCGTGTTCAGCATGTCGAACAGCACGATGTTGATCACGCCGGTCCGCGGCCGCTCGCGGTAATTGGTGAACTGGTTTGCCGGCAGCTCGAGCGGCGGCGCCCCGGACGCCGCGGGCGGTGCAGATACGTGCCGCTCGAAGGCGCGCAACGTTTGCTTCTTGCCGTCTTCGTAGACGGTGAAGTCTTTGGCGGTAAGTCCGGTGACCGGCTGCTGGAAGCGGTCGGTCACGATCACGTTCACGGTGACTAGCGAGCTCGACGCCTTGAAGACCGGCGGAGCATCCGGCTTGGCCTGGCCGGGCACGGAGGAAGGGAAGAGG
>DATLCI010000026.1:0-8412 GCA_035526435.1 Terriglobales bacterium
GTTGATGGACATGAATATGCTGGCGATCTTGCCCGGCCGCGAACGCACCCAGGCGGAGTACACCGCACTCCTGAAGACCGCGGGCCTGCGCTTCGAACGCCTGGTGCCCACCCACTCGCCTTTTCAGATCATCTTGGCCACGCGCAGCTAGCTGGGGCAGTGCATCGCAGGCTGGAGTTAGGAGAAGCGTTCTACCCCACCCGCCAGCTTTTCACCAGCCACACCAGGATCGCCAGCCCCACCCACAGCCCGACCCAGGCGCGCGTACGGTGGGCGGCGGAGGCTTCGCTGCCGTCGAGATGCTTGCCCAACAATGCCCCCGCCAGCAGCCCGGAAAGCAGGCCGCCGAGGTGTCCGGCATTGTCCACGCGCAGGACGGCAAAGCCCAGCACCAGGTTGATGCCGGCAAATTGCAAGATGCTCTTGAACAGCGCGGAACGGGCTGGAGCCGGGAGGGGAAGGTGTCCGAACTTGAGGGTGGTCAGCAGCACGCCGGCCACGCCAAAGACCGCGCCGGACGCCCCCGCGCTGACCACGAACTCCGGATGCAGCGCCACGCTTAGCAATGCACCGGCCATGCCGGTGTAGCTGTAAAGCAGAAAGTAGTCGCGGCGGGAATAAAAGAGTTCCAGTAGCTGTCCGAGTCCCCACAGGCAATACATGTTCAGCGTGAGATGGATCGCTCCCCAATGAACATAGTTGGCGGTGAGCAGGCGCCAGTATTCGTGTCCGCGCATCACCCGGTAGCCCTGGCTGCCGCCGAAGAACATCACGTAGTCGCGGCTGGGGTTGGTGAAGCTGGCGCCCAGCGCCACCATCAGGATGAATACCAGAACATTCACGCCGATGATGAAGACCGTGACTTCATGCATGCGCGCCGTCTCCATGGCGGTAGCGGGCGCCGGACGGATGTGTCCTTGCGCTTGGCACTCCGGACAGAGTTCGCCCTGGCCGGAGAATTCGCGGCCACAGGCTACGCAGCGGTTCATGACTTCATTGTAGGGGATGGGGGAAAAGGGATGAGTAATTTAGTGATTGAGAAATTGATAAATTGGGAAATTGAAAAGCAACAGCGGCGAGCGTCCCGACTGCCTCCGGATTTTGACCTTCAATGACCAAATCACCCGATCACCAAATTACCAAATGCCTCACCTACCGGTCGTTCTCAGAATGGTGGCCCAGGGTGACTGAGGCTCCCGACCCTTCCTGGACCGTGCCGGAGAGGCCTTCTTCATTGCGCGGCTCAGCACCGGCGAGCTCGCGCTTGCGTTCCTGGATCTCCCGCAGGTGCAGCAGGATCTTGCCTTCGGCTTCGACATATTCGTCTTCCGTGATGTCGCCGTTCTCCAGCAATACCTGCAATTCGAGGAGTTGCTGTTTGAGCGGAGCGTCGTCCGTCCACTGCTCTTCCGCCACCTTCACCAGGGTGTTCATGATGAACTTGAAGCCGTCGAGCGGCAGCGTGAGCAGGCTGAAGATCATGACTAGTTCGAGGTCCCGCGCTCGAGCTTGAGGCGGATATTCACAAAGTTGTACGGCGGCCACGGGCCGGTGTACTTGAAGTTCAATCGATCGCTGAATTTCTGCGCCACCTTATTCACGGCCGCGTCAAAGGCCGCTTCGCGCTCGCGCTGCAGCAAAAAGGCGGCATTCATGATCATCTTGTCGCCAATGGGTTTGTTATCGCGCGAAGCGACGCAGATGGAGCGCAGCGCGTCGTAGATCTCGCGGACGTAATCAGCCGCGCGCTCCGCCAGGGCCTTGTCGATCATGCGGCCCAGCTGCATGCGGGCAAAGTACGTGGATTGCAGATGCTTGCGCGTCAGTTCCATGTGAAAGCGGTGGATCTCCTCGTGGTCGCGCTTTAATTCTTCGATAACCTTCTCGCGGTCCCAAGTGACTTTGAGCCCGAACTCTAGCTTGCCGGCCATCTGCTTGAGCACGTCCTTCAACGACGGATAGATGCTCTTGAGCACTTCCTTGATGTCGTCGTCCGTGCGGAAGACCGTGCCAAAGCTCATTGGGATGATGGTGTTGGTCTTCATGACGGATTCGATCACATGCTCGTGGGCCAGCGCGTTCTCGCGCGTCGGATCAAAGATGAATACGGAGGTGCGGCTCACGACGGCAGCCACATCTCCATGATGAACGGTGTAAACCGTTTCGCCCGCGCCGCCAATGCCGCTCTTGCCGAAGAATTCCGGCGAGCTGCTCTCAATGATGCCGTACACATAGCGCCCTTCCTGCGCGGGGCGGGAGACCGTTGCCGCGGGCGGCGCAGGAGCGGGCTTAGAGACCGGGGACGGAGCGGCGACCAATGCGGGAGCCTTGGCAGGTATCATGACTTCGCTGTGCCTGGACGCGGCCGCTTTCGCCTTGGGCTCCGGCGTGGACTTGGCCGCGGCTTTGCTCTTGCTCTTCGCCTTCGCCACTGGCTTAGTCGTTTTCTTTAATGGGCTCATTATCAGACCTCAATAAAACCGCAGTGGTATTCAGGAATTCAGCGATATCGATCGGCTTGAACAACACTTCAATGCCCTTCTGCTTGGCCTGGTCCGCGGTCTCGAGCGTGGCATAGCCCGTCAGCAGGACGCACGGGACGTCAGGATTCTTCTTGCGGGCAACTTCGATCACTTCAAAGCCGGAGTGTTGCTGCTCCAGCGAAAAATCACACAGCACGAGGTCAAAGCTACGGCTGTTGACCGCTTCGATCGCAACTTTGCTGGTGGGGGCCGCCACCACGTCATAACCTTGCTGTTCCAGGATGAGCTTGTAGGTCATGAGCACGGAAGCCTCATCGTCAACGACGAGCACACTGCGTTTTTTGGCCCCAGGCTTCATAGTCTCACCACCGGCAGATCAATCTTAAAGACCGTACCTTTGCCTACCCGGCTACGCACTGACAGCTTGCCGCCGTGATTCCCGATGATACCTTTCACGATCCACAGGCCAAGGCCCGTTCCTTTTTCGCCTTTAGTGGTGACGAACGGCTCAAAGATGGTCGCGATCAGATCTTCAGGGATACCGCTGCCGGTATCGGCGATCAAGATGCGGATCCAACCGTGCAGATCATGGCGCGCGGAGATATGCCGGGTGCGTATCCAGAGCTTGCCGCCGCGCTGCATGCTGTCCTTGGCATTAATGACCAGGTTGGAGAAGACCTGGCGCAACTGATCGGCGGCAACGACCGCGGGCGGCAAGTCTCCAAAGTCATGGACTACCTCGACGTTCGCGCGTTGCATCTGGCGCGCCAGCAGCAACAGCGTGTCTTCGATCAGCAGGTTCACGTTCACCGGCTTGACCGATTCCTGATTGCGATACAAGCCCAGCATCTGGCGGACGATACGCGCCACCCGCTCGGTCTCAGACTTCAAGATCTCGTAAACCGGTTCCGCCTCATTGTTTACGCGGCCCGAGAGCAGGTAGATCGCATTCTTGATCGCCTCCATGGGGTTATTGACCTCATGAGCGATGGTGGCGGCGAGCCGTCCGGCAGCCGCAAACTTTTCAATCTCCAGCATGCGCCGCTCGACCTTGAGTTGTTCGAGCTTGCGGATGGCGGAGAAATCGCGCAGCACGGTCACGGTGTAGGCCACTTGTCCGCGCTCGTCATAGATCTTGCCGGAGCGCGCGTCGAACTCCACTTCCTGCCGCGTGGCCGGGTCATTAAGCTTGAGGTTCTGGCCTTCGGTGTTGGCGAAGGAGAACGTGAACGAGGAGATGTAGGCATCCAGTACGGCCTGGTTCTTGATCTGTACGGGGTCGGCGCTGCCCTCGGCGAGCGCTCCAAAGAGCGCTTGCGCCAGCGGATCAAGCAAGACCGTCTTGGCGTCGCTGTCCGCCACCACGATGGGATCGCCTACGTTCTCGATCACCAGGTTCAAACGGTCGCGGTCCTGGCGGACGATGTCCTCGGCGATGCGCAATTTTTCGTAGTTCGCCTGCAGTTCCTGGTCAGCACGCCGCAGGTCAGTCACGTCCCGCATGACTGTGACCATGCCGGCAGGGATACCGTCGCGCGAATACGAAGGAACACTCACGGCCTCGAACAGAAGCTCCTCGCCTTCGCTGGCGTCCACGAGGGTCAGATCACGATGCGTCTCGCCGGGGGCCATGGCCATGGACGACAATGCGGCCGAGAACAGCATGTTATTCAATTCCACCGCGCGGACCAGACCTTCAGTAGTGACCTCAGGCAGCTTGAAGAAGCGGGCCGCGGCCTGGTTCTGCATGATGACCTGATGATGCGTGTCTGTAAGGATGACGGGATCAGCCATGCTCATCATTACCGAGTTCATCTGGGAGATGGTGACTTCCATGTCTGACATGCGGTTGTAGTAATGCTCGATCTTGTAAAGCCGCGAGAGATATCGATTCGAAAGCTCAACCAACCCACCCAGCTCTCCCATCATCTTGGCCGGCATCTTTTTCTGCAGCTCGACCACCACCAGGGCGGAATAGGCGCGCATCTCGCACGTGCGGCAGACTTGGGAATCGAGGTCCAGGCGGCGCTTGGCGCGGAAGTTGTCCGTCGCCAGGCAATCAACCTTGCGCTCACGTTCCGCCTCCCAGCAGACGTTCGCATTGCGAAAAATGATCGGATGGCAATACAGCGGGCGCGGCGAATATTCCGGGCGGCTGATGACGGCTGGCTTCAGGTTATGCATCAGCCCGACTAACGGGTTATCGGCGGCGAATAGCGAGGTATTAAAACGCGCCAGCTGTTTTTCCGGATAACGGATGGCAGCGCTGGGAGCGATGGCGCCGGTCTCAAAGTTGGTGGAGAGGATCAGCGCCCGCGGAAATCCCATCCGCACGATCTCTTCCAACAGGATGGGGTAGATCTCTTCCGACCGCTCGGCTTGCAGTAAACGCAAGGCGGCGGGCACCCGGCCATCCGGATTAAGGATGCCAGTCCCGCCGTTCACCAGTTCTAGCGCTTTGAGACGCATTTCAGCCGAGGCCACGGAAGTTCCCTATGCCGACCTGCCGCAAGCGGCTGCGCGCCATCGCAAGGAAGCGAGCAGCCTTGACCACAAAAATGGATAGTCATGGTGCAGCGGTCGGCGTGAATGTTTTTACCTGCGTGAAGCCACGCGCCGCGGAGCCTTCGCCGGGCGACGGGTTTCCTCGACGATCTCCACCGTCTCTGTCTCCCCGCCCTCGAGCTGCGGCCGGGACACCAGGCCCGTCAAGCCTACGGCATCCGCATACTTGAGGTAGGTGTCGATAGAGGCCACAACGACTCGGGCTTCGACGGTGATCAGATCAATACCGACGAGCGAGATACGTACCCAGGCGTCGATGACAATGCCCTTGTCTAGTACGCGATCGAGAACGTCAATAAGACTTGATCCGCCAGATACACGTTCAACAGCCATTTGAGGGCTCCTTATACAGTTGTTTCAAAACCGTTAACCACGCTTGCTTTTCTTCTTGGACTTGACCGTCCGGATGGTCTTCTTGCGGATCGGAACCGGCGCTTCCACCACTGTCCGTTTTACCGCGCGCCGGGTGAAGCGACTCCCCGGGGGCAATCCCATGCGGTTGACCGGCGGGCCGGATTGCATGGTCAGATTAGGATCGTATTTCCACCAGTTCAGTCCGATCTGCTCTGCCTTGTCTACCGAACAAACCAGCAGACGGATACGGATAGTCAGCAGCTCAACGTTCGCGAGGGAGACGCGAATGTCGCCGGCCACCACCAGACCTTTGTCTAGGACCCGATCCAGGATGTCGATGAGGTTCGTGGTCCCGGAATGTGCAGGTACTCGTTCCATTTAGTCATTTCCGCGGGCCTACCCATGCGAAAACTGGCGACCCGCTTGCAAGAATGATTGCAGCTAAGAGAGACGCAGATTACAGCATCGTGCCGGACCTTGCAACTAAAGTAAGGCTGGTGGGAGACGAAGTGCTTTTGTTTGTTTAATACCGCCGGTGAGATGCAGCCCGCCCACTCTGAAGTTGTCGCCTCCGTATAGAAATTACCGGGGCGGAGGAATTTTATTCCCGCGCCGGTTGGGCGCGCATCCCAAATACCGTGACTGACCGACTCGCTATGTTAAAGTTGATGCCGCGACTGGCTCTTAACTCCGCAGCACCTCCTGCAAAATTGCCTGATCCCGCCCTCAATCCGCCTGACAGTAACGCCAAGCCAAAGGGATTTGACCTTTGGATTCAACGACTTAAGCTGGGCATCGATGTTGTCTTCTTTATCGAGCTGGGTATGATCCTGCTGGTGATCCCCTGGACCGCTTTATGGACGCAGAACAGTCTCCTCTTCGGGTATCCAACGGTGAAGATGGTCGTGGACCATGGATTTTTTCGCGGGGCCATCAGCGGACTGGGACTCATCAACATCTGGATAGGCATCTCCGACGCTGTGCGCTATAAGGAATGACTGGCGTGGGTAAGCTAGCGGACCAAGCGCTTTTAAAGTCCTTGCTGTATCCTTGACACCCTGAATCGCGAATCGACAGATTTTGTTTCCCATCCTCATGGCCGATAGTCCAAAAGATACGAAAGAGATCAGAGAAAAGAAAAAGAAAGCGCTGGCGATCCCCAAGCCCTTCCGCTCGCCGCTCGCTTACGAGAACCCGGCCTTCACCAGCGGCCCTGAAGGACGCAGCCTGCGCATCCTCGCTGAATACTGGGAGCCGCTGTCGCGCTTCCGCAAAGAACGCATTCAGGACACGGTAGTCTTCTTCGGCTCGGCGCGTTTCAACAGCATGTCGTCCGCGCAAGAAAGATTGCAATTGCTGGAGAAGCCCGGCTCCGCGCAACCTGCTCCGCCGGAAGAGCAGCCCTTGGGCCAGACTGAAGGAACGGACATTGACGAACTGGAATCGATCACCGGCGTTGACGAGCGGGGCGAACTTTCACTCAACATGAAACGGGCGCAGGCGGCCATCGAGATGGCGCGCTATTACGAAGATGCGCGCCGGCTCGCGGGCATGCTCACGGAGTGGTCTATGACCATCCCGTCGAAGCGCCACCGCTTTGTGGTGACCTCGGGCGGCGGCCCGGGGATCATGGAAGCAGCGAATCTGGGCGCATGGGAAGTGGGTGGAAAGACCATTGGACTCAACATCCGCTTGCCCTATGAGCAGATGCCGAATCCCTACATCACCCCCGCGTTGAACCTGGAATTCCATTACTTCTTCATGCGCAAATACTGGTTCGCCTATTTGGCAAAAGCACTGGTGGTTTTTCCCGGCGGCTTTGGCACCATGGACGAACTCTTCGAGCTACTCACGCTGGCGCAGACCGGGAAACTGGCGAAGAAGATGATCGTGATCATCTATGGCCGCGAGTATTGGCATCGCGTAGTAAATTTCAAGGCGCTGGCGGATTGGGGCGCGATATCACCCAAAGACCTCGACCTCTTTCATTTCGCCGACACCCCGGAGGAAGGTTTCCAGCTCCTGAAAGAAAATCTCACACGCTATCACCTGGAGTCGCCGCAAGCTAAGCGGGCCGGATCTGGCGAGGGGCCGGAGATAGCAAAAACGTTGGGGTAGCTGGCCTCGCTACGCTACCTTTTTCCCGTCCCTGATCTTCTCCACTTCCCCCGTCTTCTCTGCGATCTCCACACGCTCCAGCTTGATATCAAGCCGCAGACGTCCGAAGGCGCTCATATACAGGTTGGCTATCCAGACCAGTGAAAACCAGGCAATGAGGTATCCGCGGAGGTCGCGGAAGATCATGGTGAATCCGCAGACGATCACGAAGAACAGCGCGACATAATGGCTGAAGCAATATTCGCAGGTGAACAAGTAGAAGAACTTGCGTTCCAACAGGCCCCGGGCACGGTCGCTGCGGCGCTGGCAGTATTCGCGCGGCTCGCGAAAGACCTCCTCATGCGTGACCGTCCACGCGATGCACGCCGTGGGGATGGCCAGGATGAGAAGCACCACGATCTGGTCGAGCAGGCTCATCGTTAGAAAGAGCCATTCCGCGGCTGCGGTGTTGCCTCGGCAATCCTCCGCAGGCTACATTGGCGGGGTTGCTCCTCTACTACATCACGGACCGCTCACAGTTTTCGGACGATGAAGCCTCCCGCCGCGAGCAACTCCTGCAGCGCGCGGCCTCTGCCGCCGACGCGGGCGTCGACTACATCCAGTTGCGGGAAAAAGACCTCAGCGGGCGCGAACTGGAATCGCTGGCTGGCGACCTTGCCCAAAGACTGCGCGGCACCAGTGCGAAGCTATTGATCAACTCCCGCGTAGATGTGGCAGTCGCGGTGGGTGCGCACGGCGTCCATCTGCCTTCCGGCGATATTTCCCCGAAGGAAGCGCGCAGGGTTTTCCGGCACGCGGGCATCGCTGCGCCAGTGATCGGCGTCTCCTGCCATTCGTTGGAGGAGATTCGCAGCGCGAAAGGCGATGGCGCCGACTTCGTCGTCTTTGGTCC
>DATLCI010000032.1:0-7066 GCA_035526435.1 Terriglobales bacterium
ACCTTCACCGTGAACCAGAACTTCTCGGCGAATGTGGACATTGCCACCACTACGGCGTCGACGGCGGGTGTGATCACCTCGGGCGCCAGCCGTTATATCCATAACTTCGGCACGAACAACTTCTTTGCCGGAGTGAACAGCGGTAACTTCACGCTCACCGGAGCGCAGAACGTGGGGGTGGGCCCCACGGCGCTGACGGCGCTGACCAGCGGGGCCTCCAATACCGCGGTCGGGCGTCGCGCGCTGCAGACGCTGACCAGCGGTTCGTTCAATACGGCCGTCGGCAATGATGCATTGCTGAATGTCACCACCACTACGGACAACACCGCGGTGGGCTGGAGCGCCATGCTGGTGACCACGACCGGCTCGCAGAATACGGCGATCGGCAAGAGCTCCTTGCAGAGCAATATTGACGGTTTTGAGAACGTAGGCTTGGGGGTGAACGCTTTGTTCGGGAACACTTCCGGCTTTGAAAACACGGGCATCGGCACCAATGCGCTGCGCGGCGTCACCACGGGCAGAGACAATACAGCGATCGGACGTAACGCGGGATACACCCTCACCCCAGCCAATGCGGACACGACCGGCAACTTCAATACTTTCCTGGGCTACAACACCGGCTTTGGTTCGTCCACGCAGTTCACGAACGCGACGGCGATCGGCGCCAATGCCGTAGTCACGCAAAGCAATGCGCTGATCCTGGGTAACAATGCAGATGTAGGTATCGGGACCTCGACGCCTTCCGCCAAACTCCACGTGGTGGGTAACATCCTGGCCACGGGAACGATCAGCGGCAACGGTTCGTCGCTGACGAACGTGGCGTCAGTCCCGGCGACCTTCACTCAGGCCCAGCCGGCACTCACCGCGATCTCCACGACGACGCTCACTACTCCGGCCTCGGCCGGGCTATATCGCGCGACGTGCTACGTGGTGAACACGAGCACCGCAACCGGTCCCTTCGGAGCCGTGAGTATCCACTGGACTGATGACTCCGGAACCGCCCAGACGTCAGCCTGTGCCACATTCAGCGGCCAGGCTGCGGGCCAGTTCAACTCAGGTTCCGTCATCGTGCAGTCTGGCGCTAGCGCAATCACCTTCGACGCGACCTCGCATGCCTCGGCCTACAAGATCTACATCAGCCTGGAGAAGTTGATGTAAGGCAAGGCAGTCAGATCCAAGGAGGCGCCCGGCGCGCCTCCTTTTTTCTGGCGCTCCTTTTGCTCCGCGCAGGAGTTCTCCCGTAAACTTAGCGTCCCATGCCTGAGTTCCACGCTGAACCTTATCTTTATCTGGCTGCGGTCACACATAAAGCGGCCCTGATCGCCTGGGGCGGCTTTTATTTTCGCGTGCGAACCCGTGCCGGCGGCGACGAGTGGAAGCTCGTGGATGACAGTGACCTCGACCATGTGCATCCGCCACGGCGCGAGACCATCGGCGCGCGCTCTGAGCCGTATGGAAAAGCGCGGGTAGAAGTTTTTGATGGTTCAGGCGCGCTCGTCAGCTTTGCCGAGACTATCAATACCAATCATGCCTGGGTCACGGGACTCGCGGCCGACACCGAATACAAGTATCGCGTGCTGGTGAATGGCGAAGACTGGGCGCAAGGTGAAAGACGCGACTGGAGCGTCGCTGGCGGTGTGCAAGGCCTTTACCGGTCGGGCAAGCAATACGACAATCGTTTTCGCACGCAGCCGCTGCCGGAGGCATCCGTCTCCTTCACGTTCGCGGTGATCGGCGATTTCGGCGTGGGTATTCGCAAGCCTTCATCCGGAACTCGCCGACAAAGAGAGATTGCGATGGTGCTGGAGCGGGCGGTGGCCGAGCATGATGTCCGGCTGCTGATCACTACCGGTGACAATATCTATGCAGCGGTAAACCTCGGGGACATTCCGCTGGGCGAGACCGGCGATGAAGACGATGACTGGTTCTTTACTTATTACCAGCCCTACCGGTACATCCTGAATCGGGTGCCGGTGTATCCGGCGGTAGGCAACCATGACGCGGGGGAGACGGAGATCAACGACGACCGCCTGCAACTGTTCGACAACTTTTTTTTGCAGGAGCGCTTCAAGGGCGATGAGACCGCGGGCCGGGCATCGCTTGATCCGGGATTGTTCTACAAGTTCCGCTGGGGCGCAGACGCCGAGTTCGTCTGCGTGGATACCTCGCGCAACTCGCTTTTGTTCGGCAAACGCTTCTTCGAGCATCCCAACCACCAGGCGTTTCTTGACTCAGCCTTTCCGTCGGCGGATACGGAAATGGCCCGGCCGAAATGGCGCATCGTCTTCAGTCATCATCCGCCGTTCTGTGCGGGGCCCAAGCATGGCAACACCCGGTCCATGGTGGCGAACCTGTTGCCGTTATTCGAGCGCGGCGGGGTGCGCGTAGTCTTCAGCGGGCACGAACATAATTTTCAACACTCGCGCGAAGGGAAGTTGGGACCGGAGGTAACCGGCGGGATCGATTACTTTATCTCCGGCGCAGGTGGCAAGATCCGTCTAGGAACGCCCAGCGATTTTGTGGATGCGAAGACGCTGGAGTGGGCGGCGGAGGCGCATTTCCTGCTGGTCAAGCTCGAGGGCGACTCAATGACAGTTACTCCCATGGGTGAGAACGGCCCTATCGAACGGCAGAGCCCAAGCGGCGCGAAGATGACGGGGTCGATCGTCCTTCGCCGATAGAAAAAAAGCGCACCCCAGGGTGCGCCGCTGGCAGAGCGTTCAAGTGTGTATCACACTTGCATCACTTCTTTTTCCTTGTTCTTACACATGCCGTTTTTCTAAGGGCTCCGCAGCAAGCTGCTTCACCCTCGCGCTGGGCTCGCGCGGCCAGGGCTCTCGCTCGCGCTCACCCTCTGTGGACACAGGAATCACACTTGCATCACTTCTTTTTCCTTGTTCTTACACATTTCTTCCATCTTCTTGATCTCTTCGTCAGTGAGTTTCTGGATCTCGTCGAGGGCTTTTTTCTCTTCGTCCTCACTGACCTTCTTGTCTTTGAGCGCCTTCTTAATGGCGTCGTTGCCGTCGCGGCGGATGTTGCGTACCGCGGTGCGATGGTCTTCGAGCACCTTGTGCAGGTGCTTTACCATTTCTTTGCGGCGTTCCTCGGTCAGCGGGGGGATGGGAACGCGGATGATCTTGCCGTCATTCTGGGGATTGAATCCGAACTCCGGGCTGCGCAGCGCCTTTTCGATCGACGCGATGGTACTGGGATCGAAAGGCTGCACCGTGATCATCTGGGCGTCCGCCGCGTGGACTTGCGCCACCTGGTTGAGCGCCATCTCGCTGCCGTAAGCTTCGACCTTTACGCCGTCGAGCATATGCACGGAGGCGCGGCCCGTACGGGTGGAGGCGAGGTTATTGCTGAAGTCGGCGACCGCCTTGTCCATGCGGGTCTTGAGCTGAACGTAGGTCTCTTTGAGGGCGGGGAGGGTTGCCATTACCGGAGGGGCCATGACGGGATCTTCCTGTCTGCGTATTTGAATCGCTGATTATAAACGCAGCCGCCACCGCCCAGCCAGTATGACCAGCCGATTACGGGTTACGCTCGTGGCGCATGCCGTAGTGAAGCGCCCAATCACTCAGGAAGAGCAGGCTGGGCGCGGCCAACAGCAGCATGATGTCCGGCCGGACATTCATCTGCACTGAGAGCGCCCACATGAATAGGGCGGTCAAGGAAAAAGCCGACCCCGGCAACTCCCACTTCCACGCGGCCAGCATGCCCAGGATGGAGCCCACCAGCAATGCGATCTTCCCCCACTCTGTGAACCCGACTGGAGCACGGGAATGAGGCGCCAATATCTCGGCGACAAACAGAAAGATGGAGAAGGACGCGACCAGCAAGGCTACTAGTCGGGCGCTCCAATGCACTAACTTGGGAAATGAGGCAGGCATATGAGGCTCCTTAAGTAAAAGGGTAGGCCCCAGAATGGTGGGCGAAAGTGACGGCGGTCACACCTCTTTACCCGGGATCGACGGGACGTGGAGGCGCTATACCGCCGGAGCGAAGGCGGTCGTCAAGCGCGAGCTTTGGGTGCTGCGCCGGCGACGGCTTTCCAAAATGATCCACACTCCGGCCAATCCGATCAACGCCCCCGCCAGCAGGCCGCGCATGAGATACGGACGACGGCGGCTCATTTCGAGGTAGGAAACCACCTCGGGCGGGAGATAGTCGTTCTCGACGTACTCATCGTAGTCGGGGCGATTGCGATGCGGGATGCGGAAGCGGCTGATGTCACGGGCCATGAGGCTATTTCTCCTGAAGCGTTCAGGAAATGGGATGCAGCCTGGAGGAGATAAGTGGTGCGGGCGGAAACCTAAGCGTGCACCAGTGTTCCCACATTCTCGCCCTGCACTACCCGCTTAATGTTCCCATGCTCGCTGAGCTTGAAGACGATGATGGGCAGCTTGTTGTCCTTGGAGAGGGAGATGGACGTGGTGTCCATTACCTTGAGGCCCTTCTGGATGACGTCAAAGTAAGAGATGTCCTCGAACTTCTTGGCGTCTTTGTGGAGGAAGGGGTCCGCGTCGTAAATGCCGTCAACTTTTGTGGCTTTGAGGATGGCCTGCGCCTTGATCTCCATCGCGCGGAGAGAAGCAGCGGTGTCGGTGGAGAAATACGGATTGCCGGTGCCGCCGGCGAAGATGACCACGCGGCCCTTTTCCAAGTGGCGCAACGCACGGCGCCGGATAAACGGCTCAGCGACCTGGTTCATCTCAATGGCGGACATCACCCGGGTGCGGACGTCGGCCTTTTCGAGCGCGTCCTGCAAGGCGAGGGCGTTGATCACGGTGGCCAGCATGCCCATGTGGTCGGCGGAGACGCGGTCCATGTCCTTGGCCTGCACGGCCACGCCGCGGAAGAAGTTGCCGCCGCCACAGACGATCGCGATCTCAACGCCCAGGGAGTGCACGTCTTTGATCTCTTCGGCGATCTCATGCACACGGATGGGGTCAACCCCGAAGCCCTGCTGGGCGGCCAGGGCCTCGCCCGAGAGCTTGAGCAGGATGCGTTGATATTTAAGAGTAGCCATGAGTGTCTTTCTTGAATTCAGACTAGAACGCAAAAAAAATGCCGGAGCACTTGGCTCCGGCACCGGATTATTTCGCTTCTCCCTCGGCTGCTCTTTCAGCGGCCGTGGGCTTGGTGATGGCGATGGTCTCGCCCATGTCGCCTACCTTGAAGCGGGCGAAGCGGCGGACGGTGATGTTCTCGCCCAGCTTGCCCACCTTGGTCGCGATCAATTGGGCGATGGAGATGGTCTGGTCCTTGATGAAGGGCTGGTCGAGTAAGCACATCTCTTCATAGAACTTTTCCATCTTGCCTTCCACGATCTTCTCCACGACATTGGCGGGCTTGCCGCTGGCGGCAGCCTGGGCGCGGTAGATGTCTTTCTCGCGGTCAAAGTCGGCGGCGGTCACATCCTCACGGCGGACGAACTTGGGGTCACTGGCGGCAATGTGCATGGAGATGTCATGCGTCAGTTCCTTGAAGTCATCGGTGCGGGCCACGAAATCGCTCTCGCAATTGACTTCCAGCAGCACACCGATCTTGCCACCCGCATGAATGTAGCTGGAGACGGAGCCCTCGGAGGTTACGCGCGTCGCCTTCTTGGCCGCGCTGGCAATGCCGCGCTTGCGCAGATGGACGATAGCGGCCTCGAGGTCGCCTTTGGCTTCCGTGAGGGCATTCTTGCAGTCCATCATGGGGGCGCCGGTCTTGTCGCGAAGTTCTTTCACTTGTGCTGCGGAGATGTTCGCCATGGTTGTACTCATTTTATTCAGCCTTTAGTCGTTAGCCTATAGGCCCGGGCTCAGCATTCAGCGCTCAGCATTCAGCCTATGAATTGTTTGCGGTACTTATTAGATGATGCTTCCCGCGGTTTCGGTGCAGCGGCTCGGTGCAACGTGGCCATCATGCGACGCCTTGCATTCACGAAACGACCCGCGCCGGGCGCGGGTCGCTCCAGAAACAAGGAACTAGAAACGAGAAACTGGTTACTCGGCTTTCGCCGCTTCCGCCTCGACTTCCTGGTCAGCCACCAGTGCGGATGCCACTGGCGCTTTACGCACGCCTTCAACGACCTCCGCCATATTGATGTTGAGGTCTTCGGCTTCCGCGTCCGGCGAGGCTTCCTGGCTCTCCGTGCCTTCCGCGGCAGTCACACCGGCGGCAGCAGCTTCCTTGTCGGTAGAGGCGGTCACGCCTTCCACGATGGAGTCAGAGATCTTAGAGGCGAAGAGGCGGATGGCGCGCAAAGCGTCATCGTTGCCGGGGATCACGTAGTCAACTTCAGTGGGATCGCAATTAGTGTCGACGACCGCAACCACCGGAATGCCGAGCTTGCGGGCTTCTTTCACCGCGATGGCTTCCTTGTTGGAGTCGATGACAAAGACCACGTCCGGCAAGCGGTTCATGTTTTTGATGCCGGCCAGGTTAGCCTGGAGATGCTTGCGCTCGCGCTCCAGCTTGATGACTTCTTTCTTAGGGAGCAAGTCGTAACGGCCGTCGGTAGCCATGTCGTCGAGCTCTTTCAGCCGCTTGACCGACTTCTGGACCGTGACCCAGTTGGTGAGCAGGCCGCCCAGCCAGCGCTGGTTGATGTAGAACATGCCGCAGCGGGTGGCTTCTTCAGCAATGGCGTCTTGCGCCTGGCGCTTGGTGCCAACGAACAGTACGGACTTGCCTTCGCTGGCGGAATCCTGCACAAACTTGCTCGCGTCCTTGAACATCTTGAGCGTCTTCTGCAGGTCGATGATGTAAATGCCATTACGCTCGCCAAAGATGAATTCCTTCATCTTAGGGTTCCAGCGTTTGGTCTGATGCCCGAAGTGGACGCCGGCTTCGAGCAACTCTTTCATAGTGATATTCGCCAAGGTAACTCTCCTTTTATTTTAGGGGTCCGCAGCCAAGCTGCTTCGCCCTCGCCTCGGGTTCGACCGATCCAGTGCTTACCACTCGGCTCACCCTTTCTTTCGTTAGGCTGCATCGGGGGCGCGGAGGGCCTGTTCCGATTACTTCCCGTGACCCGCCCTACCTTAAAAGCAGGTGCGGGAAAATTTGG
>DATLCI010000040.1:0-11161 GCA_035526435.1 Terriglobales bacterium
AAATAGTCGCGCGGCGCCAATAGAAGCCAGACCGGCACCGCCGAGGCGGCAAAACCATAAATGATGATGAGAACGGCAAGCACCGGAGCCGTCAGCGTAAACACTGAACTCCATGACGGCGTGTGGGCGACCCACTGTCCACCCAGGATCGCGCCCACCACCAGCACGAAGCCCAAGGCCGACGTTTCCAAAACTTTTCCCGGGCGCAAATAGCGCAGATAGACGCCCATGAGCAATGCGATCGGAATCGTCATTGCGATGGTGAAGGTTCCCCATGGACTCGATTTAAGCGCATTGACAACAATGAGGGCGGCTACGCCCAGCAAAATCACAATGATGCTTAATACGGCCAGGAAGGCGATGGTGCCGCCAATGCGCCCAATCTCGTCCCGTGCCATCTCGGTCAGCGATTTGCCGTCACGCCGAACGGAAAAAAGCAGGATCACAAAATCCTGCACGCAGCCTCCGAAGACTGCACCAGCCAATATCCAAAGAGTTCCCGGAAGATAGCCAAATTGCGCCGCTAGGACTGGGCCCACCAAAGGTCCGGGTCCGGCGATGGCGGCGAAATGATGACCGAAAACCACCCATTTATTCGACCGGACAAAATCACGGCCGTTCTCCAGGCGTTCTGCGGGCGTGGCCCGCATGGCATCGAGAGTCAGGACTTTGGCCGCGACGAACTTGCTGTAAAAGCGATACCCAAGTGCATAGCTGCAAGCGGCAGCCACGACCAGCCACATGGCGTTAATGGATTCGCCGCGGCGCAACGCGATGGTGGCGATAGCAAAAGTCCCGGTGAGGGAGATGACTATCCAGATCAGGACGCGCAGGATTGAACGTGACATGGCGTCAAGTGTGCCACGGCTTCGCGCCTGGTGTCAGCGCAAAATATAAAGCTACGACGCCTTCCGTTTCTTGTTGTCTGCGGCGACGGGCGCCTGGAGCTGGGCGTACGTACAACTCTTCGGGGGCTTGTCCGGACGCCATCGCAGAAATTTGGTCCCATGGCGAAAGCGCCCGCCGCTAAAGTGGTCGTACTGCACTTCGCAGACGAGCATCGGTTTCACCGGCTCCCATTCGGATGAGCGTTCTTGCGAACGGGTCCAGCGGCTGGGGCCACCTGGGGCTTTTCCGGTAAACCCCGGCGGGCCGGCAACGCTCAGAAGCTTCTTTAGGAGATCATCTTTATCGGTCGCCGCAAAGCTCGATGAATACCCAACATGGTTCAGGTCGCCAAAGTCGTCGTAGAGACCGAGCAGGATTGAGCCGATGCCCTTCTCCTTCTTTTGCGCATAGCGAAAGCCGCCGATCACGCAGTCGGCAGTCCGAATGCGTTTGACCTTGACCATCGCTTCGCGATTACCAGAATGGTAGGGCTCGTCCTTGCGCTTGGCGATAATGCCGTCACACCCATAGTCAGCGAGCTCCGTGATCCAGCTTAATGCCTGCTGCGGATCGTTGGACGCGGGTGATAAGCAGACTGAACGCTTCAATGAAGTTGGGACTTCACTGTGAAAAAACTCCTCTAACGCGCTTCTTCGGGTGCTGAGGGACTGTTTTACCAGCGACTTGCCTTTCGCGTCGATAAGGAGATCGAAGCACAGGAGCATGGCAGGCGTGGCTTTACTTAGACGCTGGACCCTCGACGCAGCCGGGTGAACGCGCTGGAGAAGGGCGTTGAAGTCCAGTTTTCCCTTGGCCTCAATAACGATCTCTCCATCAAGAACGAATTGGTCGGCTTCCACGCGAAGCAATTCAGTGACCAACTCGGGGAAATATCGGGTGAGCGGCTGCCCGCTCTTCGACTGCAATTCCACCGTCTTCTGGTCGCGAAATGCGAGGCAGCGGAAGCCGTCCCACTTTGGCTCATATAGCCATTCGGCGTCGGTCGGTATCGCGGCGACCGACTTCGCTTCCATGGGAGGGTACGGTGGCCGTAACGGCAGATTCAGGCGAGCAAAATCCTGACCGCTGATTTCAGGCTTGATGGAGACGGACTTGGGCACATCCAATGGGATGAGTAATGTCCAGCAGACGCTGTCCGGACGTGCATGAAGATTCCAGGGTACTCATCGTCATGATCTCGTTGCCTGCCATAGATTCGAACTTCCGATACTGGATGCGACTCCGTCATTATTTAGCATTCGCGAGCTCCACGATCACACTACCCATCTTGCCGCTGATGTTGTCGCGGACAACGAAATGGATGGTGGTTGCGCCCGAAAGCGGACGGAGTCTTTTCCCGTATAAGAATGGGCCTTTGCGGAACTCCTCGATCATCGTGACCTTCCCCGACATGGTCTCGTCAATATGCTCTATCATCCTGCCTTCGGCATTACGAGCTACCACGACAAAACTTACGCTAAGACTATCGTCCTCCTCGGACAGAGCAATGTCTTGTGCGGGCACGGCAATCTCAAAAGGTTGTTCAGACCTTGGCGCTGACTCGGCGTCGAACTTCACGACCATCGGCAAGTTTGTAAACTCCATCGGCGTCCGCAATGCGGTCTGAATCTCATTTCTCGCCGACAATGACTGGGGGGTCACGTACACGCGCTCCCGGCTACGAACCTTCAGCCCTGGAGCCCTAACCTGAACTCTGAGCTTTCTCCTGCCCAGCTTTGAATCAGCGCCGCCCTTCAGGTAATACCCCAACATGTAATAATCCGTTGAATCGGCAAATGCTTTGCGCATAGCACCGCTGAGGTCGTTACTGCCATAGTACGGTATACCGCCCGTCAGTTCCGCAATGACCTTCATGCTATCAATGGGCTTCGGGATCCCGGCTAGACCGAGCTCCGTGTCACCATTACCTCCTAGCACCTGGCTGGAGCCGAGGGACCTTCGGTTGCCACCGGGGTTCATCGCCTGAGCAGTCGAGACTGATGACGGACCACCATAGCCGATCAATCCTCCGGCATCGATCGGATAAACCGCAATGTTGGCTTCCGTGAGTTGATCGAACGTCTGGAGAAAACGACCTTTAAAATCTGACGAATTTATGGACGTCGGGTCATCGCGAAAGGATGGAAAGTTTGCGCCTGCCCAAATGAGAGCCTTGCGTCCCGGGACCCCCGCAAAGCGTTGGGCGATTGTCCGCAGGCCTTGAAGGACGATATCCGTGTGAACTCCCCGTTCGAGGCCCTTGAACTCGCCCTCTGCATTCGTGAATGCGAGTATGGCCTCCGCCTCGGCCGAGACCTCCTGGTTCGGGGAAATTGGAGCCACTGATGACGGCGACTGGTTCGGGTTCCCTGCGGACGCGGAGATAGCGACCACCTGCTTCAAGGCTTGAGTCAGAATTGCGGGATTGGTCGTATATTCATGTACCACCTTGAACCCGTACCGAGTGCTGACCATTAACGACATCAACGTGCCCGGCTCGATCTTTTCGCTCAAGAACCTGACCAAGTGCCGCCGTGCTTGTGCTTGACTGAAGAAATCTGAATTTGTGGCATCAATCACCAGAATGATGATGGGGCGCTCCATCGGTTTGCCGACAGAGACGTTGGTGAACTGACCCGGGGGAAGTTGCGGACGCGGCAAAGATGCATCTGGGGGCGTCGCTGCTTGAAAGGTGGCTATCGTCACCGACTTCCCATCTTCCAAAAGAACAAAATCCTCTTTTGTGAGCCCGTGGACCGGCCTTCCAGACTTGTCGGTGACGACCGCCGGGACTTGCACAAGTTTCGTAAAGGCCTTGATGGTCAACTCAGGCGTGATGGGCTGAGCCTTATCTTGGCATAACGCTGAATGAACGAATGCAATAACGCAGATCGTGAGGAATACAATGCGGGTCATTTCGGCCTCTATTCCGAGGACTCACTGGACGCGTAATCGTAGCTCACTTGACGAAGTAATAACAGTTTGGTTGCCCCCCAGGGATTCGAACCCCGATACTCTGCTCCAGAGGCAGATGTCCTACCATTGAACGAGGGGGCAATGAGGCCGGAAAACAAGGCTGAACAGGCGTTCAGGCTCTATCGATTGTAAAGGGCGGTTCCAAGAACGGTCAAACGCTTGAGGCGTCGGCGGCTTCTTCCCCGCTCTTCTTCACCCGCACCAGGATAATCTTGGAAAAGCCTTCTTTGAAAGTCGGCGGCCGCAGTCGCGCAGCCATCTGCTTCATTACATCTTCCTGGACTTGGCGTTCACGCTTGCGATTTCGATCCATGCATACTTCCAATGGCACATCAAAGAAAACCGCATGGACTTCATAGCCGAAGCCGCGCGCCATCTTGATCCATTGGCGGCGTTCATGCGGCGAAAGATTGGTCGCATCCACATAATTCCACGGCATCTTGGCGATAAGGCGTGCTCGCAGCAACGATCGCAAGGTAGAAAAGACCAAACCCTGATAGCGCTGCTCGGTGATGCTGTCAAACAGGATGCTGCGCAGCATGTCACTGGAGAGCGGAGTCACGCCGCGGCGTTTGTACCAGGTAGTCTTGCCGGAGCCCGGTAGACCGATGGTCAATACGACGACGCCGCGAGGTTCCCGTTTAGCGGTTGGCTTGCGGGTAGCGGCATCCGCCACTCCTGGAGGAGCGCTGGGCGACTCGGGCTGGGTCTCGACTTCGATCTTGCCTTCGCCTTCATTACCGAAAGCCTCGGCGGCTTCATCCTCTTCCTCATCGGGCTCTTGGCCGAGAGGAGAGGTGCCGGGCCTGGCCTCATATGAGGGCATAAGGGGCGCCGGCTTCGACGGGTCGATGGCCTGACCGATCTTGCCGGTGGATTCCGAGAGGTTTTCTGAAGGTTTTTTTCTGCGCCGCATGCGCTCGCGCATCCATTTGCGCATGATTGACTTGTAACACATTGCAGCGAAAATGAGCAATGACTCCGCTATATTCCGCCGTGAGTTATGTGATTCCCCCGCGCTGGCTCCCTTTCGCGGAGGCCCCTTTCATTGTGTTAGCATTCAGGGTTCTTTACCGAGTTCTGGAGCGATAGATACAGCCGCGCACCGAATATCGGACGTAATTTCGCGGAGGGTGAAGAGATGGCGATCAAAGTAGGGATCAATGGATTTGGCCGGATCGGCCGCAATGTGCTGCGTACCGCCCTGAAGGACCCGAACCTGGAGTTCGTTGCGGTGAACGACCTCACGGATCCAAAGACACTGGCCCACCTGCTGAAGTACGACTCCATCCTCGGCAACCTGGACAACAAGATCGCCGCCGGTGCGGACTCGATCGAGGTTGATGGCAGAAAGATCCATGTTTTCAAGGAAAAAGACCCCGCTGCGATCGACTGGAATTCCTTCGGTGCGCAGGTCGTGATCGAATCCACCGGTAAATTCACTGACGCCAATGATGCGAAAAAACATCTGCGCGGCTCGGTGAAGAAGGTGATCATCTCCGCGCCGGCGAAGAACGAAGACGTGACCTTGGTGCTGGGAGTCAATGAGGATAAATATGATCCCTCTAAACATCACATTGTTTCCAATGCTTCGTGCACTACCAATTGCCTGGCGCCCATCGCCAAGGTGATCAACGACAGTTTTAAGATCCAATGCGGCACCATGACCACCATCCATTCGTATACCAATGACCAGGTGATCCTGGATTTCCCTCACAAAGACTTGCGACGCGCCCGCGCCGCTGCGCTTTCTATGATTCCCACTACTACGGGCGCAGCCAAGGCGCTTAAGCTTGTCATCCCTGAACTCGGCGGCAAGATTGATGGCTTCTCCATGCGCGTGCCTACGCCTAACGTTTCGGTCGTCGATCTGGTTGCGTTCTGCGAAAACAAGACCACAGTTGACGAAGTGAATGGCGCTTTAAAACAAGCTACCGAATCCGGCTCGCTGAAGGGCTACCTGGGGTACGAAGAGAATGAACTCGTCTCCATGGACTTCCGCGGTGATTCGCGATCTTCCATCGTCGACGCCAAAATGACGCTAGTGGTGGCGGGCAACTGTGTGAAGGTCATCGCTTGGTACGACAACGAGTGGGGATATTCCTGCCGCGTGCGCGACCTCATCAACTTCATGGCCCAGAAGGGTATTTAATCCAGCCATGGCCAAGCTTTCGATCAAAGATCTTTCGTTGCAAGGCAAGCGTGTCTTCATGCGGGTGGATTTCAACGTCCCGCTCGATGACGACGGACGGGTCACCGATGACACCCGAATTCGCGAAACGCTGCCTACGATCGAATATGCCTTGAAAAAAGGCGCACGCCTCATCTTGGCCTCTCATCTCGGCCGTCCCAAAGGCAAAGTAAATCCCAAGATGAGTCTGAAGCCCGCCGGCGAGCGACTGCGCATACTGCTCGACAAAGAGCTCGGGCTTGATTGCAACGTGGGATTCGCGACTGACTGCATCGGCGTCCAGGCAGAGGAGATGGCTAACAAGCTAGAGGCCGGCCAAACCTTGCTACTCGAGAACCTGCGCTTCCACCCTGAGGAAGAAAAGAACGATCCTGATTTCGCCAAGAAGCTGGCAGCGCTCGCCGACATCTATGTGAATGACGCGTTTGGCAGTGCCCACCGTGCTCATGCCTCCACGGAAGGCATCACGCGATTTATAAAACAGGCCGCCGCCGGCCTGCTTATGGAAAAAGAGCTTAAGTATTTGGGTAAGGCACTGGAGAATCCGGCGCGGCCGTTCGTGGCCATCATCGGCGGTGCGAAAGTCTCAGACAAGATTGACGTCATCCGGAACCTCCTCAGCAAGGTGGACGCGTTGCTGATCGGTGGGGCGATGGCCTACACCTTTTTGAAATCGCAAGGCGTGCTCGTCGGGAAGTCGCTGGTCGAGGATGACAAGACAACTCTAGCCGGTGAGTTGTTGAACGAAGCCAAAGCTAAAAACGTCCGACTCATGCTGCCGGTGGACCATGTCGTCGCTGCCCAAATGGAACCATCGGCGGCCACCACGATCGTGGCCAATGATGCGATTCCCAACGATCAGATGGGCCTCGATATCGGACCCAAGACCCGGGCGGCATTCGTCGACGAGATCCGTAATGCAAAGACCATCGTATGGAATGGCCCCATGGGCGTCTTTGAGATGGCGCCTTTCGCCCAGGGGACATTGGCCATTGCGCAAGCCGTTGCCGCGAATTCTGGGGCAACCTCGATAGTCGGCGGCGGAGATTCGGTTTCGGCGGTGAACGAAGCGGGCGTGGCCGATAAGATCACGCACATCTCCACTGGTGGCGGCGCCTCATTGGAATTTCTCGAAGGGAAGAAGTTGCCGGGCGTGGAAGCGCTCTCGGAAAAGTAACCTATGGCCCGCAAAAAACTCCTCGCCGCGAATTGGAAGATGTACAAGACGCCTGCGCAGGCGCAAGAATTTGTCCGTGCTTTCCTGCCCCTGGTCAGCCAATACAATCGCGACGAGGTCGCCCTGTGCGCGCCAGCGGTCTGCATCGCCGCGGTCGTCGCGGACGTCAAGGATTCAGGGATCGGGGTGGGCGCGCAGAACATGCACTGGGAAAAGGAAGGCGCCTTCACCGGAGAGCTCTCTGCCAACCAGTTGGTTGCCGCCGGGTGCTCGCACGTCATCATTGGGCACTCCGAGCGCCGCCAATACTTCGGCGAGACGGACACCACCGTCAACAAGAAACTGGAAGCCGCACTCGAGGCCGGGCTTACGCCGATCGTCTGCGTGGGCGAAGTGTTGGAGGAGCGCGAGGCCGGAGTCACGGATGATGTTCTGCGTCGTCAGTGCGACTTGGCTTTCCGTGGGATCTCGGGCGCCAAGGCGCAAAAGCTCACCGTGGCCTATGAGCCGGTTTGGGCGATCGGCACCGGCAAAACGGCCACGCCGCAGATTGCCGCGGCGGCCCATGCGGTGATTCGCGCACAGGCGGCCAAGGCTTTCGGCCAGGACCTGGCTGACGGCCTTCGCATCCTTTATGGAGGCAGCGTCAAGCCCGACAATTCAAAGTCGTTGATGTCCGAGCCAGAGATTGACGGGGCGCTGGTTGGCGGGGCCAGCCTCGACCCGAAATCCTTCGCCGCAATCGTCAAATACTGAGGCGGCTAACGCCGAAGCCCTCTCTGGGCCTCTGATATAATGTCTTTGCCCTCAGAAGCTTGACGTTCCTCTTGTGCGGAAGTGGTGAAATTGGCAGACACACCATCTTGAGGGGGTGGCGCCGAGAGGCATAGGGGTTCAAGTCCCCTCTTCCGCACCATAATCTTTTAGAAAGCTGATTCCCGACCGAATGCTTGTAGCCGCGATCACCGCCATCCACATCATCGTTTGTATCTTCCTTATTATTGTCGTCCTTTTGCAGCATGGTAAGAGCGCGGACATTGCGGGCGCCTTCGGCGGCATGGGCAGTCAGACTGCATTCGGACCTCGCGGTGCCGCTTCGGCCCTGTCCAAAGCCACCACCGTTGCCGTCATCGCCTTCATGGTCACCTCGCTTTCGTTGACCATCATGAATAAGCGCTCCGGCCCCGGTACCGGCGGCTCGGTACTGGAAGGTGTGAAGCCTGCGCAGCAGCAGAGTCAGCCGGCTCCTGTTAATCCGCAACCTCAGAAATAAGAAACGGTCTTTCCCGGCCTCCGCTTCGGCGGAGGCTTTTTAATTTCGTTAGACTTGATCGGCGTACAAACTCATGATCCATGAAGTCATCCCCGTCGGCCCGCTGCAATGCAACTGCTCCATCATTGGCGATGAGGCGACCCGCGAAGCCATCGTCGTCGATCCCGGCGACAACATCGGTGCCATCATCCAGATCATTACCCAGCACCAGCTCACGGTGAAGCACATCGTGATCACTCACGGTCACATTGATCACATTGGCGGGGCGATGAAGTTAAAGGCCACCACCGGGGCGCCGATCCATATGAATGCGGGCGACGATATGCAGGTAAAACTGCTGTCCGTTCAAGCCGCCTGGGTAGGTATGGAGTCACCGGGCAAAGTGGTGATCGATCAGCATACGAAGGATGCGGATCAGATCAAGGTCGGCGCTATCGAAGCGACCATACTTCACACGCCTGGTCACACTGAAGGGAGCTCATGTCTCTACTTCCCGCAGGAGCAAACTCTCGTTGCGGGTGACACGCTCTTTGCCAGCAGCATTGGCAGGACCGACCTTCCCGGCGGAAACTTCGACAAGATCATCGCTTCCCTGCACGGCAAGCTGATGGCATTGCCGGACGAGGTCACCGTCATTCCGGGTCATGGCCCAGCCACCACCATTGGCGATGAGCGCGAGACCAATCCTTTCATTACCGACAAGCGCTACAAGCCAAAACTTCAAGAAGGTTAGCCCGTAATTCCCAGGACCCTCTTGATCCCTTCACGGAAATCTTCTTCCGGTGTCATCAGACTCACCACCAAGTAACCGTCCGCGGGAAAATCAAAAAAGTGTCCGGGATGCACGATCACTCCGTGCTTTTCCATCAAAGAGATGGCCAAATCCTCATCCGATTGCGTTGCCGGTACCCGCAATGTCGCATACCAGCCGCCAACAACCTCAAGCCTGCGACAGCTAGCTGAGCTTTGGAGCCGGCGATCCAGTTCATCAAGATTGTTCCGCAACCGTGAATTCAACTGTTCCTGAAACCGATGCCGCATATTCAATAGCTCGGGCATGGCGGCCTGAACAGGCGTATTCAAAGAAAGGTAAGTGTCGGCAATGATCTCTAATCGCGATATCGCTTCTTTTTGCGCTGGCGCGGGACCGCTCACCACCATCCACGCCACTTTCATCTGGGGCAGACCGCAGACTTTCGATAGACCGCTTAAGGTAAAGGTGAGGCACTGCTGGTGGTCAACAAAGGATGCAACGGCTGGGCCGAATCTATAGTCGAGGAAGACTTCATCCGCGATGATGGCCAGTCCATGTTTCGCGCAGAGCTCTCCTAATCTCTCCCGCTCGCCGGGTTGAACAAAGGAGCCGGTGGGATTATTGGGGTGCACCACGACCACTGCCCGGGTTCGCTCGTTGATCATTGATTCCAGCGAATACCAGTCGAGGTGCCAGCCGTGGTCATAGATAAGTGGGTACGATGCGAGACTCACATCCTGGATGGTCGCCAGGAATTCGAACAGTGGGTAGCCCGGCCGGGGAACAAGTACTTCTTCTCCTGGGTTGCATAAAAGACGGAACGCATAGCTGTAGCCCTCGCTGGTGCTGGTCGTAAGAAAAATCTGTTCATTTGCGACGGAGGCCGCGCAAGGCAGAGTCGCATAGTATCCCCTAACGGCTTCCCGCGCTGACCGTAATCCCCTCGGCTCCGGCGAATATTGCAGGGCAGTTCCTTCAGCCAGGGACTGAAGGATCTTGCCTTCATCGGATTTAAAACCACTCGTCGTTGGATTAGAGACGGTAAGGTCAAGAAGGGACTTCCCTTCACAACGCAGACGTTCCAGCGCCGCGGAAAAGCGGTTCGTTTCCAGGTTCCATTCCGTGCGTTTCGAGAACATGCCGTGACTATGAATCTACTACGTCTGCCGGAGTGCGAAAGGGTGGGGTTTTGACGCACATTCGTCACAACCAGCTGCCGGATCCGCCGAAATCTGTTATGTTTACCAACCAGTAATGGTTGACACACTGTTACTGGCTTCCTAACATTCCCGACGCTCACGATGCGGACATCTAGCAGTCCGCCCAGATAGTTAAGACACGACAGCCAGCAAGCCCTACTTGGAGGTGGAGTATGCGATTCAAGATCCTTATCACCCTGATGGTCATCACGTTTTTTTCGCTGATGAGCCTCGGCGTGGCGCAAGAAGTATTGGGTAATATTTCCGGAACCGTCACCGATTCCAGTGGCGCAGCCATTCCGAATGCGACCGTCACCGTCACCAACACTTCGACCGGGACTGTGGCCCGCGTGCTGAAGTCCAATGCGGATGGCAGCTACACCGCGCCGTCATTGCCGATCGGCACCTACTCGGTGACCGCGGAAGCCGGTGGCTTCAGCAAGACGGTAGTCAGCAACATCGAGTTGAACGTTAACGATAAACTCTCGATCAACCCGTCTTTGAAAGCCGGGAGCGCTGGCGAAGTCATTACCGTGGAAGCCAACCCCCTCGAAGTCGAGACCCAGACCGCTACCTCCAGCACTCTGATCTCTGGCGAACAGATCCGCGAACTTTCGCTGAACAATCGCAACTACATCCAATTAGTCTCGTTGATGCCCGGCGTTTCTTTCGGCGGCAGCGATCAGCTTTACATCGGAACCAC
>DATLCI010000045.1:0-16290 GCA_035526435.1 Terriglobales bacterium
TCTTCGAGCGTTAACGCTGATGGCTTCCCATCCGTGATCATCACGATCTGCTTCATGTCTTTCCGCTGCCGCTGCAGGATGCGCTGCGCCAGCCGCAGTCCTTCGCGCGTATTGGTGTAATAGGGTCCCACCTTCACCCGCGCCAGTTGTGACAGCGGCAACTCCTCCGCGGAATCATGGAACAACACCAGCGACAAGGAATCGCCGGGATACTGCGTGCGGATCAGTTGCGAGAGCGCCATCGCCACTTTCTTTGCGGGGGTAAACCGGTCTTCGCCGTAAAGGATCATCGAATGCGAACAGTCGAGCATCACCACCGTCGCGCAAGACGATTGGTACTCGCACTGATGTACATTGAGGTCCGAATATTCGATATTGATGGGAAGGCTCAGGCCTTCGCGCTGCAATGCACTCGATAGCGTCGCGGTGATGTCGAGGTTCAGGGTGTCGCCGAATTCATAAGCTTTCGACGCTCCGCTTGCCTCGATGCCTGTGGCCAGGTCGCGCGTATCATGGCGGCCAAAGCTGGATCTGCCCAATGACCCCAGCAGGTCCCGCAAAGTGCGATACCCGAGAAAATCCAGGCTCTTGTCAGTGACTTCAAAACGAGCCTGCTGCTGCGCCTCGCCCGTTTGGCCCAATGCGGGAGAAGGTTGCGCGGGGTCAAATGGCTTATCGATGGATATGTAGTCCTCATCCTGCATGCGTTGGATGATCTGCTCGATCAACAACTCCAAACCGCCTTCTTGTTCGACCCGGTCCATCAACTCCTGCATGCGCTCATCGTCCAGGTCGACCAGCTCGCCGGATTCCAGCGCCTGCTTGATCGCCTCTTTCAGGTCCTCCATGGTGTGTTCGCCGCGGGGCAACTCGTAGAAGCTGTAAGGATTCTGAAAGCCGCTTTGCAGCAGATAGTCAGAGAGCGCGTTAAGCAGGTCTTCCATGCTCATCTCGCCCGCCGCGTCCGGAATGTACTTGCTGAACTTGGTGACCTTCATAAGATTCCAGGCTAGTTATACGGACGCCGATTCCGGGGAGGCGGGAAGTCTTCCGCAGCGGCTTCCCGCTCGAAGCCGGCTTTCTCCGGACGCTTCCCCTGCTTGTCCGCCTTGAAGATACGTTCTTCACTGCGGCCAATGCGCTTATGCGCATGCAAGCCTTCCAACAGAAACTCCGCTGCTGACACTTGGATTTCCGCAGTCGACTTGGAGTTCACTTTGATGTGTCCCAGCTTGTCCATCAACCCTTGTATGCCTTGCAGCGCGGTCAGCGTCTCGGCGGCGCCGGCGCCGTCCGTGATCTGGATGTTGCCGCCTAGATCAAACCATTGGACGATCTGTTCCGTCTTGATCTCCTTGAAATGCCGGTCATACGTTTTGGCGATGGCACTCCGGATCAACTCGCGCGCGACCGAGTCTCCGCCTTTCATCTCACCTTCATATTCAAGTTCGAGTTTTCCGGTGATAGCAGGCAGGGCCGAATAAATGTCGCTGACGCGCGGTACCACGGTGAGTTCGGCGTTGCGAATGGCCCGTCTTTCGGCATTCGAGATCACGTTTTCCATGCAGCTAATAGGCAAGCGCTGGCTCACGCCGGAACGCTTATCCACTTTCTTGTCGTCGCGGGCGCAGAAGGCGATCTGCTCCACGATCTCGCGGATATATTTGGGAACGACTAATGGATGCCCGTTTCTCGATGCCCACGCTTCCTGCTCGGTGATGGCGATGCCTTCATCCAACGTCGCGGGATAATGGGTCCTGATCTCGGATCCGATGCGGTCTTTCAGCGGCGTCACGATCTTTCCGCGCGCGGTGTAGTCTTCCGGATTCGCGCTGAAGATGAGTGCTAAATCCAGCGGCAGGCGCACGGGATACCCTTTGATCTGCACGTCGCCCTCTTGCATGATGTTGAACAGGCCTACTTGAATCTTGCCGGCGAGGTCGGGCAATTCGTTGATGGCAAAGATCCCGCGGTTCGAGCGCGGGAGCAGCCCGTAGTGGATCGTCAGTTCGTTGCCGAGTTCGTGTCCGCTGCGAGCAGCTTTGATGGGATCAATGTCGCCGATCAAATCCGCAATGGTCACATCCGGTGTGGCTAGCTTCTCTACATACCGGTCATCGCGCGAGAGATAGGCGATCGGAGTGGTGTCACCCTGCTCCGACACCAGATTGCGGCAACGCCTACACAGCGGAGCGTAAGGATTGTCGCGGATCTCGCAGCCAGCAATGTAGGGGGTTTTTTCATCCAGCAGGGTGGTGAGTGCGCGCAGGATGCGGCTCTTCGCTTGCCCGCGAAGGCCTAGAAGAATGAAGTTGTGCCGGGAGAGGACGGCATTCACGATCTGCGGCACGGCGGTGTCTTCATAGCCCACGATGCCGGGAAAAATGGGCTCGCCCGTGCGCAACCGCGCAATCAGATTCTCTCGCAGCTCATCTTTCACGCGCCGAGTGCGCAGCCGTTGTTCAGAAAAGTCTTTATGTTTGCGTAGTTCGCCCAGAGTGGAGGGAAGGTTCATGATGGCCGGGGGCTCCTGTGCTGCTGAGCGGATTATACTCCGCAGAATTTTGAGCGCGGAGAGGCGCACTTGCGCTCAGTCCGACTCCGAAACTCGCGCAGTCCAGACTCTAAAGCAAGGTTAGGGTCTGCTGCCTAAGATTGAAGACTAACGACTAACGGCTAAAGACCCGGACCTAGTGCACCCATCCATTGCCCTCGGATCTGTTCTTGCCAAACCTCATCGCTTGCAGCTTGGGAATGATCTTGGCGTAGTAGTCCAGCAAGACTCGCAGCCGTTCTTCTTCGGAGCGCATCTCCAGGAGTGCCTGCTTGAAGTCGAGGTCGACCGGAAGCTGCGCAGCTAGCTGAAATGAGACATACGGATTATCCGGGTCGAAGCGGAGTGCATCCAAGCTTGCGAGCTTTTCCAACTCGGCGTGCATATCGAGGGTGCTCTGCTTGAGGTCGCTAGTCGCCGCAGTGCCAGGTTCGTCTTCAAAGTATTCAATGCTCCCGCGGAAGAATGATCGCTCATCATTGATCTCCAGGACGCTGAAGCGCCTCTGCCCCATGGTCAGAATATCCATGCGGCCATCGGGATAAGTCCGCAGCAGGTCAATGATCTCAGCGGTGCAGCCAGCCTGGGCGATCTTTTGTCCGTTGCTGCGCAAGATGCCAAAAGTACGCTTCTCGCGCAGACACTCTCCGACCATCTCTTTGTAGCGCGGTTCAAAGATGTGCAAAGGGATTGGAGTCTCGGGGAAGAGGACAAGGTCTAGCGGGAAGAGAGGCAGAAGGTCGCTCACTTGAGCAATTGTATGCCCCAGCTTAACGTCTAGCCCAACTCTGCCAGCATGTCTTCCATCTCGCCTTTAGCATGCGCATTACCGCTGCGCGCGGCCGCGGCGATGCCGTTGGTGAGGTAGCTCTTCGCTTCATCGGTTCGCCCGACTCTGGCCAGGAGTTGGGCTGCCATGAAGTAACCGGGAGCGTAATCGGGATGTAGCTCCGCCAGGCGGTCGAAGTGTTCCATCGCGGTTGCCACATCGTTGGTCTTGGAGTACTCCATGGCGAGACCGTAACGCGCGAAGGCGTCGTTGGGATTTTCATTCACGAGTTGGTTCAACATCTGTAAACGGTCCATGAGTGTGACTTGAAGCTAGCACGCCGCCAGAGCCGCAGCCAAGACGCATTTTCCTGCTTCTTCAATCCCTGGGGTATCATCGAATCCCCATCATCTTTATGACCGATCAACTCAAGCCGCGCACGGTAGCAGAATCGCAATCGGAAATGGCGGAAGTCGTGCTTCCCAACGATGCCAATCCTCTCGGCAACCTTCTGGGCGGTCGCCTCATGCACTTCATCGACATTGCCGGCGCCATGGCCTGCCATCGTCATTCGCGCAGTTACGTGGTTACGGCGTCTATGGACCACCTCGATTTCCTCGCGCCCGTGCATGTGGGCGATCTGCTGATACTCAAGTCTTCCGTCAACCGCGCCTTCACCACCTCGATGGAGGTGGGCGTGAAGGTTTACGTGGAGAACTACATCACCGGCAACAGCCGCCACGTCAGCAGCGCGTACCTTACGTTTGTGGCGGTAGACAGCGAGGGAAAACATCGTCCCGTGCCTCCTATCATTCCTGAAACCGACGAAGAAAAGCAGCGCTATGAAGATGCCGGACGCCGTCGTGAAGCCCGCCAGATAGAAGCCCAGCGCAAACTTGCCCTGAAGAAAGCGTAGGCATCATGTTGCGAGTGGTACTCATGGTGGCGGTCATACTGGCGGTCTTCGTGTTCTTCCGCCTGATATTACTGAGTTTCAGCAGTAGATCTCCCCGTCGTTCAGATACTCCGGCTCCGACCATCGAAGCGCGGCCTCGGTTCAACGCAACTATCACGGTCCGCAAATTCCAGTTCAAACGCTTCGCCACCGATACCGGTCCGCCCGATCCGGAGAACTTCAAAGAGACGCTAACGCTCCACGCGGCCCCGGAAGGCACGGAGGACGTTAGTATCTACTCCCTCACCGTCGCCACCCCCAAGGCCTTGACCCAGTCCGTCAGCGTTGCCGCGGGTTATTCGTTCCAGCGCAATCTGCTGCTGGTCCAGCGCTATGATCCGGAGTTGATCGAACGCGCCTTGCATGAGCACGTGAATGAGATCGTGTATCTCTCCGGGGAAGGGAACTAGCCCATGCGGTTGAAGGGGAAGATTGCCATCATCAGCGGAGCCGGTAGCGGGATTGGTCGCGCCTGCGCTCTGGCCTTTGCTGGAGAAGGCGCCAAGGTTTCGCTGGTGGGCCGCACCCGCAGTAAGCTGCAGCGGGTAGCGCAGGAGATTGGCCCGACTGCTTTTGTTCAAGTTGGTGATGTCAGTAAAGCAGCAGACATCGCGGTAATAGTTAAAGCAACTGTTGAACAGTTTGGCGGGCTGAATGTCCTACTGAACAATGCCGGCACCCTGCATGCGGGCACTGCCGAATCGCACACCGAAGCCGAGTGGGACGAGACCTTTAACACCAACGTGAAAGGCTTGTGGCTCTTGAGTCGTGCCGCATTGCCGCACCTGCGTAAGGCGGGCGGTGGTTCCATCATCAATATCGGCTCCGCGCTTTCCCTGGTGGGCGCTCGCAATAGGGTCGCTTATGCGGCTTCCAAAGGGGCGGTGGCCTTGCTGACGAAGTCCATGGCGCTGGACCATGCCGGGGAACAGATACGGATCAACTGCATTTGCCCCGCCGTGGTTGAGACCGAGCTCGTCGCCAAATTCATCACTCAGGCCCCGGATCCTGAAGCGGCGCGCCAGGCGCGAATCGCGCTGCACCCGATAGGCCGCTTCGGCAAACCGGAAGACATTGCGCCGATGGCGGTCTATCTTGCCAGCGACGAATCGGCGTGGGTGACCGGAGCGACATTTCCCGTGGATGGTGGTTTTACCGCCATCTGACCCGCTGACTGGACTTCCTCCGTTCCGTTCGTGATAATTCCTTCGTCTTTCTTTCCTGGGTCTGGACCCTCACCAGAAAGTTCCCGGAGGTTTCAATGAACCGCATTTTGCTTTTCGCCGTGCTCGCAAGCACTCTCGCGCTCGCTCAACATCAACAGCATGCTCCCAAAGGCGCGAAGCCTTTGCCGGTCGCGATGTACACCGGACTCGGTGGCATCCATCACCCGGTTTCCACCCAGAATGCCCAGGCCCAGAAATACTTCGATCAGGGGCTGGCTCTGCTGTACGGCTTCAACCACGACGAAGCCGCCAAGGCCTTCCAGCAGGCGGCGAAAGTCGATCCCGACTTGGCCATGGCTTACTGGGGCGTGGCGTTAGTCAATGGCATGAATTACAACGCCCCGGAATTTCCCAATGCCATCAACGTAGCGCGAGAGAACCTGGCCAAGGCCAAAGAACTTGCACCCAAGGCGTCCGCGTCAGAACAGGCTTACATCGCCGCCCTGGCCAAGCGCTACGGTGATGATTCTCCCGCCCCGGAACGCGAGAAAGCATACTCAGAAGCGATGCGCGGGGTGATGGAGAGCAATGTCGATGATCTCGACGCCGCCACGCTTTATGCCGAGACCATGATGAACCTGTCGCCGTGGCAGATGTGGAAGCGCGATGGCACCCCGGGCCCGAATACGGAGCGGGTGATCGCCATCCTCGAATCCGTGCTCCGGCGCAATCCGCAACATACGGGCGCGAACCACTACTACATTCATGCGGTAGAGGCTTCCAAGAACCCGGAACGGGCTTTGACCTCCGCCAATCGTCTGCGTGATCTGAAACTGAGCGCCGGGCACCTGGTGCACATGCCCGCCCATATTTATCTGCGCACCGGCGATTACGCCTCCGCGGCGGACATCAACGTGGTGGCGGCTGATGCGGACCGCGCTTACATCCTGCGTAGCGGCGCTAAAACCGGCCTCTATCCGTTGTTCTATTACTCGCACAACATTCACTTCCAGGCGTTGGCCGATGCCTTTGCGGGCCGCTACGCGAGCGCGAAACGCGCTGCCGACATGTTGGTCAAGCATGTGGCCCCTGCCATTAAGGACCTGCCTCCGGTGGAATTGTTCATGCCTACGCCGACCTACGTCGCGGTACGCTTCAACAAGTGGAATGATGTTTTGAAAGAAGCGGAACCGGATAAAGCTCACATCATTCATCACGCCTCATGGCAATGGGGACAGGGAATGGCGCATGTGGCTAAGGGTGAGCTCAAAGCTGCGCAAGCTGATCTGGCAGCCCTGGAATCGGCCGTTGCGTCCGCACCGGCCGAAGCGATGGTGGACAAGAACAGCTTTAAGACGGTCTTCGGCCTCGCGTCGCATTACCTGACGGCGCGCATTGCCGAAGCAAATAAAGATTATGCGGCCGCTCAGCAGCATTACCAGATGGCGGCCGACATCCATGACGGCTTCAATTACATTGAGCCGCCGGAATGGCCGTTCCCGGTCTATGAAGCCATTGGGAACATGCAGCTCGCCGCCGGCAAGCCTGCTGACGCCGAAAAGGCATTTCGCGAAGACATCAAACGCAACCCGCGCAACGGCCGTTCGCTTTTTGGGCTCATGCAAAGCTTGAAGGCTCAGGGCAAGGACGAGCCCGCGCGTCTGGTGGAGCAGGAATACAAGCAAGCGTGGAAGCAAGCTGACACACCCTTGGGCGATGCCCCGATGACGAAGGCCAAACCCAAACAGGTGGCGAGCCGCTGATCGAAACCTGGTTCCTGCCCCGCGTATAATTTCCGTATGGGTTCTCACGGACATTCTCACGCGGGGCAGCAACCACCTGCTCCTACACCACTCCCCGGCATCGGCGCCATCGTCGCCGTCGGCTCCGGCAAAGGTGGGGTCGGCAAAACCACCATTGCGGTCAATCTAGCCATCGCTTTGGCTAAGCTGGGAAACAAAGTCGGCCTGCTCGACGCCGATATCTACGGCCCCAATGTTCCGCTGATGATGGGCGCAAGTGGCCAGCCGCGCCTCGTCAATCAGAATCGCATTGAGCCGCTGGAGGCCTTTGGCGTAAAACTCATCTCTGTGGGGCTGCTGAATCCGGGCGACAAGCCGCTGGTGTGGCGCGGCCCCATGCTCCACCAGATGATCCGCCAATTCCTGCAGCAGGTGGAGTGGGGAACGCTGGACTTCCTCATCGTGGACCTTCCGCCCGGCACTGGCGATGTCGTGATCTCGCTCGTGCAGACCGTTCCTATCACAGGAGCCGTAGTCGTCACCACGCCTTCGGACGTCTCCTTGCAAGACGGCCGCAAAGCCATCGAGATGTTCCGTCAGGTCAAGGTCGATATTCTCGGCCTGGTGGAGAATATGGGTCAGTTCACCTGCCCGCACTGCCACCATGAGATAGACATCTTCTCGACTGGCGGCGGCGAGCGCACCGCCCGTCAATTTGGTATCGATTTCCTCGGAACTGTGGAACTCGATCCGGCCATCCGCAAGGGGGGCGATAGCGGTCATCCGGTTGCGCTGCTGGGCGAAGGGGTCGAGGGCGCTAAATCACTATTCGATCTGGCGAAACGGATCAAGGCGCGCGCGCTCGACGTGGCTGCACGCCAAGAGAATGTGATCACCGTCGAGTAACCGCTCATTACTGAGATTTGAGCTTTGCCTCATTTCTTGACACTCACCGGCTCACTTCCTAGAATCAAGTGGGAGCGGGTACTGCCTGCTTCTCCGCGACCAACTGCTAACCTTCTGCATCTAAATAATTTAGGTGGAGTGCAAAGCTTTCGATATGCCGCCGCAATCACAGATCGGACCTCGGGAACGTCAGATCCTGACCGCCATCGTCGAGACCTATATCTCGACCGGTGAGCCGGTGGGATCGCGTACGCTTTCGCGCGGCATCCAGGAAGGTTTAAGCGCCGCCACCATTCGCAATGTGATGGCAGACTTGGCCGACGCCGGCTACCTCGATCAGCCGCATACCTCCGCCGGACGCGTGCCCACAGCCGAAGCCTATCGCTACTACGTCGAACAACTCTCGGGAAAAACTCACCTCTCGCACATGGACGAAGCCAAATACGCGGAATCCTTCAAGGGGGTTTCCGACGTGCAGGAGTTCATGGAGCGTACCTCGCACGTCTTGTCGCTGGTATCCAGCGGCGTAGGCGTGGCGGTCTCCACGGGCGGCAGCAAACACGCGCTGGAGCACGTTTATTTCACCCGGCTTGCCGAAAAAAAGATTCTGGCAGTACTGGTGACCATGGCGGGCGTGGTTCGCGACCGCGTGCTCCGCATGGAACGTGACCTCAGCCAAGGCGACCTGGAGATCGTCGCCCGTTATTTGAATGAAAACTTCCGCGGCTGGACCATGGATGCGATGCAGCAGGAGATCGCCCGCCGGGTGGAACAAGAGCGCAGCAACTACGACCGCGTGATGCAGTCCTTGAAGCAGCTCTATCAAGGCGGCGCGCTCGAGCACACGACCGACGAAAAGACGGTCTTTGTGGAAGGCGTGGCGAATCTGGTCGTCACCCAGGCTGACAAGGATCGCCTCGGCCAACTGCTCCGTGCGCTAGAAGAGCGGCAGAAGGTGGCTGACATTCTCTCCGCTTATCTGGATACCCGCGAAGAAGCCGTCCGCGTGGTGATCGGCCTGGAGGACACCTTTCCCCAGATGAAAGACCTTGTCCTGATTGGCGCGCCGGCCCGCGTTGGCGGTGAGGTACGCGGCTCACTGGCGGTGATCGGACCCACCCGCATGGATTACGAAGGCACCATTCACGCCGTTTCTTACATCGCAAAACTGTTTGACAAGATCCTGAACGAGACTGAGCAGTAGGAATTCATATGGCAGATAAGACAAACGTGAATGAGCCCCTGGAGCTGGAGGAGCATCCGAATGACGCGGACACTCCCTCCAGCGATACCGCGCAACCCAAGGCTACCGCTGAGCCTGACACCTTGAAGAAAGTGCAGGCCGAGCGTGACGTCCTTTACGATCGCCTGGCCCGTCAGCAAGCCGAGTTCGAAAACCTGCGCAAGCGCGCCGAAAGGGAGAAGCAGGACTTCCGCGAATTCGCAGTCGCCGATGTGCTTCGCTCGATGCTGCCGATCCTCGACAACTTCAACCTCGCACTGCGGGTGCAGGGAAGCGGCGGAGATCTACGCAAAGGCGTGGACCTCATCCGCAAACAGATGGAAGACACGCTGACCAAGTTGGGACTACAACCGGTTCCGGCGGTCGGTGAACCCTTCGACCCGCGCCTGCATGAAGCGATTGAGGTCGTAGAGTCAAAGGAAGTCGAAGATAATCACGTGCTGGAGCAACTTCAGCAGGGGTACAAGTTTAAAGATCGTTTGCTGCGTCCGGCCATGGTGCGGGTCGCGCGCAAGCCGCAAAAATAATCCCATTCAAGAGTTGACGAAAAGTCTTGGCGCCTAAAGAAAAACGCGATTACTACGAGATATTGGGCGTGAGCCGCACTGCCACCGAGCAGGAGCTCAAGGCCGCCTATCGCAAGCTGGCGATGCAGCACCATCCCGACCGCAATCCCGGGGACCCTTCGGCGGAAGACAAGTTCAAAGAGGCCAGCGAAGCGTACGGCGTCCTTTCTGACGCCGACAAGCGCGCTGCTTATGACCGCTTCGGCCATGCCGGATTGAATGGCGGCGGCTTCGGCGGTGGCTTCTCCTCCACGGTCGACATCAACGAGATCTTCGGCGACTTCTTTGGCGACATCTTCGGGACTTCCGCTGGCAGCGGCGCTCGCCGGCGTTCACGCGCCCGCCAGGGTGGCGACTTGCGTGAGGATCTTCGTCTTACCTTTGAGGAAGCGGTCTTTGGGGTCAAGAAGCAGGTCAAGATTCATCGCAATGAGATTTGTGCCGATTGCTCCGGCACTGGCGCCGCTCCCGGAAAATCTGCTACCCAATGTTCTGACTGCGGCGGACGGGGCCAGGTCAGCTTCCAGCAAGGCTTCTTCAGCGTGGCCCGTAGCTGCGGACGTTGCGCCGGCACCGGACAGATCATCAAAGACCCCTGCATGGGCTGCAAAGGCAACGGACGCGTCCAGAAAGAGCGAAGCCTTGAGGTGCAGGTCCCTTCCGGCGTCGAGGATGGCACCCGTATCCGGTACTCCGAGCAGGGTGACGCCGGCATCCATGGGGGGCCCGCAGGTGACATGTACATCGTGCTTCACGTCGCCGAGCATGCCTTCTTCGAGCGCGAGAACGAAAATCTATTCTGCGTGGTGCCGGTCTCATTTCCGCAAGCGGCCTTGGGCGCAGAGATCACCGTACCCACGCTTTATGGTGACCACAAGCTGAAGGTCCCGGAAGGCACGCAGTCAGGCACTCGCTTCCGCATCAAGAGCAAGGGCGTGCCCATCCTTAACGGTACCGGCCGCGGCAGCTTGTATGTTGAAGTGAAGGTGGAAACGCCGAACAAGCTCAACAAGCGCCAACGCGAACTTCTACAGGAGCTTGATTCCCTGACCGATGTTGAGAACAAGCCGCAGAAGGGCGGACTGCTCGACAAAGTCCGCGACATCTTCGGTTGATCTCCGAATAATAGTTTTTCCCATACAATCCCTGCCATGACCCGTCGCCGCTGGATCGCCGACCAACTCGAAGGTGACCACGCGCTGCTGCTTGGACAAAATGCGCATCATCTTTCCCGGGTGCTGCGCGCTAAGGCTGGACAGGAGTTCGATATCGTTTGCGGTGACGCCGTGCGCGTGGGTCGTATTGCCACCATTGACGATGATCGCGTCGTCTTTGACCTGGGCGAGAGCGTTCCGCAAAAAGAGTCGCGAGCAATCACCCTGGTGCTCGCGATATTCAAGTTTGATCGCATGGAATGGGCGATTGAAAAAGCGGTCGAGCTCGGCGTTTCGTCGATCCAGCCGGTTATAGCCCGACGCACCGACGCGCATCTTGCCACCGCTGCAGGGAAACGTGCGGAACGTTGGCGACGCATCGCCCATGAAGCCGCCCAGCAGTCGCGCCGCGTTTCCATCCCGATGATTGCCGATCCCGCCAAGTTGAGAGACGTACTCGAACAGCCGAGAGCCGCCGCGATCATCCTCGCGGAGACTGAAGAAGAGCTTTCACTGACGCAAGCCCTCGCCAACGCTAAGGACTCTCCGCTTGCATTGGCGGTTGGCCCCGAAGGCGGCTGGACGGACGAGGAACTCGAGCAATTCCGCGCCGCCGGGTGGATATCCGCTTCTCTGGGCCACACCGTCCTCCGGGCGGAGACGGCTGCCATCGCTGCCTTGGCGATTGCGACGGCTTTTCCACAGGAATAAGTAGTTTTTTCTCAAGTTTTATTCGTTTTCCTTTCGCCCCTAGCTGTTTTTGGTTCATAATCTCCGGATGCCCACATCCGGGGTCAAACGCGACGTCAGCCTGAATAAGGAGCAGGAGGTTGCGGTCGCGCACGTGACTGGCCCCATGCTGGTGCGCGCCGGAGCCGGAACGGGCAAGACCGCCGTTCTCGTCGAACGCATCGCGCGCCTCATCGCCGCGGGCAATGCCCGGCCGGATGAGATCGTCGCCACTACCTACACCTTGAAAGCGGTCACGGAGATTGGCCAGCGGGTGCGAAGGCGTGTGGAAGAAGAGCTTGGCCCCGGCACCGCGGATGGCATCCGCGTGATGAACTTCCACCAATGGTGCGAGCGCATCCTTCGGGAACATCATTCCAATTTCAACCTACTGACCAAAGAACAGCTCTGGGTCTTTTTGCGTCAGCAGATCGACGCCAAGCGGCTGCCGCTGCGCTATTTTCAGAAGGCCGCCGACCCGGCCCGCTTCCTGGCCGACATGCTCGACTTCATGGAGCGCTGCCATGACGAACTGGTTGACGCGGCCAAGTATCGCGCCTATGTGAACACCCTGCACCAGCCGGATGCCGAACTCCCGCGCTTCTTTCGCTCCAAAGAGGCTGACACTATCTCGCGCGAAGAGATCATTGCCCGTTGCGAGGAAGTGGCCGACGTTTTTGAGACGGTGGAGCGGATCCTCGCCGAGAAGAATGCCGGAAGCTTTGGCCAACTCATCGTCCGTGCGCTGGAGTTGCTGCGTACCGACGAGAAAACCCTCGCCCATGAGCGCGCTCATGCGCGCTTCATCCTGATTGACGAATTTCAGGACAGCAACCTGGCGCAGATCGAGCTGGCGGACCTGCTGACCGTCGGCGAGAAGAACATCTTCGCGGTGGGGGATCCTGATCAGGCGATCTATCGCTTTCGCGGCGCCTCCAGTGCGGCCTTCCAGGCCTTCACCAGCCGCTTTGCTGATGCGAAAACGGTGACGCTGGCGGAAAACTATCGGTCATACGAACATGTGCTCGCATGCGCCTATGGCGTGATCAAGGAGAATGCCGAACGCGAGGCGCACAGTTACGCCCGGCAGCCGCTGCGTGCCGCTCGGGGCGCGGCAGGCAAAAAGGTGGAGCTGGTTGTGAACAACGGCGGTGAGCTCGAGGCCTGTGAAGTGGCTGACGCTATCGAGTCGCTGCTGAAAGGGGGAGAAGATCCGGCAGAGATCGCCGTTCTCTATCGCCAGCACTCGCACCGCAGTGAACTTACGCGTGAGCTTGAGCGCCGCGCCATACCGTATGCCATCAGCGGCACTGACCTCTTCAAGACTGACACCCTGCGTGACGTAGTCGCCTTCCTGCGCGCGCTAGATTCCGCGACCGACCACGTCAGTCTCTTTCGCTTGGCGTTGCTGCCGCGCTATGGTGTCAACCTAGACGACCTCACCCATCGGCTGCGCCTCTCAAGCAAGGACCAAGGCGTCGCCGGCGCGCTGCAGGCCATGCCTGCAGGCAAGAAGATCCTGCGCGACTTGGCTGAGCTGCAGAAGCGTTACCCCGCGCAGTCGGCCGAGACGCTCGACATCTTTGAAGGGGTCGTTCGCACCCTGGAGATTGATGCCAACGGACTCGAAGTCAAGTCTATGCGCGACTTCATCAAGGAATGGGCGAAGCTCTGCTTCACCTCGTCCCTGCTGCTGAACTCATTCCTGCGCTATCTGGAGTACTACCAGCAGGCTGGCGGACTCCTGAAATGTGAAGACCGTGACGCGGGCGCCGTGCAGCTCACCACGGTGCATAGCGCCAAGGGGTTGGAGTACCGGCATGTGTTCGTGCTGCGCGTGGTCTCGGCCAGCTTTCCCAGCGGATTCAAGCGCAAGCTCTTTGAGTTTCCGGAGGCGCTGCGCTCCGCCAGCTCGCTGGAGATTGATGACGACAAGGTCGCACACGGTGAAGAAGAGCGCCGTTTGTTCTATGTCGCCATCACCCGCGCGCGGGACACGCTCGCTCTCCACGGCAAGAAAGGACGCGGCAAAGAGCTGTTGCCTCCGGGCTTTATGCGCAGCATCGGTACGGATAAGACGCTGACGCCATACGTATCGCAACGTGAAGCTTTCTTCCGCCTGGCCACGGTGGCCGCTTCGGCCGCGACGGTGGATGAAAACGCGCCGCTGCAAGCCAGCCTCTTCGTCTCGCGCCCGGTGCGTACCTTGAGTGCCTCGGCCATCGCGACGTATGAGGCTTGTCCGCAGCAGTTCAAGTTTGCCAAGGAAGACCGCATCCCGGAAGGTCCTGCTGCCGTATTGCAATATGGCGCGGCTATGCACCGCATCTTGCATGATTATTACCAGGCGGTGCTGGCGCAGCGTCCGCCGGACGAAGGTCAATTGATCGAGCTCTTCCGCCAGGAGATGCGGCGCTCCCGCATGGAAGACCCGCTGCAATTTGAGTTGTATGAAGAGCAGGGTGTGCGCCAGCTCAAGGCTTTCCTCGCGGGCAGCGCCCGCATGAAGGTGGACGTACTCGCCACCGAGCAGGATTTTGAGGTCACCATCGAAGGCGTCAACCTTCGCGGACGCATCGACCGCGTGGACCAGCTTGCCGACGCTGCGCTCCGCATACTCGACTACAAGACCGGTGCGCCTAAAGACGAGAAGGCCGCGGAAGAGAGTCTCCAATTGGCCATCTACGCGTTGGCTGCACATGCCAAGTGGGGCAAGCTCCCGGAGCGGATCGCGTTCCACAATCTCGACAACGACACCATCGTCGAAGTAAAGCCCAGCGACCTGCAATTGAAGAAGGCCCGTGAAGCGGTACACAAGGCCGCGGAGGGGATTGCGGAAGGGAAGTTCGATCCCAAACCGGGCTTCGCGTGTCGCTGGTGCGCTTATTCGATTCTGTGCCCGGCGACGGTGGAGAAGATATTCATGATCGAGCGGGCGGGGACCACCTAAGCGCTAGGCCTTCGCGCTCATCTCTTGCTCTTCATCATCCTCTTCCGGCTTCTCGCCGAGAGCTAACGCCGGCTTGCCGTTGAACAGCGGCAGTCCTTCATTGTCCGTAAGGATGTTTACCCGCGTCTTATAGTTCTTCAGGTGAGTCGAGGCGGTAGTAAATGCCTCTTGCGCCTTCTCTAGGTTCTTTCCTATTACTGTGAACTTGGCCTCGAAGTGTTCCATGCTCTTCTGCGCCTTATTGAACTCTTCCATGCTGCGGGCGAGGCCTTCACGTACCTGGAACCACTTGTGCACCATCTGGATAGTCTGCAACGTGGTCATCAACGTATTGGGCGAGACGGGGAAGACCTTCATCTTGTTCATCTCATCCACCAGATCGCGGTTACGCACCGCCTCCATGTAGAGGGTCTCGCTGGGCAGGTAAAGCAGCGCCATGTCCGTGGTGCCATTCTCCGGCTGGATGTAAGTGCGGACCCGCTTGGCCTGCTCCTTCATGACGCGGCCAAACGCCTTGCGGGCCTCTTCAATCTCCCCGGCATCGTCGCTTTCAAATAGCGCCAGCACCTGCTCCCGCGGGAACTTGGCATCAATAGGTAACTTCAATTCCGGGAAATTGATCAGTGCATCCGCGCGGCTGTGGCCGTCCGTGCTGGCTTGCAGCGTGAACATGTGTGCGGGTAGAAAATCAGCCAGCAGGCGTTCCAGGCTGGCCTCCCCAAACTTGCCGCGCAGGTGGGGAAGCTTTAGCAGGTTGTTCAGGTCGTGGATGGAGTTACCCAGCGTACCGACATTGCGTAGCTGCTCCTCGGCGGAGCGCAGGTGCTCCTGCACCTTTTCAAAGTGGGCAAAGCCTTCTTTGATATTGGCGTCGAGCTTGCTCTGGACCTGCCCGGTGATCTCGGTAAGCTTCCGGTCAACCTCGGCCCTGACTCCGTCGAGCGACTTCGTGAGCTCTGCCCGCGCCTCTTGCGCATTCAAGGTCTGCTTCGCGGAGAGTTGATCGAATTTCGATTCCAGGGAATGGATGGTCGCGGTGAGGGAGGCAGCTTGCTCTTGCCGCCCATTGGTGAGTTGCGCGTCCACCGCCGAGCGAACCGCTTGCAATCCCTCCGCTAACTGGCGCGTCATCTCCGTGCGCAAGTCGCCGCGAGTCGCCTCTACCTGTACGGCAAGGTTAGTGAATCGGGAAGCGAGGCTCTGGTCCAGCGCCTCGATGCGTTGGCTGCTACCCGCGTCTTTATTGGTCGAAAGCTTCTTCCACAGCAGCAGGACGGAGCCGATCAGGAAGGTAAGGCCGAGCAGATTCAGGAAGATGAGCAGCGCGGTAGATGTCATGCGTGAAAGGGGCCCCGTGTTGCAACATTCCCCGTGCTGCATATTTTATGAGAATGCGGTGATGCAAGCGAGAACAAAAGTACCCTAAAAGAATTTGGGGGACGCTTGCGCGTCCCCCGTTGGTTGCCTTGTGGTTAACTTACTTCTTTTTCTTTGCGGCCTTTTTTGCTTTCTTCTTGGTTGCCATGTTTTCTATTCTCCCTTTGTCGCAACATATT
>DATLCI010000054.1:0-8199 GCA_035526435.1 Terriglobales bacterium
TCTGCATCATAAAAAGGGATATGCGCAGGTTCTCCTCTCTTCTCATTGTCCTGCTGTTGAGCAGCCTTGGATTTGCCGGCGTGGTGGGCGTGTTTCAAGGCAGGATCGTTCGTCCCAGCGGGGCCAAGGTCGAAGACGGCATCCTCTACATCCGCGCCCGGAATGGGATGGCGCGCAAAGTCCGGGTGGAAAAGGCCGTCATTGAATATGACGAAGACGTGCCGAAGAGCCAGCGCGGACGCGAAGCCGCCAAGTCCTTATGTGATGAGACCCTGGTCCGGGTCACCGCCGAGCAGTCAGACAGGGAAGATGGCGAATGGAAGGCGCTCAACATCCTTATCCTGCCTGACCCAGCTTTAGACTCGAAGGCGGATGGAAGACTGAAGCAGGCCAGTTTTCGGCAGGCGAGGCCCGGCGGTTCCGGCTCAAAAGACAAATCTGCGGCCATCAGTTTCTGTGCTCCGCAGCGAGGCGATTTTGGAACCAAGTAGGTGGGCGGCGCGTCCAATAGAGAGACGCTACCAGGGTGGAATAGTCAGCAACTATTTGGCTGGACTAGGGTTAAGGAGTCGAGTGCCTTTTGCGGACTATAATCAGCCCATACGCGGGACTGCAACCCAACATCCGGCCAGCGACACGAGGTAATCATGAAATTTCCGAAATCTACTGCCAGCATTCTGAGTCTGACGCTTTGCGCCTCCACGTTCGTCTTCGCCGACGATGATCCGCCAAAGGCCCCCACGGCGGCGCAGTCCACCGAGCAAAAGGCCGACGACAAGGACAAGAAGAGCGGCGGCAAAGAAGATGTGGATGCAATCGGCAACCGCAATATCGGAAAGCGCGGCTTGGGTAACTGGTACTCGCTGGAAAAAGAGATCCGCATGGGCAAGGAATACGCCCAGATGGTGGAGCAGAGCGCCAAGCTGGTGCAGGACCCAGTGGTGAATGAATACGTAAACCGCATCGGCCAGAACCTGGTGCGCAATTCGGACGCTAAAGTGCCATTCACGATCAAGGTGATCGACTCAGACGAGATCAACGCTTTCGCATTGCCGGGCGGTTTCTTCTATGTGAACTCAGGATTGATCCTGGCGGCGGATGAAGAAGCAGAGCTGGCCGGCGTGATGGCGCATGAGATCGCGCACGTGGCCGCTCGCCATGGCACCCGGCAGATGACTCGGGGACAATGGGCGAACTTCGCCAGCCTGCCGCTGATCTTCATTGGCGGCGGTATTGGATACGCGGCGCGCTCCATCGCGCAGATCGGTTTGCCGCTGACCTTCATGAGCTTTTCCCGCGGCTTTGAATCAGAAGCCGATTACCTGGGCACGCAATATATGTATGCCACCGGCTACGATCCGCAGGCAGCCATCTCCTTCTTTGAGAAGGTACAGGCCAAGGAGAAGAAGAAGCCGGGATCGTTAGCCAAGGCATTTTCTTCGCATCCGCAGACACCAGATCGCATCCAAGGGATCCAAAAAGAGATTTCGTCGGTGCTGCCGGCACGCGACCAATATCTAGTTTCGACCTCGGAATTTGACGATGTGAAGTCGCGGCTGGCGGCGTTGGAGAATCGCCGTAAAGGTCTGGATGACAAGGAAAACGCGAATAAGCCCACTTTGCGTCGTACCGCGGGTGACAAAAAGAAGGATGGCGAGAAGACGGAAGAAGATGACCGTCCGACTTTGAAGCGACGAGACTAACAAAGAAAATGGTTTTGAAGAGCGCGGCCTTCGGGTCGCGCTTTTCTGTGCTCGCCACTCACCCAGGCTCGCAAGATCGTTTCACGAACTGGCCACGAAGGCAGCTCCAAGGGAGCGCGAGATGATGCGGTCCTTCGCTATGTTCGAGATCTAACTAGAAGGCGCGCGGTCGGAGGTTAAGCGCGCTACCTTTTGGGGTTATTCGCGGGTTGCAGTCGCAAGGCGGTCAACTGGGAGCTGTCGTAAAAGAGGCTACGGATCAGGACGGCTTGGTTATCAATGATCCGTCCTTGCTCTAGTACTAACAGGCCCATGAGGACGTAACCCGCGAGGAGAAGCGTGAGCACACCGTTCTTACCGAAAGTGATCCGCCTTTTCCAATTAGACATACAGAGTAAGAGACGCCGCGCGAAGCGGGAGTTGGCCGGAGGGGCAAGAGGAGGGAATCAACCGTTCTCTTGCAAGATGCATATGTCGGGTAGATTACGGTAGCGCTCAGCGAAGTCCATGCCGTAGCCCACAACGAATTCATCCGGAATCTTGAAGCCGTAATAATCCGGCTGAATGGGTTGAAGGCGGCGCGAAGGCTTATCCAACAGGGTGGCGATCTTCAGAGTCTTAGGCTGCGCGGCCTGAATGACCTTGGTGAGATAGGTGAGCGTGAAGCCCGTATCGAGGATGTCCTCGACAAGAATGATGTTCTTGCCCTGTACGGAGGTATCAATGTCCTTGGTGAGTTTGACTTCGCCGCTGGACATCTTGCCGGAGCCATAGCTGGAGACGCCGATGAAGTCGAACGAAGCGTCGAGGCTGATATGGCGCGCCAGATCGCTCAGGAAAAGACAAGCTCCCTTGAGCACCCCCACCAACACTACGCTTTCACCGGCGAAATCCTTACTTATTTGAGCGCCAAGCTCAGTGACCCGGGCAGCAATCTGTTCACGGCTGAATAAGACTTTGAGCTGGGGAGCGGCTTGGGTAGAAGTCGTCATGGTGGGAAGCTCTATTGAAACACTTGGGAAGAAGTTTTTGAAGTGATTTCTCGCCGTGAAGTGACTGGGCGTAGAATGCAAGGTCATGCGAAGCCCAGCCGGAGCCTTAATCTGCCTTTTGCTCGTGGGCTGTGCGTCGATAATTCCCGATAAGGTCCAACCGATCGAATACGAAATTTACAACCAGTGGATTACACAACGTTTCCAAAAGGAACCGCCGAAGGCTCTTTATCTAAGCAGGTTTACTAGTCCTTTTTCCCAAGGGTCATCGAGTTGCAGGGAAACAATGATAAAGGACGGTGTCAGCAGGGTGATGATAAGGGCGCTTGAGACTTTGGGAGCAGCTCGCTTCCCGCTTCAGAGCGAAACTTCCAAGATTCAAATCCCGTACGAGTATGAATACTCCTCCCTCGTGGATGCGAAAGCACAGAATTTCAAGTACATCGAATTATCACGGGTGGCCTTCAATCGTTCCCAGACACAGGGTCTATTCACGTTTAATGTTTCGACTTGTATAGACGGCTATTGTGGTGGTGGGGGTTCAGCAGTTCTAGCATCCAAGATTGATGGAAAATGGCAACTCAAGCCTGTCGGTTGTGTAGTGACGCAGTGACTAAACGGGGAGAGTCATGAACGTGAAGCTCGATGGTGTGAAGATCACCTGGCTGGGTCACTCGACGTTTCGCATCGAGACGCCCGGCGGCAAGACTGTCATTATTGATCCCTGGGTGATGAACAATCCTGCGTGTCCTGAGGACCAGAAAAACATTCAGCAGATCGACGTGATGTTATGCACGCACGGGCACGGCGACCACATTGGCGATGCGGTGGCATTGGCCAAGCAGCATGATCCCAAGGTTGTCGGCGTGTACGAACTCGCCATGTGGATGCAGAAAAAGGGCGCGAAACAGATTGCACCGATGAATAAAGGCGGCTCGCAAACAGTAGGCGACATCCGGGTAACCATGGTCCACGCCGATCACTCTTGCGGTATTGAGGACAACGGCGAGATCATCTACGGCGGCGAGGCCTGCGGGTATGTCATCCAATTTGAAAACGGATTGAAGATCTACCATGCCGGCGATACGAATGTTTTTGGCGACATGCACATCATCCACGAATTGTATGAACCTGATCTGGTGATGCTGCCCATCGGCGACTTGTTCACTATGGGCCCGAAAGAAGCGGCTTATGCCTGCAAGCTGCTGAAGCCGACCACGGTCATCCCGATGCATTTTGGAACGTTCCCGGTGTTGACGGGCACTCCGAAAGATCTGGAGCGCGCCGTAGGTGAGATGGGCATTGAGGTCATCGACCCGAAGCCTGGAATAACGATTGTTTAGCCGTATTAAATTACGTTTGTATCCATGGAGGAAGTGATGCCGAAATATGTGATTGAGCGTGAGTTGCCGGGAGCGGGGAAGTTAAGCAAGGACCAGTTGCAGGGCATCTCGCAAAAGTCTTGCGGCGTGCTGAATAAGCTGGGACCGAGCATTCAGTGGGTAGAGAGCTTCGTCACCGACGACAAGATCTATTGCGTATATATCGCGCCGACTGAAGCCATGATCCGCGATCATGCGTCGCAGGGCGGATTTCCCGCGAACAAGATCTCGGAAGTTAAGACGATGATCGATCCCACGACGGCGGGAACGTAGAGCGTCCAGCAGAATGGTGACCCCGGGAGGAGTCGAACCTCCGACCAACGGTTTAGGAAACCGCTGCTCTATCCAACTGAGCTACGGGGCCAGCGTCCCCAGTTTACAACAGGGGGCCGAGCGGTCCATCCCTGCTAACGTCCGGGGCTGGCGGAAGTCTTTCCTGTGACAAGCCGAGGTGATACATGATGGATCGTAGGAAGTTTCTCGTCGCGACTGCCGCCGTGGGTGGAACGCTCGTGCTACCAGATGTCGCGAGGACACAAGCGCCAGCCGCAGGAACGAACTCTGGTCCAACCGCAGGTGCAAGCCAGGGAAGTGCGACGGTTCCCGTGGTTATTCCGCAAAAGGTGGTCAAGGCTCCGGCACTTGCGCTGATTCTGGTAAAAGAGTTTGTCGCTGCGGCGCACGGCAATCTGGAAAAGACGCAAGCCATGCTGGCCGAGACTCCAGGATTGCTGAACGCAACTTGGGATTGGGGCGGCGGCGACTTCGAGAAAGCCATTGGCGGCGCCGGACACATGGGCCGACCTGACATCGCTAATTTCCTGATCAGCCAAGGCGCGCATTTCGACATCTTCGTAGCGGCCATGCTCGGGCGCCTTGACATCGTGAAAGCCGCCTTGACGGCGTACCCGAATTTGGCAAACTCTAAAGGGCCTCATGGCATTCCACTTATGGTCCACGCTCAGAAGGGTGGAGACAATGCCGCGGCGGTCGTAGATTTTCTAAAGTCGATCAAAAGCGTTTAGCCAGCGTTCCTTTGACTTGACCCGCCGCAGCCCTTATCATCCTGCCGTTCCCAGCAAAGAAGTTTCCCACTCTTGTGCCTTGAGGTATTGCATGCGAAACACCGTCCTCCCCACCGTTGTAGTTCTCCTTCTGTCCATCCTGATGGGTGCGCAGGAAAAGCCCGCGTCCAAAAAAGCTGACAAAAAATCTGAAAAGAAATCGAAGACGCAATCGCAATCGCTGGCACCAAAAGCGGAGACGCAGGCTGCCGCTCCCGGCGGACCGGCGATGGACGCGGCGATGCTCAAGCCTTTACGCGCGCGGAGTATTGGTCCCGCGGTGATGAGCGGGCGAGTGTCTGACTTGGCATTCGATATGAAGGATGATGGGACGTTCTATGTCGCGCTGGGGACGGGCGGCGTGATGAAGACGGGCAACAATGGCGCCAGCTTCAGTGACATCTTCGCGAAGGAGGGCGTGGCCGCGGTAGGCGCGGTGGCGGTAGCGCCCTCGGACAGCAAAGTGATCTACGTTGGCACCGGCGAGGCAAATGATCGCAACAGCGTGAGCTGGGGCAATGGGGTGTATCGGTCGGCAGATGGCGGCGAGACGTGGACGAATGTCGGATTGAAAGACAGTCATGCCATCGCGCGCATCGTGGTGCATCCGACCGATCCGAACACGGCCTGGGTTGCGGCGACGGGGGATCTGTGGCAGCCCGGCGGTGAGCGCGGGATCTACAAGACCAGCGACGCAGGCAAAACGTGGAAGCTGGTGTTGGGCGCGAACCCGCCGTATGACAAGAAAGCTGGTGGTGGCGACGTCGCGATCGATCCCGCGGACCCGAACGTCCTTTATGCGGCGATGTATGCCCGGCAGCGCACTCCGTGGTCATTTAATGCAGGACCCACCTACACCGATGGAAAAGATCTAGGCGGGATATTCAAGAGCACGGATGGCGGGAACACGTGGAAGAAGCTGACCAATGGCTTGCCGGTAAATACCGGACGCATCGGGCTCACCGTTTATCCGAAGGACTCGAAGATCGTTTACGCCATTGTTTATAGCGTGGATGGCGGTGGCAATCGCGGCTTGATGGAAGTGAAGAACAAGACCGGCGGGATCTTTCGCTCAGACGACAAAGGTGAAACGTGGAAGCGGATGAATGATCTGAATCCGCGTCCGTTTTACTTCAGCCAGATCCGCGTAGCGCCGGACAATGACAAGAAGATCTACGTGCTGGGCTTTGCGCTGCATGTGTCGGAAGACGGGGGGCAGACCTTCCGCGAAGATCTATTTGAGAAGGTGCATCCCGATCTGCATGCGATGGTGATCGATCCGCGGAATCCGAAGCGGATCCTGCTGGGCACGGATGGTGGCGCGTATCAGACCTATGATGGCGGCGGCACGTGGGACCACATGAATCGTTTTGCCGCGGGCGAGTTCTACCGCATCAACTACGACATGAGTTCGCCGTATCGCATCTGCGGCGGCCTGCAGGACAACGTGAACTGGGTGGGACCGTCGCGCACGTTCACCAAGGAAGGCATCATCAATCAGGACTGGACGAACCTGGGCGGCGGCGATGGCTTCTACTGCGTCTTCGATCAGGACGAACCCTACCTTATATATACGGAGTCGCAGGAAGGGTACGTGCATCGTTACGACCTGCGGAATGCGCAGACCAAAGACCTGCGTCCGCAGCCGGAAGAAGGGCAGAAGTTTTATCGCTTCCATTGGAACAGTCCGCTGATCGGCAGCCGCCATAAAAAAGACACGCTGTATCTGGCGGGGAACCGCGTTTTCCGCCTGACGAAAAAAGGCGAGCACTACGATGTGATAAGCCCGGACCTCTCCGCGCAGGATGCAGACAAGGTCGTGACATCCGGCAGCGGCGCTGAGAATTACGGAGTGGTGTACAGCCTGGCGGAGTCGCCCATCAAAGCCGGGCTGCTGTGGGCGGCGACCGATGACGGCAAAGTGTGGGTTACGCAAGACGATGGCGCCAACTGGACAGACCTCACGGGCAATCTGCCCGCTCCGGTAAGGAACCAGTGGATCAGCCGAGTGGAAGCGAGTTGGAAGGATTCGAATGTTGCATATCTGGCGGTGCCGGCCTATCGCAGTGGAAACTTTGCGCCGCTGGCTTACCGTACCGGAGACGGCGGCAAAACGTGGGAGAACATTGCGTCGAACCTGCCGCCTGAAGGGCCGGTGAAGGTAGTGCGCGAGGACCCGGTGAATCCGGACTTGCTGTTTGCCGGTACCGAGTTCGGACTCTTCATCAGCTTCAATCGCGGCGGCAGTTGGACGAAGTTTGGCGACCTGCCCACGGTGGCAGTGGATGACATTCTTATCCATACTCGGGACCGCGACTTGCTGATCGCGACCCACGGCCGCAGTCTGTTCATCAGCGATGACATTCGTCCCCTGGAAGAGATGACCGCAGAGACGATGGCCAAGGACCTGGTGCTGTTCCAGCCGAAAGATGGATTGGCCATGCCGACGGCGGATGGCTTCGCTGACTGGAATGGCAAAGGCATCTTCCGCGGGGCGAATCCGCCGCCGGGGATATTGCTGACTGTTTACGTGAAGTCGTATACCGGAGATCCAGTGCGGGTGACCATCAAGAATTCGCTCGATCAGCCGGTAGCGAAGTTGACCCTTCCCGGAACCCAGGGATTGAATCGCGCGGCTTGGGACCTGAAGCCGACCAAAGACTTGCTGACGGAATACGGAGGCTTGGGAAACAAATTCGTCCCGGGCGGGGAGTACACCGTGACCGTGACCCAGGGCAAGAATAAGGATTCCAAGAAGGTGAAAGTGGTGATTCCGCCAGGGGTGGAGACGCGATAGGAATAGGACAGGTTAAGGAAGCCCATTTGAGCGGCCGTCCCTGAACGTTAACAGTTGGCCCTTAAAGATCAGCTTCCGCCTGGTGCGCACTGATGTTGTGATCCAGAGCCGGGCGGAGGTTCCGTTATTGCCTGGAAGGGGTAGGCATCGGGGTGGAGTTTGTTGAGACCAGCGAGGCCGCCCAGGACGCCATCGAGGCGGAGTTGAAGCGCGACTAGGCGTTTTCCCCGGCTAATCACTGAAGTTCCACCCTCATTTTCC
>DATLCI010000064.1:0-3709 GCA_035526435.1 Terriglobales bacterium
AAGTCTTTGGCGGTAAGTCCGGTGACCGGCTGCTGGAAGCGGTCGGTCACGATCACGTTCACGGTGACTAGCGAGCTCGACGCCTTGAAGACCGGCGGAGCATCCGGCTTGGCCTGGCCGGGCACGGAGGAAGGGAAGAGGACCAGGGCGGCGACTGCTAAACCGAGTGAGAATGGAGAATGAAGTCGCATGGCGGCGATCCGGTAACGCTAACTGTATCGCAAGTCAGCTTGGGCATCGCGCAAGGTTTCCAGTCTGAGCAGGCGGGCGTGGTCGCGGATGAGGCCGGCGGCGGTGATGAGACGCTGGTGAAAATCCTTGAGGTCGGCCGATGCCGGAGCGTTGGGGCTGTGGCGGAGGCTGACGGCGGCGATGCGGAGTCCGCGCAGCAGGACGCGCGTGACGCGGGCGTCGATGACGCCGGCGGCAAAGACATCAAGGAAGTTGCCGAGGGCCAGGTTGAGGTCGTTAGCGGTGCGCAAGCGGGGAACATTGAGGTTGCGGAGATAGCGAAGCCTACGGTCATGGGCGGCGCGCAGTTGGCGGCGCAGGGGCAGCCGGGCTTGTTCGGCCCGGGCGCGGACGATATAGGCGGCACGTTTTTGGGCAGGAGCGTGGAAGCGGCAGAGGCCGGCGGCGGAGCGTTTCAGGGCGGGCTGGGTGCAGGTTGAGGCGTCGGGGAGCCGGAACTGGCAAAGCCTGATGGCCGCGGCGGCCCCACTAAAAAACTTTTGTGTATCTAAGTTCGCCGTTTTCAATGAGATGACTCCACGCTTGTGGAAACACAGGGGTTATAGGACGATGATTGAAACCAAAGGAGATATATCTGGTTGATAACCATGTATTCAAGCTTATAGCTTCCTCCGTTGATTGTCAATAGGCGGGAAAAATATATCTATGTATATCTTTAAGCATATAAAATCAGGGGGTTAAGAAGGCGGGCAGGGAGGGGTACCCGGGGGGGGCGTGATCCAGGGCTGGGCTGTAAAAGGATAATGTCGAACTCGACGGCATTTTGGCACTGATTATTTGGAAAACGTGCGCCGAACGCGCGTGAGCGAACATCTGATATAGGGTAAGCCCCAGGGCCGGCTGGGAAAAACTAAGTCTGGCCTGTCCCCGTAAGGCTCCACCGCCACCTTCAGTTTGCCCTTGGTCAATATGGAACAGTAGCGGGATGCGCCCACAGCTATCCTTAATGGGAGTTCGTTTATGCGCCTAGTAAAAATCAAACCAGATCGCTCCAAGGCGCCGCCCGCGCCTGCTTCCACGGTGCTGCTGGTGCAGCCCGATTCCCAGGGGCGGAAGTCGCTGCAAAACGTATTGACGCGTGCCGGCTTTACCGTAGTGGTGAAGGAAGGCATCCGCGAGGCGCTGCTGTGCCTCGCGGAAGAAGAGTATTGCGCGCTGATCTCTAACCTTCATTTACCGGCTGCCGGTGACGGCTTCACCCTGTTGAACGCCATGCGCCACGTGCATCCGGAGTCCATCAATATCGTCATGAGCGACTATCCGGCGTTGCGCGAGTCGTTGGGCGCACTGCTGCCGCAGGCCGATGAGATCCTGGTCACGCCCCTGCCCCTGTCCGAAGTGGTCAGCCTGCTTAAGAACCGACTGCTGAATCCGGGGCACCGCGCCAACTCACCCCGCGAGTCAGTGGCCACCATCCTGGAGCGATATACGCCGCGCACCATCGCCGAGTGGCTAAAGCGGGTGAAAGATACCCGTAACATCAGCCAGATCCCGCTGAACGATGAGGCCCGCACCGGGCATCTTCGCACCTTGCTGCTGGAATTGGTGAAGCGCCTGCGCACTCCGCGCCGGGACGAGGGTGTCGCCAAACCTTCTTTTGCGGCCAAGGCCCATGGGAAAGCACGCCGACTCCAGGGCTATTCGGCGGCCATGCTGGTGGAAGAGTCGCGCATCCTGCAGGTGTGTATCTTCAGCACCTTGCGCAGCAACCTGAACGCAGTGGACCTGGCGCTGGTGCTCACGGACGTAATGACCATCGCCGACGAAGTAGACTCGCAGCTCACGCAAACGATGGCGAGCTTTTCAGCCACAACGCTTCCGGCGAAATCTATAGCGTAGCCAAAAGGCCGGGTATTTGCCCCCAGCCGCTCGGGTAGCTGGGGGATGACCGTTTTTTACCCCGCGAAAGAAACTACATTCGACCCTGCGCTGGAGCGCGAAGCCTCCAAAGTAATGTGGGTTTCTTCCCCTCGACGTAACACTTCTGCAGGCTTGGATGATCGCGGGACCCCCGCCATTTCCCATATTGGTAATTTCTCCCAACTAAAGCGAATCTCAGGGTACACTTTCAATCCATGAAACTTGACGACATGATTCGCGAAGCGATTGAGGAAGCGGTGGCGCGCAACGGGGGAGACAAGATCGCGGCGGCCAAAGAACTGGGCATCGGCAAAAGCACGGTCTATCGCTTGTTGACGAAGTACGAGGAAGAGAAGCGTCGGCGGCAGCGTAAGCGGGCGAAGAAGGCGAAGAAGAAGCGGGCAGGCAAGAGGTAGGGGCCGAGCAGGGAAGAGTTTTCCCACGATGGACCGAGTGTCAGCGGCATCTCCCGCGGCCAAGATCGAGGGCTCGAAATCTTGAAACCATACCGCTCTGCCGAAGGATAGGCCTTTGCTCGGCCGACTAAAATCATCATCCCACACAAGCAGCGCGGGTGATCAGCAGGTTCGGATAAAGCACTTGAAAAAAGGTAGAATCCCGATCTCTGAAGCGCGGGAGGTTCACGATGGCTACCACCGGACCCGTCCAAGAAATCAATAGTCGCCTAGCGTCCGCGATCAAGGCCGACGCCACCGTACCGCGTCATTCGCTGCTCGTCCGCATCACCCACTGGGTGATCACCGCTTGTTTCATGGCCTTGCTGGTAAGCGGAGCAGAGATCGTCGTCTCGCACCCTCGCTTTTATTGGGGTGAAACCGGCAATGTGAATACCACACCGCTGTTCCAGATACCCATCCCGGCTTCGCGGGCACTGGTCCCGACCGGCTATGGCTACGTTTTGCCGGACCAGAATGGGTGGAGCCGCTCGCTGCATTTTCAAACGGCGTGGGGGCTGGTGATCGCAGGATTGGCCTATGTGATCGCTGGCATCTTCTCCGGACACCTGCGCAAGGACTTGCTGCCGGCCAAAGCCGAGCTGTCATGGCGGGCGATGGTGGCGGTAATGGCTCGCCATCTAAGAATGAAGCCCGCGGCCGAAGAGGACCATCATTCCTATAACGTGCTGCAACGTCTCACCTATCTGCTGGTGATCTTTGTGGCTTTCCCGCTCATCATCTGGACGGGGTTGGCAATGTCTCCGTCCTTTACGGCCGCATTCCCCTCCACCGTGACGGTACTCGGCGGGCGGCAGACGGCGCGGACCATTCACTTCCTGCTTACGGCGGGGCTGCTGCTCTTCCTGGGAATGCACGTAGTGATGGTTTGGCTTTCAGGATTCAAAGACCGCATGCGCGCCATGACTACGGGAAGCGCATTCAACTCGTCGGAGGACCTATGAGTATCTCGCGGCGGAAATTGATTGTCTCCGGCGTGGCCACCGCGGCCGGCGTTGCCGGGTTGGATGTGGCGGCGCGCCTGGCCCGGAGCTATGGACTTATTCCGCCGGACGGCGGCGGGATCTATGGCGCGGGAACATCGTTGACCTATGCATCCTTGCGCATGATCGCGGGAGATT
>DATLCI010000066.1:0-6785 GCA_035526435.1 Terriglobales bacterium
TTATGAGCCCAACTTCTGCCAACCAGCGCAACACCCGTCGTTTTGCCCTCAACCTGCCATTGACTGTTCGCACCAGCGAAAGCGCGGATGCGACGTTAGCATCGACCAGGGACGTCAGCTCTCGGGGTGTGTTTTTCTACGTGGATGCGGACGTCGCGGAAGGTTCGCCGATCGAGTTCACTCTGACGCTGCCTCCAGAAATCACCCTGACCGAGTGCATCAAGGTTCACTGCACCGGAAAAGTAGTGCGGGTACATTCCTCGGACAAAAACTCCAAAGTGGGGATCGCCGCCGCCATTGAGCAGTACGACATCATCAGCGAGTAAATAGCAGTCGCGAGTCTGCAGCCTTTTCAGTGCAACTCCATAAGCAGCTCAGGGAAAAGAAAAGACGCGGCTTGCGCCGCGCCTCAGGGGATACAGCAAAATCTACCAATAGTTGAGCGTAACCTTGTCCAGCCACACCGAGTAGTCGGTCTGGTTGTAGTTTCCGTCCATCTGGAAAGCCACGTTCAACTCCCGGGCGCTGACCGCAAGGGAAGTGAATTGGCGGTTGACGTAACTCTTCTGGCCATCGACGGTCACGGCAATATAAAACACGTCATTGCCTTCACGTTTAAATTCCCAAGTCACCCGGTGCCACTGGTAAGCCGTCGGCTTCGCGCAGGGGACGCCGCTGTTCACCCACTTGTAGTTGGCCGGATCCCATACTCGCCAAGTACGCGTCTCTGCGATATTGCATTCCGTGCCGAAGATGAACTTCCGCCCGTTGACCGACTGGTTTACGTCGAACTCCAAGGCCTGGGCGGCATTGGGATCCTTGATGTAGTAATTCAGGTCATAGACGAAGTTCGCGGCGCCGTCTTGCGGACCCAACTGTTTCCACCACAAAGCGTTTGAGTAAGGATTGTCCCCGCCGATCCAGAACTCCATGGAATTGCCGTCCATCGAGGGATCGACGCGTCCTTGGGTGTAGGAGTAGGGAATGCTAGGCCCAACGCCGCCAATGCCGGCGCAAGAATCACAGTGTTCCCATCCCGTGAGCTGCTCAATATCGGTGAAAGCATTTCCGGTAGGTGCGGGAGCACTGGTGGTCCCACTTACATTGACCGTGACCGCCTGCTTGAGCACCGCGCCCGTGCTGTCCCAAGACTGGACCACCACGTAGCGAGTTCCAGTAGCCATCGCCAGGTAAGTGTCTACGCCCGCTCCACCCGCGGAGAAAGCGAGGTTATTGTCCACATACACCTTCATGGCGATCGCGCCGGGTGAAGAAGCCGCTACGTGCACAGGTGAAGCGGAGGTACTGCCATTTGCTGGTGAAGAGACGGTGATGCCGGAAGTGCCGCTCACCGGCTGAGAAGTAGTGGAGTAAGTAACGTTAACGCTGAGCGCATATTTCTGGACAGCTCCGGTGGAATCCCAAGATTGGACGACGATGTTGCGCCATCCGGAAGCCATTTCAATATTAGTATCAATCGTATTAGAGCCGGTGGAATAAACAACATTATGATCAACGTACACTTTCATGGCAACGATCGGATAAGAACTGTTGGCATTGGCGACAACGTGGACGGGGGTGCCTACGTTGGAGCCGTTCGCCGGGGATGAGACCGAGATGTCTGCGTATGCGGCAGACACCAAGAAGGAAACAGTGGCGATAAGTTTAAGGACCCTATTCATCGTCACTCCTTGGCATATGAATTTAACGATTCCACTCCCCCAGATACTGGCTCAGGTGGAGTGGCCCCGAGATGACTCAAGAGTAGGTTTTTATGGCGACTCGACCAATGGGCGGAAGACCTTAGAAGATAGCCTTAAGTGCTTGTAATCCTTGGGGAACATAACGCCCTAACCCATTGGAACTATCGGCGGCAGTCCGGAACCGGAGGGGGCAAAAAGTTGACCATCCAGTTCACCCGGCTTAGAACATGACGGGATTGAGCCACAAGTCCCGGACTAGGTTGCGAGGGCAAGCGTCCGCAACAGTTCGGGTAAGACTTCCGCCGCTTTGCCGAGCAGCAACTGGTCAAAGTAGCCGGCATTGCGCGGCTCTTCGAGGCCTACATAAACGGTGTGGATCTTGAGGCCTTCGCGCGGTTCGCGTCGCTGCTTCAAATGGGCGACAAAGCTAGCAACCGGTTCCACCATTCCGCTGGTTCCAACGGCCATGAAGCAATCGCAATCATTCAACTGATTCATCACCGGCTCTACATCGAAAGGCATTTCTCCAAACCAACAGACATTGGGACGAATGCCGCCTCCGCAGTAGCACTGAGGTAGAGGCTCATCGCTTGGATAGGGAGCGTCGTCAAGGAAGGGCGGGCGATCACAGGTATCGCATTTGCTTTCAAAGATCTTGCCGTGGATGTGAGTGATGCGGCGGGAGCCTGCGAGTTCATGGAGCTGGTCTACGTTTTGCGTGCACAGGAAGAAGCGGTCGCCGAGCCGCTTCTCCAATTCCGCCAAGGCGAAATGAGCGGCGTTGGGCTTTACTTCTTTATGTTTAGCCCGACGCATGGAATAAAAATCCCAAACCATACGGGGGTCGCGCCGCCAGGCGTTGATGTTGGCGACCTCCTCCGCGCGATACGTACGCCACACCCCGCCTTCACCACGAAATGTGGCTAGACCGCTGTCCGCACTGGTTCCGGCGCCGGTGAGGACAAAGAGTTTTCGGCAGGATGAAAGGGGCAACATAGAAAATGGATGTTATCGCAGGGATTGGTTCCCCGATGAAGCCGGGCAGCCATTCAGACGATGGCGGTTTGCGCGCGCTCTTCGCGAAGTTCGCTGGGGGCGGTTTCAGGAGCCGCGTGTTTGAGCCGGTCGCGGTGATGCTTCTCTGCCTGCAGCACTCGCAGCACCAGCGCCAGGAAGATGGCCACCAGCGGGTAGACTTGGGCGCGAAGTGTATCGCTGGCCATCTTCTGAGCCAGAAGAACACCTTCCACCGCAAAGTAAGCACCTATCAGCAGAGCCAGCAGGCCAAGGATTTTGAAACGCATGGGTACTCCAGGGTCGTTGCGCAAACCTTCGCACGGAGGCTAGCTGATGTCAACGAAAAGTTCGCGTTGCGATAGAAGTCACGCTATGCTACCGCGGACCGCCGACAGTCCGGGTATCACGGTGCCACGGTGTCTTCATCCGCAATAAGTTGGCGACGCTGCGGGTGGGATTCAGCACGGAGATGCTGAGCAACCACAACTTCTGGTTGCTGACGCGCTCCAAACGGGCGATAGCATATTTATCCAACAGGTCTTCACCCACAAGCCAAGCCGTTCCTCCAAGCGGCGTCATGACCAGATCAACCGCCCCCGTGCCATTGCTCAAGTGGTGGGCGCTCGGTGAATAGTATTCAAAGCTGCCAATGTTCCCGATGGAGGTCTCGCTTACGGGACCTAATTCCCATTGCGCCGTGTAAACGGCTGCGAATCCGAAAGCCTTGGCGCGGCTCTTCCAGTAGTTCTTGGATCGGCCAAACTCGAGCGACATGCCGCGGGGGTCATTCTGGACCTGAATGCGCCCGACGACGGCTCCCATCATGGGATGGCCAATGTAGTCCACAAGGAAAGGATCGTCATCGCTCCAGCGGGTGTAGCGGTAGGCTTTTACCGAGCGAAACCAATCGCGGAAAAACGGGCCTTGGAGCGTGCCGTGGTAGGTCGGGGTATTCATGGCGTGCTGGATCGCGAGGAATTGGATGGACTGCAACAACGCTGGCCGCCAGTTGAACCGGCAAACAGTGCTCACCGCCGCTTGAGTGCCGCAACGCTGGCTGATCCGGGCGGGGAGGGCCAGGGAAATAGCGGTCTCTTTCGCCGGAGCGAGCTGCGTTTCTTTGCTGCTGGAGACGTCTGCAATCTCAGCCGTAGTGAGCGAAACGTGAGCGATGGTGGACGAGGACGGCGAGTTTTGAGCCGCCAATGAGACGGCCAACGCCGAAGCTATGAATAAAAGAGAGGGAAGCCGCATTTGAGCCGTCCTGAACCGGGATGATTCAGCTTGTCATCCCGCAAGGGCGGGGGGAATGCGCAAAAAGCCCTATAAAGCCATACAAATTCATTGAGCCACTTGAGCCAACCCTGCGTACGGATAGGCATTCGGATATGGAGTGCGTTATTTCCCTGGGTGAAATCGGGCCATGTTTCGAATCGGGTTTCTGGGTCTCCTGCTAGTTCTTCTGGTCAGTACTTCCTTTGCGCAATCCCCAAACGACTCCACCGAGCTCAATTGCACTAGCCAATGGCAGGGTGCGGACGTGGATCCCTGCTTGCTTCAGTTCGCCGAGGAAGCTCCCTCGCGGACTGAAAGTGACCTGCCGGAAAAAGTAGAAGCTGCACCGGCGGTTAAGCTCGCTAGCTGGGATGACAAAGCGCTTTTCTCCAGTTCGCGAGAGACCAAGCCTGAATCATTCATTGGGAATGACGCGGCTCTGGCCAAACCGGAATCAGACGTACTCGAGCCGATCGATCCACCGTACCGTCCGCGCCAGGGCTTCCAATGGGGAGCCGCACTCAGGCAGTCTGGCAAGCTCTTGATCTTCCAGCAAGGGATGATGCTGGCCACCGATAAGTGGGCGCGTTACTCGCTTACGCATTTCAGATTTTTCCCGCAATACTTCTCCTCGGTGCGTGGTGGGCTTCATCAATGGGATGATGGCGATCCCTTTCTGGATAACTACATTGGGCATCCGCTGCAAGGAGCCGTCACCGGATTTATTCAGGTGCAGAATGATCCGCGCGGGCGGGCATTGTCGTTTGGCAACAACAAGACGTACTGGAAGAGCCGGTTGAAAGCGATGGCCTGGACCGCCGCTTACAGTACCCAGTTTGAGATCGGGCCCATCAGCGAATCTTCCATCGAAAAACTAGGCAGCTTTCAATATCAGAACTGCAATCAGTGTCCATTGGTCCCGGGAGCGGGATGGGTGGACATCGTGGTGACGCCCACTATGGGAACCGCTTGGCTGGTCACAGAAGATGTACTTGACCGGTATGTGGTTCAGCGGATCGAACGCAAGTTGGGACGAGGGAAATGGAGTAACCTCTTCCGGTCCGTCTTGAATCCCTCACGGGTCGCTGCCAATGCATTGCGGATGAAGGCACCCTGGTATCGCGATCGCGATCATGAAATGCCCCGGCTCACCGATTGATCTACTGACAGTAGCGAAGAGAGGCCAACCCCGCTTCGCCGTTAAGCAGGGTAACGATGTAGAGGTGGTCGTACTCATCATCTTTGATGGTGACGCTTCCCGCGCCGAGCTTGCTGATGATCTCTGGCACCGTGTTCGAGTGGCCCACCACAAGTACATTGTGGCCTTGCTCCTTGCGTAGTTCCGCGATGAGTTTGTCACTGGCGGCGCCTCCGATGACCCCGGGGGTGATTCCGGTTTTTATGGAGGTCGGTGCAGCAGTATTCCGGGTCCGCTTGAATTCCGTGGTGTAGATGGATTGCAGATTGGCGTCGGCGAGCGCGGTGGCCAGGCAGGCAGCGCGTTTTTGTCCGGCTTCGCTTAGTTCGGAGTCGCCGGTGGGGGAGGCCTTTTCCGCGTGACGAACCAGATAAATGACGGTGGCTTTCTGTGGCGTCGCAGGTGTTTGCGGCTTGGATGGCGTGACTGCCGGCATCTGGGAGAACGAGAGCAGGCTCGAAGCGAGCAGAAAAAATGCGACACGTGTGGGCATAGCGTCCTCTAAGTGGAATGGCTCGATTGTAGCTCTCTAGATATTACTCGCTACACGATACTGTGGATTTCTGCAGCGAAACTTCCGATCGAGGGCTGGGTTCACGTCAGAAGCGGAAGTCCTGGGCCCAGTCATTGTCGCAGTACGAGGATCGAATGCGGCACACGTTCAAGCGTCGTTTCCGGCAATCTCTATCATCGTCGTCGCACGTCACTCGGAGCTTGCTCATTGGCATAGCCAGTGCCGCCACGGCCTTCGCCACCCAATTCATCTTTGGGCACCTGCTTGACGATGCGAGCCTGACCTTACTGATCGCAGCAGTGGCATTTAGTTGCTGGCTGGGCGATTGGCGGGCTGGCATCTATAGCAGCGTCGCGGGACTGATGGCCGCCGCGCTGCTCTTGCCTCCGGTCTTTAGTTTGACAGTGGACAGTGCGGCTGATGTCGCGATGTTGGGAGCGTTCGCCTTCACCTGCTTCTGTGTGTGCTTCGTGGCATATGTAAGTGACCGTCGTGCCAGCCGGCTGCGCAGCGTGGAGAAGCGTACGGAGATGTCAGAAGGTTGGATCGAGTCTGCCCAGCGGGAGGTGGCACTATGGACGTGGGAACTCGACTTGGAGAACTTCCTGCTGAAATGGCGAAACCCCTACGGCGAGATCATTTCGCAAGAGTTCCGCAGCTATGAAACCTGGTTAAGCGCCGTCCATCCGGGTGACCGCGACAAGTTTGCCGAGAATATCCAGCGCTCAAAAGCCTCTGGCGTCTTCCACGCTAAATATCACGCTTACACCACTCGCGGCCTGCATCGCCTGGCATCTCGCGGCATAGTGCTGCAAGAGAACGAGAACGCGCCAAAGGTGCTGGTAGGCATCACCGTGGACCTCGATTGTGAACAGGCACCGACTCCGGCTTCGCGTCGAGACGGAATCGATGGCAGCCAGTTGATCCTGGCGTTGATCGAGGTGAATGATCTTTTGGCACAGGTGGAGGAAGCGGGAAGCTCGACGCCAGCCCTCGCGGAAGCGCGTGACCGCATCGCCCAATTGCTTATCCGGGAGAATGCGCCCTCCCTGACCGATTAACATCTTATTGCTCCCGC
>DATLCI010000067.1:0-7566 GCA_035526435.1 Terriglobales bacterium
GCGCGAGCACCCTTCTGTCCGTACTTCTTGCGTTCCTTGCCGCGCGCGTCGCGGGAGAGGAAGCCCTCACCCTTGAGTTTCTTGCGCAGCTCGATGTTGAATTCCAGCAGGGCGCGGGCAATGCCCAAGCGAACGGCGCCAGCCTGGCCATTCACGCCGCCGCCCGATACCGTAGCCAGCACGTCAAAGGTGCCGGTGGTCTCGGACGAGACCAGCGACTGCTTGGCCGCGGAGCGCTGCGCTTCAGTCACGAAGTACTGATCGAATTCGCGCGCGTTGACGGTGAACTTACCCGTTCCGGGGCGGAGGAACACCCGGGCCACGCTCGACTTGCGGCGTCCCGTACCGTAATACTGAACCAGATCTGCCATGATTAGCCTTCAGCCTTCAGCCTTCAGCACTCAGTAAAACCGAGTCGCAGCCTGGGCTTATTGAACCTTTCCAAAATGTTCGGCACAGAGTGCCTACTTCCAAAACTTTGCAGCCCCGGCTGATGCCGAGCGCTGAACTGCTTCTACTTCTTGCCGGCCAGTTCCAGCTTGGCGGGCTTCTGCGCATCATGCGGATGCTTGTCGTCGCGATAGACCTTCAGCTTCTTGGCCATGGCGCGTCCGAGCTTGGTGTGGGGCAGCATGCCAACGATGGCGTCTTCCACCACGGCTTCAGGCTTACGGGCTAGGCGCTTCTTGAACTCTTCCGTGCGCAGGCCACCGGGGAAGCCGGTGTAGTGGTGATAGACCTTTTTCTCGCTCTTGAGGCCGGTGAGCTTGATGTTGGCGGCATTGATCACGACAACATGGTCGCCGGTATCGATGAAGGGGGTGTACTGCGGGTTCTCTTTGCCCGCGAGGATGCGCGCCACGCGGCTAGCGAGACGGCCCAGGGTTTGCCCCGAGGCGTCAACGACGTGCCACTTGCGCGTAATGTCCCCTTCTCCAGGGAAATACGTAGACATGCTCTAACTCCCAGAAATACAGAAAATCAGGTTTAAAAGAACCGCAATGAGTACCGCGGAAGCGTTTCCCACTCAGGCCGGAAAGACCAACGGACGGGATACCCCAGACGGGCACTTGCAGGACAACCGAAGCATTAAGTGTAGCGAAGAAAAGCCCAAAATGTCAACGAAACGGGCCGGGTTTGACAAGTCCACAGACTGCCAGAGAACATGAAAAGCCCTTCCGGCGCCACCGCCGGTGAGGTTAAGACAAATATGCCGTTAAAGCGGCCGGAGAGACGAATGAGCGACCATTATCATGACCAAGCTGATCTGCGATTAATAAAGGAAATGGGGAAGCTGGCCCCTACCGAATTCAATGCCTGGGTTGGACTCGACCAGATCGTCGGGCGCGACGGCGGCGCGATCCCGCGTAAGTACCGCGAACTTATTGCCGTGGCCGTCGCCTGCACCACGCAGTGTCCTTATTGCATTGAAGTTCATGCCAAGGCGGCGAAGGCGGCGGGCGCATCCCGCGAAGAACTGGTTGAGACTTCTTTGCTCGCAGCGGCCTTGCGCGCCGGCGGCGCCGCCACCCATGGCGCCATGGCGCTTAAGTTCTACGACAAAGCCTGAGCCCGCGGGCGCGATAGGACCAGGCCCGCCACCGCCACCGCCAGCGTGATCATGAAGGTATGGCATCCGTGCCGGTTTAAGTCGAGTTGCAGACAGCGCGGATCATTGAGCAGGCGGGGAACGGCGATCACCAGCCATGTCAGTAAGGTGGCCGTCCAGGCCCAGGATTCTCCTCGCAGAAGCGGCGTGAGGCACACTCGGATGCCGAGCAGCGCAATGGCGACCGTCAACGAGAGCGGCCAGGAAGTGACGTATTCCATCTGGTCATGGCCGTGAGCAGGGTTAGCACGAACGAACACGAGCGAACTGATGGCATTCAACAGCAGTAACGCGAATGCCAGCACGACCAGCCATACTCCGAGCTTGCGTAGAGTGTCCATGCCGGTATTCTCGCCTGATATCGAAACAATCTAGCAAAAAAAATGGCGGGGCCGAAGCCCCGCCATTTCACATTTGCAGGTTAGAAGGTGAAGCGCACTCCGAACTGGATCGAACGGAGTCCGCCGGGTGAGAACGCACCCGAGCCGGAGCCGATCCGGTTCACGCCGCGCGTGTTCGGATTGACGCCAGTGGCGGTCCCGTTGATAGTGCCCGGGCTGCCACTCAGGATGTTGTTCAGCGACTGGTAGTTCGCAATGTTGAAGACATTGAACATCTCCACCATCGGTTCCACGATGAAGCGCTCACCAATACGGATCTTGTTCGACAAGCGAAGGTCCGTGTTGTAGAGCCAGTCATTGCCCATCTGGTTGGTGGGCGCAGCCGTGACCGGTTGGATCACCGCGTTCAGTGACTTCAACTCTGCGGTGGTAAACAAGCCGGCGGCCACCAGGGCATTCGCCGCGGGACTCAGAGTGCCGGCCACGCTGGTGTTAAACCTGCCGATCACATCGTTGATGTTTCCCGGACTTACGCTGCGGCCGAAGGCTCCGCGATTCGTTCCGGTGATAGGGTCAGCGGTCACGCCGTCGCCGTCGAGGTCGGTCCAGAAGATGTCCTCAGAGCTGCCGTCACCGTCGAGGAACATGTTCGTGGCCAGAGGCGAAGCGATGCGGGTGACGATGTTGATGTTAAAGCCGCCGGGCAGGTCCGTAGCGATAGAGCCCGCGAAGCTGTGACGACGATCCGTGCCCGCCGGCCCGAAGAAGGCGGTAGGACGATCGTTGTAAACCGAAGCAGGGCTGAAATCCTGGTCGGTGCCGGTGCTTTCCGCTTTACCCAATGAATAAGACAGGCTCGCGGTGATCTTCTTGAACTTGCTGAAGCTCGCCACGTTTCCATTCAGACGGAACTGCAATGCCTGATAGAGCGAGAGTCCTTGCGGACGCAGCACGCCCATATCGTGGAAGTTGCGGTTCACGCCGCCGAACGCCGCGCCCGTGTCTCCGGTACCGGAGCCAAGGCCGTTGGCAGCGTAGTCGGAGATGGTGCCTCCGGCTGCGATGACACAAGCGTTGGTCGCGCAACCAAAGTCCGCCTGGGTGGCCGCGATGGCCGCCTGGGCCGCGGGGACATTCAGGGTGTTGGCTGCGCCGATGCGGTTCAGCTCCGTGACCTGGAGGAACCGCGCACCGCGGTTGCGGATGTAGTCAACGGACATCACGAGACCAGATTTGATCTCATGCTGTACGCCGATGTTCATCTGGATGGAATACGGGGTCTGATAATCCGGATCCAGCAGGCTGCCGCCGGTGGAGAGGTTCTGGTTGAAGAGCGGCGGAACTCCCGCAGGCGGATAGTTGGCGGTAAAGCCAGCCGTCGCCGTCTGGAGCAACGCCTGGGCCTGTTGAACGAACGGGATCACCCGGCCGAGAGGAGCGCCAAAGCAGGTGTTGACTCCCGGTCCGCCAGCATTGGTGCACTGAGTGGAGAAGTTAAACAATACCGCGCCGGTTCCCGGATGCAACACTTGCGGAGATCCTGCATTGAGCACCGGAGTGTCATTACCGAAGCCCGGAGGCAGATTCAACACGCGATCGTTCAGCAGGTTGTTGATGATGTTGGTCTCATAAAAGACGCCAGCACCACCGCGGACGACGGTCTTGCTGTTGCCAAACAGGTTCCAGGCGAAACCGACCTGGGGAGCAAAGTTGTCGAGGTCTTTGCGCGGACGAGCGGCGATCTTCGGATCGAATAGCGCCAGGAACGAAGTGCGATCCAGGTCGGAATCGTTCAAGCCGCTGTTGTAGACCCAACGCAGACCAGCATTGAAGGTGAAGTTCGGAGTTACGCGCCAGCTATCCTGAACATAGACGCCGGTGCGGTGGTTGATGGTGCCGCCGAACTGGAACCCTAGGGCCGGGATCTCGCTGAAGGCGCCGAGTCCATTACCCAACACGATCTGGTTGTTCGGGAAGTTGAGAGGGTTCTGGATACCGCCGGCCGCAAATGGATTGGCGGCGGCAAACGCGCGAGTGGTTGCGTTGTAGCTGGCGCGAATGCGGGCGGCTACGCCGAAGAAGTTGGCAAACACCGCTTCATCGATGCGGTTGTAAGAATATCCAGCACGCAGGGTGTGACGGCCGAAGGTGAAGCTGCCGTCATACTTGATCTGCTTGTTGTCCTGGAAAGTCTGCTGGGGAGCGAGGAGGTCTGGACCCACGTCCTGGAGAATGCCAGTGATGCGAAGCAGAATGGGTTTCCCGGCTGGATCGAGGGTGGGGGGAGTACCCGTGAGGGTATTCGCCGGTTCCACGAAGTTGTTGAAGTTCAGGTAGCTGAAGCGGAAAGCATGCGTCCAGCGACCCGCGCCGAAGTCCAACCCGGCCACGTAGGTGTGGGTGTTGTTGCGGTTGGAGAAGGAAGCTAAGTCGCGATTCCCGAAGCCAGTCGCGCCGAGGTTGTCATTGTGGTTGAAACGGCCAAAAGCGCGAAGGTTGTTGGTGATGTTCCAGTCTAGACGGGCGCCGCCGATACGTTCATCAAAAGGCGTGCCGAAGGTGCCGGTGAACTGGGGGAACTCAGGAACGTTGGTGAAGGTGCTGGCGTCCTGGTTCAAGTTCTCATATTCGGCGTGGAAGAACAGGCGATCGCGGAAGATGGGACCACCCAGGCGGGCAGCCCAGATCTCGCGGTCAAACGCGGGCTTGGGACCGGTCTTGGTCAAGCGCGGATCAGCGCCCATGTCCTGGTTCTTGTATTGAAAAAGTCCGGAACCGTGGAAGGTGTTGGTACCGCTCTTGGTGATGATGTTTACGGCGCCCGAAGACGTCATGTCAGTGGAAGGATCCAACGAGGATTGCGCAATACCGAATTCCTGGATCGATTCGCTGGAGATGTTGGTGACGGTGGTGCCGACGGTCTCATCGGTCACGTCTACGCCGTCAACCTGAATACGGGTCACGCGTCCGGAGCGGCCGCCGATGGCAACGCCGGCGAATCCATTCTTCGTCGGATCGAAACTTCCACCATCAACGATCTGTACGCCGGGCTCGAGTGCGGCCAGCGAGAGGAAGTTACGGCCATTCAGCGGGAGGTTCTCTACCTGGGTGGCAGTGACGATGCCCTGGACTGTGGCCTTCGTGGTGTCGACGGTGACGGCGTCTGCTGTGACGTCAACCGAAGTGGTGCTGCCAGCCACGCCAAGTTTTGCCGTGACCGGAGCGTTCACGCCGACGCGGACGATGGTGTTAGTAGTGTAGGTAGCAAAACCACCCGCCTCTACCGTGACTTTATATTCCGCTGGCGGCAACGAGGCGGCTTCAAAGGTCCCTTGCGCCGTAGTTGTCAGCGTAGTGGTGTAGTTGGTCGCGGGATTGGTGATGGTCACCTTAGCGCCGGAAACAACGGCACCTTGAGGATCCGTCACCGTGCCTGCGATGCCGCCGGTCACGCGCTGCGCCGCAGCGAATGATCCCAGTGCCAGAATCATCAGGACGATAAATACGCTAGCTTTTAGCTTATTCACTCTTTCCTCCTCCAAACGTTCAAAACATCACGGGTGACGATGCATTTGCGATGCCATATATAAGTAGCTTATTTTTCATTTGTTTAGACGAATGCATCAGAGGTTTTTTCTGGGAAACCATAGAGCGGTAAACGGTAAATTCCGAAAATCATAGGGTAAGGTTCGTGGAAGCGTGCCCACGTTGTGGGAAACTCTGTTCCCTTCCTGCTACCATCTGCGCGAGGTTTGACCTATGAAACTCTCCTGGTTGGTTCCTCTTTACGTGCTCGCCGCCACCATCAGCTCATCGGGATGCGGCGACCCCGTGCAACGCGCGCAGGAAGCGCAGCGAATCTTCACCCCGCAAAAACCGATTCTCATGGGGGCAGGCAGTCGTCCGGACGAGGTCACGCTGGCCGATGTGAACGGAGACGGCTTCCCGGACCTGCTGGCCGCTTGTACCGGAAAGGCCGGCGTCTGCGTGTTGCTGGGAGATGGCAAGGGAAGGTTCTCGGCCGTTACGGGTTCACCGTTCTCGGCCGGCACGGGCGTGAACCTCATCGCGAGAGGCGATTTCAATTCCGACCAGAAGGTCGACCTCGCGGTTACGAGTCATGACAGTAATGGCGTGTTCATCATGCTGGGCGATGGTCGAGGCAGTTTCGCCTTGACCTTGAGCTCTCCCTTCATTGGGTATCCCTTCGGCAAGCCGCACAATCACGGCTTGGCCGTGGGTGACATGAATGGCGATGGTAAGGATGACATCACCATGGGCCATCAGGACCAGGGCGCCATCGCGGTACTGCTCGGTGATGGCCAAGAAAAGTTCGAGCCGGCGCCCAGGTCACCCTTCAACCTCGGACGCGGCTTTTATCCCCACGCGCTGGGGGACGTGAACGGCGACGGCAAATTAGACGCGGTGATACCGGACATCATGGGTTCGGCCATCGTGGTGGCGCTGGGAGATGGCAAGGGCGGCCTGCGGCCAGCGCAAAGCTACCGGGTAAAGCCGCGGCCATTCTTCATCCTGCTGGAAGATTTGAACGGCGACCAGCATCTCGATATCGCCGCGACGCACGATGACATTCATGATGTGGATGTATTTCTGGGCGATGGCAAGGGTGACTTCAAGCCAGCTACTGGATCGCCCTTCAATTCCGGTCGCCTGGGCTGGAAGCTAGTGGCAAGTGATCTGGATGCCGACGGCCATAAGGATCTAGTGGTGGGCGGTGCGGGCGGTTTCACCGTTTTCTCGGGTGACGGCGCGGGCGGCTTCGTAGCAAAGCCGGAGTCCGCTTATGCGGTGGATGGCGCGGCCTGGGGCATCAGCTTGGGCGACGTGAATCGCGACCGCAAGACCGATGTCGTGATCTGCGACGCCGAGAAGGGCACCATCACCGTTTACCTGCACAAGTGATGCTTAAAAGTGATCATCGGGGCCTTGGGCTGGGGTGGACATTCCGGGCAAGGCCGCCGTGCGGCCCCACGCGCTTGTCTGCCAGTTGTCGCGGTCCCGGCCAGAGACGTTCCAACGGGGCAAGGGTAATACCAGAAACTCGGATAGGGCCATCAAGAATGGTTCGTACATGGCGCGGATCTCCGTTAACTTCCTGTCGGCCGCCGGCCCCTCCGCCAGCGGGATACCGGCCGCGCGCAATGAAATCTTTAAGTCCGCCAGCTCCTCCGGCGATAGCCGCTTGCACTCCTTACGTAACGGCTTGATGTAAAAGATCTGGCTGAGGTCTACCACGGTGTGCCGCGCGATGGCAAAGGTAAAGCGTGCCTGGCGTTGGTCCGCGCCCTCCACTCCCACCATCAATAAGGCGCAGCTATCCAAGACTACCGCCATGGCCGCCAGCCATGATTCATTGTCATGCTGCGAGCGGTAGTAGCAGAGCACGGGATACGAAAGATGACTCTCCATGATCTCGGCACACCATCGTTCCCAATCGCGCAGCATCATCTGCAGCTCTTTCATCCCGTCGTTGGTAGCGTGCCGCCGCAAGAGTTCGCCCGCGGTGGGGGGAGAGCCGGCCCGCGCGTCAAGCAGCGTGATGTCTTGCTCGCGCCGGGAGAATGACTGGTAAACCACCGGGAAGTAGCTGATCAT
>DATLCI010000087.1:0-36069 GCA_035526435.1 Terriglobales bacterium
ACTTATGAGGTGCTGGAGGCCATCGACAATCGCGATTGGCAGGAACTTCCGGGCGAACTCGGCGACCTGCTCCTGCAAGTACTCTTCTATGCCGAGATGGCAAAAGAAGACGGCAAGTTCTCCATCGACGATGTACTCGAAAGACTATCGGAAAAGTTAGTCTCTCGCCATCCCCACGTCTTCGGCGATGTCACGGCCGAAACATCCAACGACGTCCTTCGCAACTGGGAAGCGCTCAAGAAGCAGGAAAAGTCGAAGAGGGGAAGCAGCCAAAGCAGCTCCGTCCTGGACGGTATCTCCACCTCCATGCCTTCGCTGATGGAGGCCTACAAGCTCAGCTCCCGCGCCGCCAACGTCGGCTTCGACTGGCCGAACATAGAAGGACTCTTTCAAAAACTCACGGAAGAGACCAATGAGCTGCGCCACGAAGTTGCGCAGTATCCTGCGCCGGGGCCAGATCCGCACGCCCGCAGCGTCGCCGGTTCCAGCGGCGCTAAGGTTCCCGAAGAGTTGAGAGAGCGTCTGGAAGATGAGGTTGGCGACCTCCTTTTCGTTTTGGTGAACATCGCCCGCTATCTTTCGCTCGACCCCGAATCCGCTTTGCGTAAGACCAATCGCAAATTCAAACGGCGCTTTCAGCATGTGGAAGAAGAACTCCAGCGTGCCGGACGCAACCTCCCGGATGCTACATTGGAAGAAATGGAAAAGCTGTGGCAACAAGCCAAGAAGGCCGAATAGAGATCCGAATGACGTCCACTCCGACTGCGCAGGCCGACTCGATCATCATTCGCAAGTGTTCGGATATCGAAGAGTTCAACGCCTGCGTAGAGCTGCAGAAAGAAGTCTGGAAGTTCGACGACATTGATGTCATCCCCCAGCGCATGTTCACGGTCGCCGATAAGATCGGCGGGCAGGTCATCGGCGCTTTCTCCGGGGAGCAACTCGTTGGTTTCGCCCTCGCTATCCCGGGTAACCGTAACGGACACCTTTATCTCCACAGTCACATGCTCGCCGTTCGCGACGAGTTTCGCAACGCCGGGCTTGGTCGCCGCATGAAGCTGGCCCAGCGTGGCGACGCTCTCGCTCGCGGCTTCGAGTTGATGGAGTGGACCTTTGATCCGCTTGAGATCAAGAATGCGTATCTGAATATTGAACGTCTGGGCGCGATTGCTCGCCGCTACAACGTCAATCAGTACGGTATTTCGTCATCCCCTTTACAAGGCGGACTTCCTACCGACCGTCTCGTTGCCGAATGGTGGCTGAAGTCAAAGCGGGTGGAAGCAAAAATGGCAACCGGCGACGCGCCATCGTTTTCGACCTCGCTGATCATCGACGTTCCGGCAGAGATTTACCAATGGAAGGCGAATCCCGAACAAAGGGGCCGGGCTAAGGAGATACAGCTTCGCAATCGGAAGGCTTTTTTAGAAGCGTTCGACCATGACCTGGTCGTCCTTGGGTATGAGCGCGACACCGAGGGTAACGGCCGCTTCCAGCTGGGAACGTGGGATGAAGCCTGGTCCTACTCCGCGAAATGAGAGAATTGCAAATCCATGAAGGTTGAAGCCATAACGCTCCGCGAGATCCGCATGCCGCTGGTCCATTTTTTTGAGACCAGCTTCAGCCGCACCACTGAGCGCCGCATCTTGCTCGTCACCTTGCATGGACAAGGGCTCAACGTCTGGGGCGAATGCGTCGCCGGCGAGCATCCTTATTACAGTGAAGAATCCATTGACACTGCCTGGTATGCCATCACGACCGAACTTGGCCCGGCCATCCTGGGTAAGACGTTCGCCCGCGGCGCCGATTGCGTTCCGCTCTTCGAGCGCGTCCGCGGACACCGCATGGCCAAAGCCGCTCTCGAAAATGCTTTATGGCACGCCGAAGCTCTGGAGAAACAGATGCCGCTGTGGAAGCTTCTCGGCGGCACCCGGCGCGAGATCGCCTGCGGCGTCTCCATCGGGATTCAGGATTCTCCGGAGCAGCTCGAAGAAAAAGTCGCCGTGGAAGTGGATGCCGGATACCAGCGGATCAAGCTGAAGTGCAAGCCGGGTTGGGACCTGAAGATCTTTGAACGCATTCGCAAACGCTGGCCCAACATTCTGCTGAGTTGTGACGCGAACTCGGCCTACACTCTCGAACAAACCGATCATCTCAAGCAATTCGACCAGTTCGATCTGCTGATGATCGAACAGCCGCTCTGGCATGACGATGTTTACTTCCATTCGCAGCTGCAGAAGCAGCTCAAGACCCGTATCTGCCTTGACGAAGCCATTCGTACCGCGCGCGACGCCCGTATGGCCGTCGAGGTCAAAGCCTGCGGCATCATCAATGTGAAAGTCGGACGCGTTGGGGGCTATACCGAAGCCATCAAGATCCATGAGGTCTGCAAGTCCGCTAGTATTCCGGTTTGGTGTGGGGGCATGCTGGAGGCCGGGATCGGTCGCGCGCAGAACATCGCGCTGTCCACCTTGGAAAATTTCAGTCTCCCCGGCGACGTCAGCGCCTCCAAACGTTATTGGAAGGAAGACATCGTCGAGCCCGAGATCACTGTGTCCGGGCAGGGAACCATAGCGGTTTCAGATTCTGTCGGCACCGGTTATCGCGTTCGCGAAGATCTGATCGAGAAGCTCAGTGCCCGGAAGCAGACGTTGCGGGCAGGCTCCGCTACGGCTTAGCCGCGCGCTGCGTGAGTGATTCCGGACGCTTCAGCGCCGCCACCGCCTGCGCGATCGAGAGATTATTCGGCACGGGACGATAGCCCCAGCCCGATTGCCGTTGCTTGATGCGGAGGGTCTTGAAGAAGAAGGCTTTGCCGGTCGCATCAAGGTTCAGCTTGCTGATGCGCCACGCATTGCCGGGCAGCAGAGTCTGCTCCAGCTCCAGTCGGCCGCCCTTGTTGATGTGTCCCAGGATCCCCCAGCCGATATAAACGTTCTCCGTCAGTTCGGCCTCCATGCGCACGATCTGGATTTGCGCCCGGTCGACCCATAAAGTGCCCGCGGCCGATTTCAATCCATAAGTCTCTTTAGAAGTCGGACTGAAATCAGGATTCGGTCTAAACCTCAGGCGTACGGTCTCTCGCCCGTTGACCATCTCCATGCCGTCGTAGCGGTAGATCAGCGCCTCCGGCAATGCCCGCACCAGCTCGAGCGTTCTCCGCCGGTCCGCGGCCTGATCGGCGCGCTTCTTATCCAGCTCTTCCTGGTCCCGCACCAGTTCGTCGAGCTTTGCATCTTCCTTCGCGCGTTCTTCGGTGGTCAATGCGCGCCCATTCCAGGTCAGCGTCCGCGCCAGGATGACCTCACGTGTTTCGACCATATCGCGCAAGGCCGTGCCGGAAGTGGATTCCTTTTGCGCCCGGTACATGAACAGCTTGTTCGTGTCCTGAGCCCCTGCGGCAGCATTAAGCGCTGCTCGCCTTACTAACGCCTGGGCATCAATGACCGCTGGTGCTTGCGCCGCCATGGGGGTAGACCCCAGCAGCCAAATGGTTGTGCACGCCACTGCAGCGGGCATTTTGGCCCAGGATTTTCTGACTGATGCTTTCATGTATGTAGATTAGACGACTTTCAGGCCGAGTCCGTTGCATTTGAGCCACGAAGGTGTGGCCACAGAAAAAGGCGGCTATCGCCGCCTTTTCTACATGAAGATTATGTCGGCCCTTTCGGAAGAGTAGTCCCATTCTCAAACCGCAAGCGAACACAAGTTCCGCTGTTCCCCTGGTTTTCGGTTCCTGCTCGCTCGCGATCATTCCGAGCGGGCCGACATTCCCTTAAGAGCACGATGTTTGCCAAACGCATTCCCGCACAATTGGGCTTAACTAACTAGTAAATACAGGTTTCGGGCGCAGTTCATCACAAAAGTTGGAATCCAGATGCCTAGGATTGGCATAAATAAGCGCGGTTCTCAGTGCTCTGGCTCAACCCCCATCCGCCCCCCTGAATCGCCGAGCATGTCATGTTCGCCTCCATATGGCCCCCTATTAACTGACCAGGCACCTAATTTGTCTCATATGAAACCTTTCCCGATTACGGAAATTCGGCGCTGCGCCGATTTTATTGGGCTTCCTCCCTCCGGCTGTTCTGATGATTGCAACACCCAGGAGAAACCTTATGACGACCCTCGCCCGCAAGGACTTTGCCGGCAACTACTACGCTCAAGGCCGCCACGTAATGGTGATTCAAGGCAGCCGGCCGGCGGGCACTGAGATCGTGCTGGAGGAGGCAGGCACCAATCGTCATGGCTCCAGCCTGGCGCTGCGCATTGGTGCCGCCGACCGCGAAGATTCCGGACAAGAGGACTATTACCTCATCCAACCCGTCTTCGGCAAAAGCCCCCTGCGGGCAGCCATCCGGTTGATGCACTGCGATGGTGAAGAGCTCGTTCCCACCCGCTTTGTCGGGTGCCAACTGTCAGCTCACGTTACCGGGTCTTCCCAAGCCTTCAACCTTGATGAAGCCTTCGCTGACGCGCTGAGGCAGCTCCCCCCGTTGCGGCCTGCCGATACCTCCGTCCCGCTGCCCCTTGTCGACCTGGTTGCTATGGGAGCGCTCTATGGCGGCTTCTCCGGATTCAGCCGCCTCTTTGTTCGCCTTAAAAGCCATCCGGAGGCGGCGATTCATGACCGCTCGAACCTAGGTAAGACGCCTTGTAGGGGGCTTGATTCGTTACCAAATCAGCAACTTTCCTAATTGACAATTTGTGTCACTCCGCATACGATTCGCGCAACTCTGGAATTTCGGTATTCTCTTGTCTGGGAGTGGCTGAACCCGCGTCGCGCGGTCCCTGCCAGGGTCCATCGGTTTGGTTCAAATCTAGGAACGGACAGGTACACCCCGGTATGTCGCAACGTCTGGGCGATCTCCTCGTAAAAGAGAAGGTCCTTACGCAGGAACAACTGGAGCAGGCCCTTAAAACGCAGAAGGACGCGGGCGGCAAAGACCGGCTCGGCTCCGTCCTGGTCAAGCTGGGCTTCCTTTCCGATGAAGATGTAACTAACTTCCTCTCGCGCCAATACGGCGTTCCGGCCATCAATCTTCAATATTTTGAGATCGATCCTGCGGTCGTGAAACTCATCCCGCAGGAGACCAGCAAGCGCTATCAGATCCTTCCGTTGAGTCGGGTGGGCGCTTCGCTCACCATCGCCATGGTCGATCCCACGAACGTCTTCGCCATGGACGACATCAAGTTCATGACCGGCTTCAACATTGAACCGGTCGTGGCTTCCGAATCGGCCATCATGGAGGGCATCGAGCGCGCCTACAACGCCGGCAAGGAAGAAGAGAATCTCGAGAACATCATGAGCTCCATGGGCGACGAGGCCGATGTTGAGCTCGCTGCCGAAGAAGCTGAAGCCAGCCTGGCTGAACTGGAGAAGGGTGCGGAAGAAGCTCCCATCGTCAAGCTGGTCAACCTCATCCTCACGGACGCGGTGAAGCGCGGCGCCAGTGATATTCACATCGAGCCCTACGAAAAAGAATTCCGGGTGCGCTTCCGTATTGATGGCCAGTTGCAGAACATCATGAATCCGCCCATCAAGCTCAAGGATGCCATCACCTCGCGTATCAAGATCATGTCCAAACTGGACATCAGCGAAAAGCGCCTCCCGCAGGACGGCCGCATCATGCTGAAGATGGTCCTCAACGGGAAGAAGAAACAGCTCGACTACCGCGTGAGCTGCCTGCCCGTGCTCTGGGGCGAAAAGATCGTGCTCCGCTTGCTCGACAAAGAAAACCTTCGTCTCGACATGACCAAGCTCGGCTTCGAGCCCGAGTCGCTGGCCAAGTTCCACAGCGCCATCATCAAGCCTTTCGGCATGGTGCTGGTCACCGGCCCCACCGGTTCCGGCAAGACCAACACTCTTTATTCCTCTATCGCCACCCTGAATCAGCCGGACACCAACATCATGACTGCCGAAGATCCGGTCGAGTTCCAGTTGGCTGGCGTGAACCAGGTACAGATGAAGGAAGCCATCGGCTTGAACTTCGCCGCGGCGCTGCGCTCGTTCCTCCGGCAGGATCCCAACATCATCCTCGTCGGTGAGATTCGCGACTTCGAAACGGCTGAGATCGCCATCAAGGCCGCTCTTACCGGACACATGGTGCTCTCCACGCTTCACACCAACGGGGCCCCTGAGACCATCAGCCGCTTGATGAACATGGGTATCGAACCCTTCCTGGTGGCCACCGCTGTTCACCTCATCTGCGCCCAGCGCCTGATTCGTCGTGTCTGCTCCAATTGCGCGGAGCCGGAAGACCTGCCGGAGAAGACCTTGATCGAAGCGGGCTTCACCCCGGAAGAGGCCAAGACCGTGAAGGTGCTCAAGGGCAAGGGTTGCGACAAGTGCAATGGCTCCGGCACCAAGGGCCGCTGCGGTCTTTATGAAGTCATGGCCATGGACGACGAACTGCGCGAGCTTATTCTCGTCGGCGCCTCTTCGCTCGAACTGAAGAAGAAAGCCATTGAGAACGGCATGATCACGTTGCGCCGCAGTGGTCTGCGCAAGGTGATGAACGGCGAAGCGCCGCTGGAAGAAGTGATCCGCGAGACCATCAACACGTAATCGGAGAAAGGGAAGCGATGAACGTTACATTAAGCGATCTGCTCAAAAAGATGTTGGAGATGGGAGGTAGCGATCTCCACATCACCACCAATTCTCCGCCGCAGGTCCGCGTCCACGGCCACTTGCACCCGCTCGACATGCCGCAGCTCACCCCCACGGAGACCAAGCAGCTCGGTTACTCCGTGCTTACGGACGCGCAGAAGCATCGCTTTGAAGAACATCTTGAGCTCGACTTCTCCTTCGGACTTAAAGGGCTCGCCCGTTTCCGCGGCAACCTCTTCAATCAGCGCGGCGCCACCGCCGGCGTCTTTCGCGTCATCCCGTTCGAGATCAAGTCCTTCCAGCAGTTGAATCTGCCGCAGGTCATCTCCAAGCTTTGCGATCGTCCCCGGGGATTGATCCTGGTTACCGGACCCACGGGTTCCGGTAAGTCCACTACGCTCGCCGCCATGATCGATAAGATCAACACCGAGCGCCACGACCACATCATCACCATTGAAGATCCCATCGAGTTTGTGCACCCCAATAAGAACTGCCTGGTCAACCAGCGCGAGGTTCACTCGGACACCAAGGGCTTCTCGGAAGCGCTGCGCGCCGTACTGCGCGAAGATCCCGACGTCGTCCTCATCGGCGAAATGCGCGATTTGGAGACCATCGAATCCGCGTTGCGCGTCGCTGAAACCGGTCACTTGACCTTTGGTACCTTGCACACTAACTCCGCTTCATCCACTATTAACCGCGTGATCGACGTGTTCCCATCGCACCAGCAATCGCAGATCCGTGCCCAGCTTTCGCTGGTGCTGGAAGGCATCATCTGCCAATCGTTGCTGCCCAAGGTCGGCGGACAGGGCCGCGCCTGCGCCATGGAGATCCTCATTCCGAATCCGGCCGTACGCAACCTGATCCGTGAAGACAAGATCCACCAGATCTATTCGTCGATGCAATCCGGACAGGAAAAGTTCGGCATGCAGACGTTCAATCAATCGCTGGCCACGCTGTACTTCCAGAAGCAGATCACGCTGGAGACCGCGATGGCGCGTTCGTCCATGGCCGATGAACTGACCGAGATGATCAATCGCGGCCAGGGACTGCAAGGCAAAGGCGCAGCCGCTGCGCCGGCAAAACGCTAAACCGTTTGAAGAGTTGTCCCCAGGGGTAGGTAACAGGGAGGAAGACAATGCCAGTATTCACATTCACCGGGAAGGACGCCTCCGGCGCGTCCGTCAAGGGCGAGCGGGTCGCTGAGAACAAACAGGTTCTCAAGGCGCAACTGCAGAAAGAACGCATCAACGCCGGCGTCATCAAGGAGAAGGGCAAGGAGTTCGTGCTGCCTTCCTTTGGTGGTGGCAGCGTCCCCACTAAGGACATTGCCATCTTCTTCCGCCAGTTCTCCGTCATGATCGACGCCGGACTGCCGCTGGTCCAGTGCCTGGAGATCCTGGGGAACAACCAGGAGAACCCGGCCTTCCAGAAGGCGCTCAACGGCGTGCGGACTACCGTCGAAGGCGGTTCCACCCTGGCCAATGCCATGAAGGGCTACCCCAAGATCTTTGATGACCTCACCACCAACATGATCGAGGCCGGCGAGACCGGCGGTATTCTCGATCTCATCCTGCAGCGCCTCGCCGCCTACGTGGAAAAAGCCGTGAAGCTGGCCGCTTCGGTTAAATCGGCCATGATCTACCCGGTATCCGTCATTGGTATCGCCGGATTGGTCGTCGGCGCGCTGCTCAAGTGGGTCGTCCCCATCTTCTCCAGCCTCTTCAAGGGCCTGGGCGTGGACCTGCCTTTGCCTACCCGCATCGTCATGGGGCTGAGCGATTTCATCGGCACCTTCTGGTGGTTCATGATCGGTGGCGCTATCGGCTTGGTCTTCGGTATCAAGCAGATCCGCAAACATCCGCGCGGCCGTTACATCCTCGACAAGATGATGCTTAACATGCCGGTCTTGGGCATGTTGCTGCGCAAGATCGCCGTCGCGCGCTTCACCCGTACCCTGGGAACGCTCATCACCTCCGGCGTGCCCATCATTGAGGGTTTGACCATCACCGCTAAGACCTCCGGCAATGCCGTGTTGGAAGAGGCCCTGTTGAAGGTCCGCAAGGCGATTGAAGAGGGCCGCACTATCGTCGACCCGCTCAAGGAATGTGGTGTCTTCCCGAACATGGTGACGCAGATGATCGGCGTAGGTGAAGCCACCGGCGCCATGGACAACATGCTCCAGAAGATCGCGGACTTCTATGAAGACGAAGTCGACGCCGCCACGAAAGACATGCTCACGCTGCTCGAACCGCTCATGATCGGGTTCCTGGGCGTGGCCGTCGGCGGCATCGTCATCTCTCTCTATATGCCACTCTTCTCCATGATCGCGAAGTTGGCCGGCTAAAGAAAATGTGGAGGCGGGGCCTGTGGCTCCGCCTCTGCTTACTATCGTGACCCCTTATCAAGAGGAATCGAAGGCTTGCGCCCGGCCCTTGCGGCTGGCAAGCCGATGTATGTCGGGATACGTGTTTGCATGATGGCGACTGACTTCAACGAGCGCAATTGGCTGGCCTGGCTGGTAAAGGTCCGCATCATCATCATCACCTTCCTGCTGGGCATCGGACTCGTCATTACCCGCCTCACCCACACGGAGATCGACGAATCCATATTCGTCAGCGTCATCGTTCTCTGGTACACGATCGCGGTCTTCTTCGTTCTGCTGAACAATGTCTGGGGTGAGATCCGTATCCAGGCCCGCCTGCAGGTCTTTACCGACCTCGCCCTCGTGACTTCGATCGTCCACGTCACCGGCGGCATCGATACTTCTTTCAATTTCCTCTATCCGCTGCTGATCATCGTGGTCAGTATCCTGCTGCCGCGCTGGTGGGCGTATCTCACTGCGGCCCTATCGTTCATCTGCTTTGGCGCGGTGCTGGAACTGGCTTACTTTGGGGTGATCCGCAGCTTCTCGGTGAGTCGCCCGGATTTGAAGTCACTGCAGGCCGTCATCCTCATCAACCTGTTCGCTTATCTGGCGATTGCGTACCTGTCTAGCAACCTAAGCCAGAAACTGCGCCAGGTTGACGTCCAACTTCAGGACAAGAGTGGCGCGCTCGAAAACCTTCAAGCCCAGCACGAAAACGTGATTCACTCCATGCGCGGCGGCCTCATCACCACCGGCCTTGACGGCCGTATCACGTTGCTCAACGTCCCGGGACAGAAACTTCTCGAGCGTACTGCGCAGCAAGTCTACGGACAACACGTCAGCGATCTCTTCATGGATCGCCTGCCCGACGTCGATTCCTTCGCCGTGACTGGAGAAGCGCGTTCGCACACCGGCAGCGGAGAAAAGACCTTTGGCGTCACCGTCTCCCCATTGTTGAAATCTGACCGCAGTGTGATCGGCTACGTGTACACCTTCGACGACCTCACCGCCGTCCGCCGCCTCGAACGCGAAGTCCGCATGCGGGATCGGCTCGCCGCCGTCGGGCGCATGGCCGCTGGCATCGCACATGAGATCCGCAATCCGCTCGCGTCCATCGCCGGCTCCGTACAGGTCCTCTCCGGCATCTCCAATCTCAATGACGAGCAGCGCACCCTGGTGAGCATCGTTACCCGCGAGTCCGAGCGGCTCAATACCATCATCTCGGACTTCCTCGCATATTCACGCGAGAAGAACCTCAAGCCCGCCCTGTTGGACCTGCTGCCGTTGCTGGAAGACACGCTGACGCTGCTGGAGAATCGTCCTCGACATGACACTGCATCGGTAAAGATCGTGCGCGACTTCCACGTGAAGGCCGCTTTTGCTCATGCCGACGGTGACCGCCTCAAGCAGGTCTTCTGGAACCTGTGCGAGAACGCTTTGCGCGCCATGCCTGATGGCGGTGAGCTTCGCATCAGCCTTCGTGCCCTTGACGATAACTGGCAGATATCTTTCATTGACTCTGGCGTCGGCATCCCCGCTGCGCAACTCGAAAAGATCTTCGAGCCCTTCCAGTCGAACTTCGGCGGCGGTACCGGCCTCGGACTCGCCATCGTCTACCAGATCCTCCAGGCCCACGATGCCAAGATCTCCGTCGTCTCTACCCCCGGCAAGGGCACTGAGTTCCATGTGCGGCTGAAGAATCCTGCCGCGGCCGCGATTGATATTGAGCCTGCTCCGACCATGGTCGCGGCCAAGGCGGGAGGTGCGCGTGGCTAGCATTTTGGTTTGCGATGACGAACGCTCCATCCGCGAGCTTCTGGACATCGATCTGCGCAAGGCGGGTCATAAAGTGGAGACGGTCTCATCGCCCACGGAGGCCAAGCGCAAACTCGATACCGCCATGTTTGACGTCATTGTCACGGACATCCGCATGCCCAGCAGTAATGACGGGATAGACATCCTGCAACATGCCAGCCGGGTCTCGCCGGACTCCGCCATCATCGTCATGACCGCGGGGGAAGAGATCGAGCCGGCGATTGAAGCCGTCCGTGCCCGCGCCTTTGAGTACATCCTTAAGCGCGGCAGCTTTCACCAGGAGATCAAGGCCTCCATCCATCGCGCGCTGGAGACCCTTAGCCTGCGCCGCGAGAACTTTGCCCTGCGCCGTGACGCTGCCAGCCGCAACTCCGTCGACCAGATCATCGGCAACAGCCCGGTGATCGAGAAATTGAAGGAGACCATCCGCACCGTTGCTCCCACCAGCGCCACCGTGGTCATCACCGGCGAAAGTGGCACCGGGAAGGAACTGGTCGCCCGCGCTATCCACTCCTGCTCGCCGCGTAACGCGGAGGCATTCGTCTCTATCAATTGCGGAGCGTTTCCGGAAACGCTGCTCGAAAGCGAACTCTTTGGCTACACCAAGGGTGCTTTTACCGGGGCCAACCAGAACAAGCGGGGGCTCTTCGAAGTCGCGACCGGCGGCACCATCTTCCTCGACGAGCTCAGCGAGATGAGCGTGGGCATGCAAGTGAAGCTCCTCCGCGTCTTGCAAGAGCGCTCCGTGCGGCCCTTGGGCAGCTCCACGGAGATTCCGATCGATGTCCGGGTTATCGCCGCTACCAATCGCAACCTTGCGGACATGGTCTCGCAGAACGACTTCCGCGAAGATCTTTATTACCGCATCAGCGTCATTCCCATCCACGTTCCCCCGCTGCGCGAACGCCGCGAGGACATTCCTCTCCTGGCGAATGCATTCCTGAAGCGTTTTACTCCGGCGTCCGGCAAGAGCATCAATAGCATTGCCAAAGAGTCCCTGGCGCTACTCACCGACTACGATTGGCCCGGCAATGTACGCCAACTGGAGAATGCCATCGAGCGCGCCGTGACCATGGAACCCGGCCACGAATTGAATGTGGAATTGCCCTCTGAGAAGCAAAAGGTCCGCGCCGCCGCCGCCGGCTTCAACGGAGATTCGGCGCATGCGTTTCCGACGGAAGGCTTGGACCTGGAGCGCTACGTTGCTGATATCGAGCGCAACCTGATCCAGTCTGCGCTGAAACATTCGGGCGGAGTGCAGACCCGCGCCGCGGACCTGCTCAAGGTCTCATACCGCTCCTTCCGCCATCTGCTGAAGAAATACGAGATCTGACCCCTGCGAACGCCTAAAGCCTAAGCGGTGATATCAGCCTCGACGATGATTTCCCAACCACCGAGGCAGGCCGTGAGAACTCAGTCACCCAAGAGAAATAAAAACTAACGACTAAACACTGCCTTTCTTTTGCTCGCTCAACTGTTGTTTCCACCCTAAAATCCTCGCCTTGTTTGCTTCGGCTTCCGCTTCCGGGATCATACCCTTGCGCTGATACAGGATGGAAAGGCTCGTATGCGCGAGGATGTCATTGGGATCGATCTCCGCCAGCCGGTTTGCCACCGCTATCGCATCGTCAAACTTTTCCAAATCTTGATACGCGCGGGTGAGCCCGTGCATCGCGTCAGCGAATGTGGGGTCCGCCTCCAAAGCTCTTTTGTACTCGACGACCGCATCCGCGACCTTGCCTTCAGCCACCAGGTCCAGCGCCGCATAGTAATGGTCCTCGGCTTCGCGGGTATTCCGAGCATCATCCATAGAAGAAGTTTACCTTCCTTTCGCACTTCTCCGCGCGCCTCGCCGCGGTGAACGAGAAGTTATACTCTCACCAGAATGTGGAACGTTCTCCGCTTTGCCTGGAATTCGACTCGCGGCTACCACCTCACTCCGTGGCGGAGTCCTTATCTGCGCTGGCGTATAGAGACCTACACCGGCCTCAAGATGGACAAGATCGGCTTCTTCTCATTCTGGGGATTTATGTGGAAAGAGCGGCATGAACTTGGCCGCTTCCTGAAATGGACGGCGGAGATGGAAAACTACGCCCGGCCTAAACCCAAAAATCCGTGATCTTACTGTGCCGGCGCTGGGGGTGCGGCTGGCGCCGCGGCGGCTTGTGCTCCCACCACAAATCCAACTTCGGTGCCGCGATCCGCGCCCAGCAGCCGTCCGGCTGATTGCCGGTTGGTCGCGATCTCCAGGAAGCCCATGCTGCCCACGATCGCGAAGATCTCGTTGTTCATGCCTTGCGAGTACGCCGTGCGCAGGGAAGTGATCTCTTTGTTTCCGATCACCATCTTGAATGGCGGCGGCGTCGCTGAAAACATCTCCGGCAGTTCCCTCGCGGTGAAGTTGGTGATCAGGTTGCCAAACTTGTCCGCCTTGAGCACCACGCCCTTGAGCAATTGCGGATTCACCAGCTTCGGTTTGGGCGCGGCAAAGCGGGCAAAGTCGGTGACTTCTTCGCCAAACTTCTCCACCTGCACGCCTTTACTCAACCATCCCGCGCACGGTGCAAACACATCGCGGCCATGGAAGGTATTGCTGACGGGCTGCAAAAAGTAATGTTCTGCGGTCACGTGCCGCACGCTCAACCGCTCTTCGCGTTCATAGACCAGCGAGAGCACCCCGTTATCCGGGGCCAGGAAGATGTGTTTTTCCGTCACGACCAACAGCGGACGCCGATTGCTCCCCACCCCCGGGTCCACCACTACCATATGCACCGTGTCGGGGGGGAAGTAGCTATACGCCTGGGCAATGGTCAGGGCGCCGTCCAGAATGTCGAAGGAATGGACTGAATTGCTGATGTCCACGATGGTGGCCTCGGGATTCAGCTTCATGATCACGCCCTTCATGGCCCCTACAAAGTGGTCAGACACTCCAAAATCGGTCGTGAACGTCACCAGACGATTTGCCACAGGTTGTCTCTCCCCACCTCAGATTCGGACAATAGCTGAAGGCCGAAAGTATCGTGCCGGGCCTTTAATGTCAAGGATTTGCAGAATCCGAGCGCGGCAACCGCCAGCCCAAATCTCGCACCTTATTGTCATGCATTCTTCAGCCCGGAGCGCGGCGGTCGCATCTCTGCTTCTTTTCTCTATTTTGCTGGTCACTGGATGCAGCGGCTCCTTCAGCCAAGACTTGCTGCGCGCCCAGGAGGCCGAACGTCAGGGCGATCCAGCGGGCGCTTTAAGGGCCTACGAAAGGGCCCTTACGAAGATCCGGCCCCGCGACCAGCGCGTCGCGTCCACCATCCGCCTGCGCATCGGTATTTGCCAGCTTCGCCTCGCCCAGCCGAACGAGGCCTTTCTCAATTTCCAAAATGCGGTTTTGCTGGACCCGCAGAACCTGGAAGCGCACCGGCGCATGGCGGAACTGCTTTTAATGGGTGGAGCTACCCAGAAAGCCGCGGACGAATTGCACGCCATCCTCAAAAAGGATCCCAATGATGCGGGCGCGATCGGCACCCTGGGAACGGCCTACGCCACCGCCGGTAACGTTCCCGCCGCTTTGCAGCTTCTGCAGCGGTCGTTTGCTCTAAATCCCGCCGACGCGCAGATCGCCATCACACTGGCTGAACTTTACAACCGCGAGAATCATGTAGAGGACGCGCGCAAGGTGCTCGTCCAGTCCGGTACGCGCAATCCCGGAGAAGGTGACACCTGGCTCGCGCTCGGACGCCTCGAAGAACAGGAAGGCCAGCCCGCCGCCGCCGAATCCGCCTACCGCTCGGCCGTAAAAGCCGATGACAGCGTTCGCAACAACCTGCGGCTCGCGCAATTTCTGCAGCGTGCCGCGCGCTTGTCTGAGGCCGAAGCTATCCTCCAGCGGGTTGACGCCAAACAGCCTGACAGCCCGCCGTTGCTCGCTGACTTCTTATTGGTCTCAGGACGCGCTACCGCCGCCGCCGCCGTCTACGCCTCTTCGCTCCATCAACGGGTCGAAGATGCTTTAGTGACGCGTTCGATCGAGGCGCGCGTAGCTCCATCCAGCGAAGATCCGGATCGCGACGTTCGCGCTGCCCGCCAGTTGCTCATCCAGCATCTGGACCAGCTTGATACCGGCACGCGCAGCATTCTTCAAGCCGAGATCGCTCTACGCGAGAACGATCTCCCGGCGGCCGAAGCCCATGCCCGCGCGGCAGTCGCCCACGATCCCACTTCTGTACCCGCATTATTCGTCCTCGGCGCGGCGCTGAAATATGAAGGCCGCAAAGCCGAAGCAAAATCCGCATGGCAGTCCGCGCTTCAGGCCGATTCCACCTACGTACCCACCCGGCTCGCGCTGGCCGCTGAGAGCATGGAAGAAGGGCAGTGGGTAACGGCCGAAGAACACATCACGCCTGTGGTCCGGGAGGAACCCGCAAACCTGCAAGCGCTTGTCCTTTACGCGCGGGTCCTGGAAGGCCAGAAGCGCTGGGAGGCCGCTGAATCCATCGCCCGCCGCGCCCTCCAGGTAGACCCGAACGACCCCGTCATTCACACCGTGCTCGGCAATGCCTTGATCGGCAAGAAGCAATTCGCGGCCGCGCTGGCAAGTTATCAGCGGGCCCTTGGTATCGACTCGCAATCCATCCCGGCGCTGAATGGTTTGCTGGCACTCTATCGTAAAGGCACCCTGACCCGCGCCTCCATCGTGAAGATGGAGACGGTCGCCGCTGAGCCACCCGCCTCGGCCGCGCTGGTGGAAGTTGCCGGACGCCTCTACGCCGATCGCGGATTCGTTCCAGACGCGGAGCGCGCATTGCGCAAAGCGCTCGAACTTGAACCGCATCGCGCCAGCGCCGCGCTAGCGCTGATGCAGCTATCTTTGCAACAGCGCGACTCCGCTGCCGCTGCTGAATTTGCTCCCCTCGCCCTGGGACGTACCCAGCCCGCTCTCGCTCAACTGATTCAAGGCAGGGAAGCCGAACTCCGCGCCGATCGCACTCGCGCCATTCGTCACTATGAAAGCGCCGTCCGCTTGGGCGAAAGCACCGGCGCCGCCGCGAATAATCTCGCTTGGATCTACGCCCAACAAGGGGTCCAGCTTGACCGCGCCTTGGAACTGGCCCGCCGCGCCAGCGAACTTGACCCGAAGAACCCCGCCATCTGGGACACCCTCGGCGCCGTCCTGCTTCGCCGTCGGGACTATACCGCTGCCGCCGAAGCCCTGACCTCAGCTCGCAGCTTGAGCGAAGCCGCTAAAGTCCCCATCGCTTCGCGCCGCCAGATCTATAAACATCTCGCCGAGGCCTACATCGGCGCCGGTCTGCCCGAACGGGCGGACGAAATGAATCGCCGCCTGCGCGAGTAGAATGGCGGCGTGCGACATTCGCGCCCTACCGCTCCTGCCGACAAAGCGCCCCCGTTCGTGCTGCGTAACTACCGGCCCTCTGATTTCAAAGCCCTCTGGCGCCTGGACCAGCTCTGCTTCACTCCGGAGATCGCGTACACGGAATACGAGCTTCAGCAATTCATTGAATATCCCGGCGCATTTACCTTGGTTGCGGAAGAGCCGATCACCGAAGATCCCGCCGTTGCTGAAGATGCGACGTGCTTGATCCAGGGCTTCATTCTCACTCATGTCCACAAGAAGCACGGTCACATCATCACCATTGACGTGCGTCAGTCGCAGCGCCGCACCGGCCTTGGCGGCCAATTGTTGCGTGCATCGGAAGAGCGCCTGCGCGCTTTGAAACGAGAAGCCATAGTGCTCGAAGTCGCCGTCGACAACCTTCCCGCCTTAAAGTTCTACAAACGCCACGGCTTCACCATTGTGAAGACCATTCCGCGCTACTACAGCAATGGCTTGGACGCTTTGGAGATGGCCAAGTCGCTCTCGCCGGCATAAGCCACCTGCGATATCATGGATAAAGCATGTCTGTCGCCAAATTCTCCATCGCACCGCAGGAAGCCGCCGCCGAGCCTTTTGTTTCGGCGCAGGCCCACCCGTTTCAGACGGACGATCCGCGGCTTCTCCCCGTCTATGAGAAGGTCATGGCAGGCCGGCGGCTCAACTCTGACGATGGGTTAGCGCTGTACGCGACCGGCGATCTCCTGGCTCTCGGTTGGATGGCCAATCGGGTGCGCGAGCGGATGAACGGCAACGTCTGCTACTTCAACGTCAATCGCCACATCAATCCTACGAATGTATGCGTCGCCGCGTGCCGTCTCTGTGCCTTTGGACGCAAAAAGGACACTCCGGGCGCCTACACCATGGCGTTGGAAGAAGCCTTTCAGACCGCTGCTTCGGGATACACCGATGCCGTCACCGAATTCCACATTGTCGGCGGCCTTCATCCGGATCTGCCGCTGGAATATTTTCTGGATCTGGTGCGTGGACTGAAAGAGCGTTTTCCTCAGGTCCATCTCAAGGCCTTCACCATGGTAGAGATCTCATTCCTCGCCAAGCGGGCCAAACTCAGCATCCGCGACACACTGCTCAAGCTGAAAGAAGCCGGCGTTGACTCTTGCCCCGGCGGCGGCGCGGAGATCTTCGCTGACCGCGTGCGGCACATCATCTGCGACCATAAGATTGACGGCGGGGAATGGCTCGATATTGCGCGCATCGCCCACCAGGTAGGGCTTCGCTCCAACGCCACCATGCTGTACGGCCATGTGGAAAATGATGAAGACCGCGTCGATCACCTCATGCGCCTGCGCGATCTCCAGGATGAGACCGGCGGCTTTCAGACCTTTATTCCGCTCGCCTTCCATCCGGAGAACACCGCTCTCCAGCACCTGCCGAAGACCACCGGCCTGCTCGACATCAAACAGGTAGCGGTCTCGCGCCTTATCCTGGACAACTTCCAGCACATCAAGGCCTATTGGCAGATGCTGACTCCCAAGATCGCGCAGATCGCGCTGCGCTTTGGCGCCGACGATCTGGATGGCACCGTTATCGAAGAAAAGATCTATCACGACGCCGGCGCTACCACTCCGCAGGGAATGGCCCGCACTGAGTTACAGCGCCTCATCCGCGAAGCCGGACGGATTCCGGTCGAGCGCGACACGCTTTATCATCCCGTCATCCGCGACGAAGCCTCGCTTATCGTCTCCGTTTAACGAGGACTCACCACCGAAGCCGTGCTTCGTCATCGCTGTGTAGTAGAGACAACCGTCGGCGTCTCTGCAGTGCTCAACTGTGCCTTTGCTTTCTCCGTGCCTCCGTGTCTCCGTGGTGAAAAACCGCCCACTCGTTCCGAAGCCTAAAGCCTACCCTACAGCCTAACGCCTGCCGTTAGCAATTACCTCGCCGTCTTTCGGTTCGCTAAAGTACAACTCACATTTTTCCCCGCGCGTCCCAATACGCAGGAGTAAAATCCACCGGTAAGAGTCTTGTCCTCGTTCTCACGGGACTTCTCTGGGGATCTCCTCCCGTTGTAGTGAGGCCCACATGAACCTGCACTTCAGCTTTAAAGCCGCCAAGTCTGCTGACCTAGAGAACGACATCCAACAACATGTGCAGAAGCTGGAGCGAAGGCTGCAAGTCTTCCGCCCGGAATTGGTGCATCTGCATGGCACGCTCGACCATGCCCCGCGTGAGGCTTTTGCCGTCAGCCTGAACCTGCGCCTTCCGTCCGGCCAGATCAGTGCACAAAGCCAGGGCACGCCGGCCGCCGCCGCCATCAAAGTCGCATTCACTGATCTGGTCAACCAGCTCGGACGTCACAAAGAGCTCCTGCGCAGCCAGCATAAATGGCAGCGCCAAAAGTTCCAGCGCGACCGCGCCGCGATGTCCCCGGTGGAATCTCCGGTCGAGGCGTTTTCTCCCGCTAAGGTTCCTGAAGTGGCCATTGCCCGCTTAGAGGAGGAGCCGCCGCCGCGCAAGACCAACGGTAAGTCCACGCCTGCTGAGCTCACGGAGGCTGCATTCGCCGATGAGAATCGTAGTAACGTTCAAGCTGATGTCCGTTCGTATATCAACGCCAACCTGCCGCGGCTGGAACGCTTTGTCGGTCGCGAGCTGCGGTACCTGGATGCTACCGGCCAAGGCATCTCGCCGCAGATCTCCGTGGACGAAGTGATTGATGAAGTCGTGGTGACCGCCCTTTCTGCCGACCAGCGTCCCTATCAGCTTCCCGTCGAGCGCTGGCTTTATCGCCTCGCCATTCAGGCCATCAAACGCATCGGCGCCGGGGAGGCTGATTTCGATACCATCCCACTGGAGCAAAATGTGGGCGTGCAGAACGTCACCGGCAGCGATGAGAATTTCCTGCAATTCCATCAGCCGGGAGAGACCCTCAATCGCGAGGACATCATAGCGGACGTGCATGCCGGGAATCCTGAAGAACTCGCCGCCTCTGACGAACTCATTGACCAGCTCGAAGACGCACTGAAAGGGGTGGGCCGCGAAGAGCGCGAGGCCTTCGTGCTCTATGCCATCGAAGGTTTCACCGTGGACGAGATCGCCACCGTCACCGACCGCAAGGCAGAACAGGTTCGCGCGTCCATTGAGTCATCCCGCGAGCATCTTGGCCGAAAACTACCCGCCAGTCACCTTTTGAAGAAGAAACTGCTGCAGCATTCGAGTGTGGCTTGATGATTCCCCCACCCTAAGGAGAGAGTGCATGACCCCGTATTGGCGCGACGAACTTCAGACCTTGGCTGCGATCGAGTCTCCGGATGGCTGTGCCATCTCGTTCTACTTCCAGCCCGCCACTCCCCAGGACCGCTCCCAGCGTCGCGAGACCATTCAGGTCAAAGACCTGGTACGCGACGCGCTGAAGAACCTTGACCGGACAGGGAATCACGCTCGGGCCCGCGCCGACCTGGAACGCATCCTCGCCATCGCTGACCAGCTCCACAATAATCACTCGCGCGCCAAGGCCATCTTTGCTTGTGCGGAACATGATCTGTGGAAGGAATACGACCTTCCGCCCGCGGTGGGTAAGACCACCCTCCATGTCAATAACCGGTTCCACCTGACTCCCATCGCTTCGGCCGTGATTGAAGTACCGCGCGCGACCATCGTCCTTCTCGATCGTGAGAATGCCCGCATCCTCGAGCTCGAACTTGATCAGGTCACTGAACGCGAGACCATTCACAACGAGCTGCCGCGGCGCGGACGCAGTGACGGCTTCCGCGGCTATGATGGCGGACATCTCGAGCGCCACGTCGACAATGAGGCCATGCGTCATTTCAAGGAAGTTGCCGAGCGCCTCAAGGGACTCCGCACCGCGGGACAGCTTCAGCCCCTCTTCGTCGGCTGTCGGGCAGAGGTCTGGGCAGAAGTCGAACCTCACCTCCATACCTATGTGAGCGACTCGCTGGTCTCGCGGGTGGATTTAGATCCCGCCGCGACCACCGACAAGATCCGTGATGAAGTACTGCTGCTTCTGGAGGAGCAGCGACGCAATGAAGTCCAAGGCGGGATCCGCGAAGTGCTGGGCGAAGCCCAGCGGAATGCTCGCGGCTCGGTCGGTCTGCACCATGTCTTGACCTCGCTGGAACGTGGGGAAGTGCAGAAACTCTTCCTCGGCCGCGACTTCAATGCCGCCATCGTCGAGTGCGGCCACTGCGGTCACCTCGATACCCGTCGTGTCCCAAAGTGTGCGGTGTGCGCACAGGACACGCGCGAGATCGAAGACGGCGTTCGCGCCGTCCTGGGCCAGGCCCTCCGCAACAGCGCTGAGATCGTTTATGTCCGCGACGACGAAGAGTTCAGGCGCGCCGGCAACATCGCGGCCCTGCTTCGCTTTCGTGCTGACCAGAACACCCCGGCAAAAACTGCCACCGGCGAACCCGCCAAGGTGCCGTCGGGTGAAAAGGTCTCCCCCGCCGACGAAGCCTCAGGCGAGCGCCGCGCCGGTTAAACTTCAGGGCCTACTAGCGCATGCGGATTCTCTGCGAATCCGAATGGCACCGCCGTGATTAGGGGCGGTAACGAGGCCCACAGCGGATGACATCGCCGTGATCAGGCGCGGTAGCGCGCGGGCCTATAGCGAATGGCACCGCCGTGATCAGGCGCGGTAGCGCCGACAGAGAATAGCCTGGGCCGTAAGGCCTAGGTTACGTTGTTCCCCAAGTCAAGCCCCCTTCAAGGGGGCGACACACCGCTCTCGCCCGTGATAAATTATTACTAGTTGAGACCAGCGCCCGCCCGGGTGCTGTTTCTATCTGTCGTTCCTCAGTAGCTCAATGGCAGAGCATTCGGCTGTTAACCGAAGGGTTGTAGGTTCGAGTCCTACCTGAGGAGCCATTTCTTTCACAGATTGGTTTGTAAGATCCCTCGCGGTGCCTTTGTGGAGCTCCGCAAGAGGAAGAGTTCGGGGCTCTCCCGCCAGTGATGTCGACGGAGTGCGTCTTTTTGCCTGAACGAAGTGCGTTACGTCATCGATTGGACGGAAGCTACAGCAAAGCCAAAAATTAAGTGTGACGCCGCGGTGGTTCCGGACCGGCAGAAGGCCAGCCCGTGAAGTGAAGGTCAGTGGCTCTCCAGCAAGCTTGGGCGCTGCCGGCGACGTCAAGATTGCTTACTGTTCAACCATGGAGCGCACGCTAGTGATGTCTCCTGCGCCCTCCTTTCACCGCCGGCAAAATTGGGACTGGGCGCGCTCTCGCGGGCGGCCATGCCGAAGCCGTGAAGCTCAAGGACGGCAAAGTGCGCTTCCCATTGCCACCAGGGAGTGTCCGCGGCCTGGTGTTCTCGCGTCCCAAATCTTGATTCGCGTTGTCTGCCCATCGCTATAATGAAGGTGAACTTTGTGTCCTGTCTCTTCTGCCAGATCGTCCTGCGTCAAGTTCCTGCGCATATTGTTTTTGAGGACGCTCTCTCCGTCGCCTTTCTCGACACGCGCCCTCTCTTTCATGGTCACTGCTTGCTCGTCACCCGCGCCCATTGCGAGACCCTGCTCGACCTTCCCAACGACGATGTTGGCCCATTCTTCCAGACGGTTCAGCGTTTGGTCGCGGCCATTGAGCGTTCCTTGTCGGCGCAAGGGGCTTTCGTTGCCACCAATGTCAAGGTCAGCCAGAGTGTCCCGCATCTGCATGTGCACATTGTTCCGCGTACCAAGGGCGACGGACTGAAAGGGTTTTTCTGGCCACGCAAAAAATATCGCGACGACGACGAAATGGCTGAGACCGCCTCTCGGATCCGCCGTGCGCTGCAGCCCTGACTTTGCCGTTTACTCGGCTTTTGACTATCATCATCTCCTTGACGAGTTATTTCTAAACCGTTCTATCAAAGAGGATTTCTCCCATGTTGGATAAACGTCACAACTTCCTTGTTACCCTGATTGCCATTCTGGTTTTGTCGCTACTCCCCGCATCTGCGCAGACCAAAACTCAGACTCCCGCCCCCACCCGTACCCCACTGGAAGACCGGCCCGCTTCTGACGCCAAGCCCACCAAGAGCGCAAGACAAGCGGCCGCCGCCAAGCCCTCAGGCGTCGCCAACCGGTCAGCTTCCATAGCTCCGACTATCCCTTATGAAAAATATAAGTTGCCCAACGGTTTGGAAGTCATCATGGTGGAAGACCATCGCCTGCCCATGGTCGCCGTGAATCTTTGGTATCACGTAGGACCTTCTAATGAGCGTCCCGGCCGCACCGGTTTCGCCCACCTCTTTGAGCACATGATGTTCCAGGGGTCCCAGCACATTGGCGACGATGCCCATTTCAAGATCCTCGAGGGTGCCGGCGCCAGTGACATCAACGGCACCACCGACTTCGATCGCACTAATTATTTTGAGACGTTGCCGTCGAACCAGCTTGAGCTCGCGCTCTGGCTTGAATCTGACCGCATGGGTTTTCTGGTCCAGACGCTCGACCAAGCTAAGCTCGCCAACCAGCGTGACGTCGTGCGCAATGAGCGCCGCCAGAGTGTTGAGAACCAGCCGTACGGATTGGTGGAAGAAGAGATGTTCCATCAGCTCTTTCCCAAGGCCCATCCTTATTACGCCTCGGTGATCGGGTCGCATGCGGACATCGAAGCCGCCCAGCTTGATGACGTTCGTGATTTCTTCCAACAGTATTACGCTCCCAATAATGCCAGCCTCGCCGTCGTTGGTGATTTCACCAAAGCGCAAGCCAAGGAGTTGGTGAGAAAGTACTTCGGCTCCATCAAAGCCGGCCCGCCAGTCCCCAAGATTGATGCCCAGACCCCTGCCATCACTGCGGAGAAGAAGTCCGTCATCACCGACCAGGTCGAGTTGCCCCGGGTTTATATGGCCTGGATCACCGCGCCCATCTACAAGCCCGGTGACGCGGAAGCGGACCTCATCGCCAAGATCCTCGGCGGCGGCAAGTCCAGCCGGCTTTACAAGAAGCTCGTCTATGACAAGCAGATCGCGCAGGATGTGACCGCGCAGCAGTACTCACTCATCCTCGGCTCTGTCTTCAACATTCAAGCCACGGCCAAGCCCGGCGTTAAGCCGGAAGAGCTACAGACGGCGATTGATGAAGAATTGAAGGCCTTCCGCGAACAAGGTCCTACCCCGGAAGAAGTCAGCCGCGCCCGCAACTCCATTGAGTCCGGCATCATCCGCGGCCTCGAGACCCTGGGCGGATTCGGCGGCATCGCCGACCGCGTCAATCAATACAATCACTATCTCGGCGACCCCGGATATCTCGGTAAAGATCTGGCGCGCTACGAAAAGGCCACTACCGCCGACTTGAAAACCGTTGCCGCGCGGGACCTGCGTGACAACGCCCGCGTGATCGTTTACGGCGTAAAGGGTGACAAGGTTGTGACTGACGTACCTAAGTCTCCCGAAGTCGCCAAGACCGAAGAAAAGCCCGCGCCAGATACTGAGGGCTGGCGTAAATCTCAACCGAAGCCGGGACCAGCCTCCAAGCTGCTGCTACCCGTTCCCCAGCAATTCAAACTCGACAATGGCCTGACCGTTTATTTGGTCGAACAGCATAAGTTGCCCATCGTCGCCGCTAACCTGGTCGTCCTGGCCGGCAGTGAGACGAATCCTGTCGGCAAGCCCGGCCTCGCTTCTTTCACCGCCGACATGCTCGACGAAGGTACCCAGCGCCGCTCCACGCTTCAGATCGCGGAAGATCTCGATCAGATCGGGGCCACGCTGGGCAGCGGAGCCAATGCTGATTCCGCGTCGCTCACCTTCCGCACCCTGAAGAAGAATGTGGACGCGGGCTTTGACATCCTCGCCGACGTCGCCCTCAACCCCGCTTTTTCGGAAAGGGAACTGGAGCGTGTCCGCAAGACTCGTCTCACCCAGATCCTGCAGCAGAAAGATAATCCCGGCGCACTGGCCAATAAAGTATTTGCCCGAGCGGTCTTCGGCGACAAGCATCCTTACGGCTTCATTGACCTAGGCAACGAAGCTGCCACCAAGGCCATGACCCGCAATGACCTTTCCAACTTCTGGTCAAAGGGTTTTGTTCCCGGGAATGCTGCCCTGGTCGTAGCGGGTGACATCACGCCCGCTGAGGTTCGTTCCTTGGCCACCAAATACTTTGGCCAGTGGAAGGGAACTGCTCCGGAACCACGGACTCCCGAAGCCGCCCCGAACGTCACTCGCAACATCATCATTGTGGACAAGCCCGGTTCGCCGCAGACGCAACTTCGCGTGGGCGCTCCTGGCATCGCGCGCTCCAATGCGGATTACGTCGCCATTGACGTGATGAACACCACCTTAGGCGGGCTCTTCTCCAGCCGCATCAACATGAACCTGCGGGAGAAGAATGGCTATAGCTATGGCGCCTTCTCACGCTTCTTCGCTCGTCGCGGTCCCGGACCGTTCTATGTTGGCACCGGCGTCCGTACGGACGTAACCGCCCCCGCCGTGAAGGAGATCTTCTCCGAACTCGACCGCATGGTGAATACCGAAGTCACTTCCGAAGAGTTGTCCACCGCGAAGGATTCCATTGCGCGCTCCCTCCCCGGAAACTTTGAGACTACCCCATCGGCAGCCGGCAGCATCTCCGAGCTGTTCGTGTATTCACTTCCGCTCGACTACTACCGCGCTTTGCCCTCCAGGATCCAGGCCATTACCGCAGCGGACGTAAAGACCGCTGCCGGTAAATACATCAAGCCTGGTTCCATGGTCGTCGTGGGCGTCGGTGACCGCGCTAAGATCGAACCTGAGCTCAAAAAATTAAACCTCGGGCCGGTCGAAGTGCGGGATGCGGAAGGTGCTCCGGTAAACCCTAAACCGTGATGTAAACATTCAACTTAGCTCCAAAAAAAGGGTGGCTTTATGCCACCCTTTTCCATTTTGGGAATCAAAGCGTGTCGCGAGCCGAGACATTTTAAGCTTCAAATTCTTCGCTCATCCCCGTATGATTCCTCTCCAACAACCCTTGTCCGGCAGAAGTTCCCCGCTGAAGCCGGCAATAATCCAAGCTTTTGCAAGAGGGGCAGATCATTGACTACAGATGATTTTGCTATGACACCTTCCGCGTGTCGTAGGACTTCGGAACGCCTGAACTTCACCATGCCGGTCGTGCTCATCGCTTCGCACTACGGCACAGCGCTTGTCTCCCGCGGCGTGACTACGGACGTGAGCGAAGGTGGCATGCGCGTGAACGTCGAGGTCGTGTTACAGGATGGCCAGCCGGTCTCCGTGGAATTCGACGCGCCCACCATGCAGCAGACGCTGAAGCTCCAGGCGCAGGTAAAACATCGCCACTCGAACGTATATGGCCTTCAGTTCGACGAGCCTACCGACCAGCAGAAACATCAGATTCGCTTGATCATCGGCAACGCGTGATTTTGTTATTGACTGTCGACTAGAGCCCTACCCGCCGGCGCCGCCTAAACCGACGCCACCGTCGCCGCGCTCTTCACCTGGCTCAAGGTTGGTTCGAAGCATCGCCGGCACCGCGCCTCATACATTCCGGTCGCCCCCACCACGATCAACTCCTCGCTCGCCACCAGTCGCTGCGTATGCTTCGCGGGATTCCCGCACTGCATGCAGATGGCTAGCGCTTTGGTGATGTCATCGGCTACCGCCAGCAACTCCGGCATCGGATGAAACGGCCGGCCGAGGTAATCGGTATCAAGTCCCGCAATGATGATGCGCTTGCCCATGTCGGCGAGCTTGACTGCCACTTCGATCATCTCCATGCCCAGGAACTGCGCCTCGTCAATGCCGATGACCTCGGTTCGGATGTCCACCCGCGCCATCACGTCAGCCGCGTCGCGCACTCCCTCGGAGCGGATCTTCAGCTCGCTGTGGGAGACGATGTGGTCCTCCGAATAGCGCTGATCTATCCCCGGCTTGAAGATCTGCACTCGCTGGCGCGCGATCTCCGCCCGCCGTAGCCGCCGGATCAGCTCTTCGCTCTTGCCGCTGAACATAGGACCGCACACCACTTCGATCCATCCGATACTGCCCTTGGAGAAATTCATCATTCGCTTCTTACTTCCTGTGGACTCAGACTCTCCGCAAAGTGCGCTTGTAGCTCTTCCATGTTGCGGAAGATCCTCGAACTGCATCCCAGGATCCATCCGCTGATCTTTTCCGCCGGCATCTCCGTCACTAGATACACTGGTAGCCCCAGCCGGTACGCGAACGTCAGCTCCGCCTGCGTTCCGGCTCCCTTGCTGCAATGCTCGTCCCAGTAGCAGACGATCGCATCCGTGCGCTGCTCGATCCAATCCAGGTCGTAGTCGATGATCTTGCGCAACGTCGTCTGGAACCTGGCTAGATCGCTCCGCTTCCACTCCCGGAAATGCGCCATCTCTTCCGCTTCCAGGTTCTTCTTTTCGTCCAGCGCCGGATCGTAGACCTCGTGTCCCAGGCGCGCCAGGAAGGGCGCGAGGGTTGAGCGCCAATGTCTCCCATGGTCGGGTGCGTATTCAATGGCGCCGGAAAGGTAGATCCTCATGCCCAACTTTCATTGCAGCCGCGGTTCCGCAGCTAGCTCTCGATTCTCACCGCTGCGCCTATCCTCGTCAACGCGCAAAACGCCTGAGTCCTGTGCATACTGTGGAAAACGCGCACATAATTTCCCGCTAAAGCCTCGCGATGGATTTGCTTCCCATTCTGCCTCATGAACCAAAACGGGTTCAGCGACCTTCCTCCATCCCACTTCCTCCTATGTATCCCCTCCCACTGCTGCGACCATTGAATGGAATTCATGGACCATCCCGTGCGCGTGCTTATAGCCGAAGACGATGCCATCCTCGCCAGAACCCTGTGCCAAGGTTTGGCCCAGGAACATTACGCCGTGGATTGGGCGTCGGACGGCGAGGAAGCTAAATATCTGGTTTGTGAATTCGACTACGACCTGCTAATTCTCGATCTTTGCCTTCCTCGGCGTGACGGCCTGGAGGTTCTCCAGGCCCTGCGCGATCGCAAAAAGACTTTGCCCGTGCTCATCCTCTCTGGCCTGGGCAAAGTGGAAGACCGCATCCGCCTGCTCGATTCCGGCGCCGACGACTACCTTGTCAAGCCCTGCTCCATCAAGGAATTGAATGCGCGGGTGCGAGCTCTTCTACGTCGGCGGGGCGAAACCCCAGGCATTCATCTGCGCTACCAGGACCTCGAGCTCGATCGCGTGCAGCGCATCGTGACGCGCAACGGCCGTCGCATCCAGCTCACTTCCAAGGAATTTGCTCTCCTGGAATATCTGCTGCGCAATGCTGGCCGTCGCGTCACCCGTTCCATGATCATTGAGAACGTCTGGAACCTTTCCTTTGACGGACTCACCAATGTCGTTGATGTTTACATCAACTATCTGCGAAAGAAGATTGACCGCGGATCTCCGGCCAAGTTGATCCACACGATCCGGGGCGTCGGCTACCAGCTCGGCGCCTGACGCTCATCGAACGGATATGAAATTGGATAGGGAATGTGAATGAGTATTACCGGACCCTGTCTCAGATACGCTACCGCATCGGCGCGACGGGGGAGGGTGCGACGGGCGTAAGGGCTTTTCTGTTGGCGAAAAAGTAATCCTCGCCTTAGCGGCGCGGCATCCGCACCAGGTTCACCGGCTCCTCCCGGTGCCAGATCGACAGCAGCACCAGGTCGGTGGGAAGAAAGTTCAATTGGACCGGCCGTTGCAGCCCGTCATGGAATACCTTCTGGTCGAGCAGCGAGTGCAGGCGTTGCAGGCTGATTCCCAGCGACTCCGCCGCCTCTAGCTCCGTATAAAACTCTTTGTCTTGCCGCAGTGTGTTGGACACGATCTTTGTTTCCCTCCGAGGGAGTCTTATATTTAACCCTTCGGCCCATTTGCAGCTATCAGGTAAACTTCCCATTGCTGCCGACCATGAGACCTTATCCCCGAGCGATTCACCTGATTATCTTCTTGGTAACCCTCTGGATTTCCAGTCACATGCGAGCGGTCGCGCAACCGGCAAAGCTCCCTATCACGGCTGCAAATCCCGCGAAAACACCCCCAAACCTCGGTTCCAAGCTGGTCACCGCCGACGTTCTCACCAGGAAAGCCGTTAACAGCCTTTACGACCTCGAATATGACAAAGCCATTGCCGATCTGGAGCGCGTTGCCCAGACCCACCCCAATGACCCCTTTGCCTTGAACTACCTGCTCCAGGCCATCGTCCTCAAGGAAATGTATCGCCTCAACGCCCTGGACACCACCCTCTATGCGGACGACGGCTTTCTCACCGGCAAACCTCTACCCGCTGACCCTAAAGTCAAGGAACGGATTCAAACCCTCTCGGAAGCCAGCCTCCTGCTCTCCGAGCAACGCCTCAAGCTTGATCCCAACGATGTGGACGCTCTCTATGCCCGCGGCGTGACCCGGGGACTTCGCCTCAGCTATGCCGCCATCGTTGAAAAAAGCTTCTTCGCGGCATTGAAGAACGCCGTCGCCTCCCGCAACGACCACGAACGGGTGCTCCAGCTCGATCCGCAATACACCAACGCCAAATTGATCGTCGGCATGCACAACTTCGTCCTCGGCAGTTTGCCCTTTGGCATGAGGCTTCTGGTCGGGATCGCCGGCATGAGTGGGAGTAAGAAAAAAGGTCTCGAACTGCTGCAGGCCGTCGCCTCTTCCAACGTCGAGACCAGCCCGGACGCACGTGTCTGCCTGGCGCTCTTTCTTCGTCGTGAAGGGCGCTATAAGGAAGCGCTTGATGTAGCCCACGGGCTGGCCGTCGAGCGGCCTAAGAACTTCATCTTTGCCCTGGAGGAAGCCAATCTCCTCAAGGATTCGGGCATGGGCAGTCAGGCGATTGAGGCCTATAAGCGCATCCTGACTAACGGCAAGGCTGGCCTTTATGCCGACCCTCATCTCGAGCGCGCGGCCTTCGGTTTAGCCGAATCCTTGAAAGGGCAGCGCCGGGCGGAAGAAGCTCTTTTGGCCTATGAGCAAGCTTTGTCTTTTCCTAAGGTTGAGCCCGAGGTGAAGATTCGTTCCTGGCTCGGCGCGGGCCAGATGCATGACGTCCTCAACCAGCGCGTCGCTGCCCTGAAGGATTATGACTCCGTGATTCAACTGGACGCCTCGTCGCGCCATGCCGAGGATGCCCGCAAGCTTCTCCGCCACCCCTACCGCTATCCGGATTAGTTCGACGTCTCCTCCAATTCCCCAATTTCTCTTACGGAACTTTCCCCACTTCCATCCGTATTTATCTTCGGGAGGAGCTTATGTACTGCAACTACTGCGGAAAAGTCATCCAGGACGACGCCAACCTCTGCGCCTACTGTGGCACGCGCGTCGGCGCCGTGCGAGCCCGTCAGCGCCTGGTTCGACCCTATGCCGGCAAGAAGATTGCCGGGGTCTGCGCCGGCGTTGCCGAATACTTTGACCTGGATGTCACCCTGATTCGTCTCCTGTGGGTCATCATTACTATTTTCGGCGGATGCGGCTTGATCGCATACATCATCGCCTGGATCGTGATGCCGGAAGAGCCGGCGCCTTTGCCGTACGCTACCCCCGTCGGCCAGACGACCGTCCAGACATAAACGCCTTGCGTCAGTAGAATGGTCGGCGTGCAAGTTCATAACGACGGCGCCGACATCGTTTACACCACCATGGGAAAGGGGCCGGACGTAGTCCTGCTCCACCCCTTTCCCACTAGCCACGCATTCTGGTTCCCGGTGGCCGAGCGCCTTGCTCAGCGTTATCGGTTGATCCTGCCCGACCTCCGCGGACACGGCGCCTCCGCCGCCGGTGACCGTCCGGCTACCATGGAGAAGCACGCCGCTGACGTCGCGGCCGTCTGCCGCGATGCAGGCGTCACTCGCGCCGTCTTCGGTGGCATCTCCATCGGCGGCTATATCCTGTTTGAATTTTGGCGGAACTATCGCGACCAGGTCCGCGCGCTCATGCTTTGCAATACCAAAGCCACGGCTGACACCGCCGAAGCTCGCACCACCCGCCTCCAGGCAGCTGATGACGTCCTCCGGCGCGGCCCCGATGCCTTCCTGGATTCCACACTGCCCAAGCTGGTGGGTGAAAGCACCCGCCGCAATCGCCCGGACATCGCCAGCCAGCTTCGCCGCATGATGCAGCAATCTGCCGCGGGCATCTCCGCCGTCCAGCGGGGCATGGCCGAGCGGCCTGATTCACTCCCCACGCTGCCCACGATTAATGTTCCGACGCTGATCATTGCCGGCGATGAAGACACCACCACCCCCCTCGCAGACGCGCAACTGATGCAGCAGAAGATCCCGGGGAGCCGGCTGCAGGTGGTCCCGCAGGCCGGACACTACGCCGTGCAGGAAAAAGCGGATGACGCTCATCGCATCATCCGCAGCTTTCTCGACAGCCTTCCTGATTAGCTACTACCGTTGCACGAAAGCCCGCACCTGCTCCAGCGTCTTGCGCGCATCTTCCGAGCGCGGATCTTGCGGCGACTTATCCAGGAATAGTTGCAGCTCGCCCATGGCCTCCTGGTATTCCTTCATCGAGAGCAGGGCATGGCCCTTCACCAGGTGGATCGGCGCGTAATCGAAATCCACCAGCGCCTGCGCTTTCTCCAGGTACTTCAAGGATTGCTTGTAATTGGCTTTGCCTACTTGCGCCTTGCCCATTTCAAAGTAGCCTTGCCATCCGGCCGGATCGAGTGAGATCCCGCGGTCCAGCGTTTGGATCGCCAGGTCGAACTTCGATTGCATATTCAGGTTCGCGCCGTAGACGAAATAAGCGGTCGCATTCGCCGGATCAAACTGCAGCGCCTGGTCCAGGTCTGCTGCCGCCGACTCCAACTCGCCCCGGTCCATCTTGATGATGGCCCGCGTAGTCAGCGCATCCGCATACTTCGGATAGACCTCGAGGGCCTTGGCAATGTGCGCTTCCGCTTCTTCCATCTTGCGGTCGGCGATTGCCTTGCGCGCTTTCTGATGTTCTTTGCGCGCTTTTCCGGGCACCTTGTAATCTGCGACCGAGACCGTCCGTTTTCCGCCGGCATCCGGGACGGTCTCTCCGGACAAGGAGACGGAGATCGCGGTATCCAACGAGCGAACGTCGGTATGTTCAGTTAACTGCGACAACCCCTTGGTGATGCAAACGTCATAAAGCCCATGCGGCAGATTGCTGATCTCCACCATCCCCGCGCTGTTGGTATACCCACCCTTGACTACTTGCGCCATTTGGTTGTCACGGACTTCCACGCGAGCGTCCGCGACCGGTTTCCCGGTGGCGTCCCGTACGGTCACCGACAATGAACCATTGTTGAGGGCTGACGACCGTCGGAAGTCGGTCTGCGCAAAGCAGGAAAGACTGAGCAGGAAAACGATGACGCTGGTGATGCTCGCCCGGGAGTTCATGTCCCGATACCTCTAGGGGAAAATGAGATTCATCATCCGGGCGGAGTTAGGGGCCGTGTACCGGTGCTTATTCTCGGCACGGTGGTTGCCGTGCTGTAAGCTAGGATGTGCGCCGTTGAGCTAAGTTGTCCTTAGCCCCAATGGGCCATAGATTTTTTTCTTACTTACATCGGGCAACGCTTTTTCAGTCCAGTTCTCCTTCCATGACTCCTAGCTCCGCTAAAACCATCCGTCCCGCGAAAAACCTCCTCGGAAGCCTGCGTTTACCGGGCGATAAATCCATATCCCATCGTTACGCCATGCTCGCTGCTGTCGCCGCAGGGAAGACTCGCCTGGAGAACTTTTCCACCGGCGCCGACTGCGCCAGTACCGTTAGCTGTGTCGCCGCCTTAGGCTGCCCCGTGACAAAAAATGGCGCCACCGTGGAGATTCAAGGTCTCCCCGAAGGCCTGAATACCCGCGCCGTCACCCTCGATTGCGGAAACTCCGGCTCCACCATTCGTATGCTTTCGGGCCTCCTGGCCGGGCGAGGGGTGAGTTGTGATCTCGTCGGCGACGACTCTCTTTCTCGTCGCCCTATGGCTCGCGTCATTGACCCATTGCGGCAAATGGGTGCCAACATTTCCGCCGTGCAGGGCCACCCTCCTATCCATATTTCCCCCTCGGCCTCACCGCTGCGGGCCATCAGCTACGCCACCCCAACTCCCAGCGCCCAGGTGAAAACCGCCTTGCTTTTCGCCGGACTTTCAGCCGAAGGCGCCACGGAGATCACCGAGGCGGTCCGCACGCGCGACCATGGCGAACTCGCGCTGCGCGCCTTCGGGGCTGAAATCCATCGCTCCAAGACCACCGTCAGTATGGAAGGCGGTCAGCAGCTCCAGGCCATCACCGCCTTCGTCCCCGGCGACATTTCCTCCGCCGCTTTCTTCTTCTGCGCCGCCGCCATCTTTCCTGGTTGCAGCCTCATCATCGAGAGCTTGGGCCTGAATCCCACCCGCGCTTCCTTACTGGACGTTCTCACGGCGCTGGGCGCGCGCATCAGCGTCATCAATCTGGAAGAACATCATGGAGAATTGGTGGGTACGGTGAAAGTCGAACACAGCGCTCTCCGCGGACTAAAACTTTCCGGAGCGCTCTCAGCCCAGCTTATTGACGAGCTGCCCGTCCTTGCCGCCATCGCACCCTATACCGAGGAAGGTGTAGAGATTCGCGACGCTAAGGAGCTTCGCGTGAAGGAATCCGACCGCATTGCCGCCGTCGCCGCCAACCTACGCAAGATGGGGGCGGAAGTTGAAGAATTCGATGACGGGCTCCGTGTTCCTGGCCGCCAAGCGCTGCACGGCGCCGAACTCGACTCCCTGGGCGACCACCGCATTGCCATGGCCTTCGCCGTCGCCGCCCTGCGCGCAGAGGGCGACACCCTCATCCATAACGCGGACGCCGCGAATATCTCATTCCCTGAATTCTGGAATATGCTGGACTCAGTCTGCGACCGCTAGATAGTTGTCGTGTCCCTGTCATCCCGAGCGACGAGCAACTCTGTGAAGTCCCTGTCATCCCGAGCGAGCAACGAGCAACGCTGTGAGGCCTGCCATTCCGAGCGAGCAACGAGCAACGCTGTGAGGCCTGTCATCCCGAGCGAGCCACGAGCAACGCTGTGAGTCCCTGTCATCCCGAGCGAGCAACGAGCAACGCGAGTGGCGACGAGGGACAATGCACTTGCCTGTGTTTTATCTGAACGCCGTATGGTGGAGCTGACAAAACCGCGAATCGTTAACGCTGGTGCGCCTCAAATTACTCAACCTTACCAATTACTTCAGCTCCACTGCTTCTTCGCCGAGATGTTCGTTCACCAGCCGCGATACCAGCGCTTTCAACCCTTCACCCGTCTTCGCGAGAACAAAGTCGTCCCCCGTCCAATCCAGCTTGAAGCTGGTAGACAATGCGGATATCCAGATCTGCCGTACTGGGGAATTAGGGGTGATCACGAACTTGCCCGGCGGCTCCTCGAACACGACGTTGAGCACGCCGTTTTGTTCTTCCACTTCAAAGTCCGCCGTCTCTTCCGCCGTATAGAGACTCTTCTTCAGTGCCTCGATCGCCATCTCGGAATGTTGGCGAAACTCCAGATCATCCATGTCAGAGATTATAGAAGGTAGCCATTACAACGACCCCGCGGGCTGGCTGCTGACCACCGCCGGCTGGCTGCTGTTCTTCCCATGGCAGCGGTCAATACCGCGCTCGATCGCCGTGCCTTCCTCATAGTCGTTCCAGGTATTGATCATCAGGAAGGGAAGCGGCTTCGCATCGTTGAAGTATCTGCGGAAGGCCCGCAGGGAGTCGTCGAAAGTCTTGCCGCAGCGGCCATCCATCTTCCGGTTCTTGCTCCACGATGCCTTACTGTCATCGAAGCCGGGCCACGCCGCGCCCACGATCAGCTTGTCCGGATGCTTGCTCGTCATCCGCTGATAGAAGCGTTCAAGGTACTCCTGGCCCCAGTTGCTGCCGTCTTTAGACCAACCCTTGTCGCCGGGATTCACCCACGCGTAATAACCGTCAAAGTCGTTATGGTGCTCCGCATTGTCATCCTTGTAGATGAGGATGGGTTTTTGCTCCCACGAATTCAGCGCCTCACGCACTTGCTTCCAGTCCGTCCGTCCAGTCTTGGGAAAAATGAATATCACCGGACGCCCCTGGAAAGTCAGGTAACTGCTCCTCGTGAAATTGGCCGTCGGACCAATGTACCGTGTGTACGCATACTGCAGGTCCGCGATCGCCGCCTGCGTCGCCTGCTCCTGGTCGCCGGTATCCTCGTCGTACATCAGCGCCACTTTGAAGTCGCGCCGGCTCGCGATCTCCTGCAACATCGCGTACGCGCGGTCCTCAAAGTCTTTGCTCGGACCATACCAGTTGATCACGAACCCGGAGATGCCCATCTGTAGGGCTTTCTCTACCTGCTTCTCCAGCACTACCCGGTCCACCGACGAGTATCCGATGTCCGCATGGCCCGGCACCCCGAACCACGCCTGGTAACCGGCCAGCAGCGAGGGCCATCGCTCGGGCAGTCCTACCTCCTGCGCCACCGCCAACCGCTTCGCCGTCATCGTGCTGGCCACCATCGCATTTGAATTCAGCGTGGACGCATTCACCGACGAAGCCTGCGAGGCTGCCTTCGCCGCGCAGCCGAGGTTGGCGAAAGCCAACACTCCGCAAAGGACCACAACGGCCCAACGTCGGGTTTCAGCAGGAACTCCGGCAAGCAATTGCTTTCCCGGATAGACCGCGGCAGAAATGTGGTTTGCAGAACAAGCACGTTCCGCGGCAAAGAATTGACGCGTTCTCTTACTCATGAATAGGGGTTCTCGCGCCTGGTTTAGGCTACCTATGAGATGAGCAAATCACGGGAGGCGTTGGTTCCCCGGGCTCACACTCGAAGAACAAACCTCGCACCCTGGGACAAAGCTGGCACCTACATTGTGTGGCGACCCCGCGGTCACCCCGCCCCCCTGTCATCCCGAGCGAGCCACGAGCAGCGCGAGGGGGATCGAGGGACCATGTATCGGCTTTTGCTTTTGTTTGGCCCTCTCATCAAACCAGGTTGCCCGAGTGTGTGTCACCCCGCCCCCTGTCATCCCGAGCGAGCCACGAGCAGCGCGAGGGGAGAGTCGAGGGACCATGTATGGCTTTTGCTTTGGTTGTGGTCCGCAATCCTCCCAAACGCAAAAATGCCGGGGCCCTCGCCCCGGCACTTTGTTGGCTGAATGCTCAATCCAATAGATACTTCTGGATAAACATGATCGTCGTATAAAAATCGAAGTCCTGGTTTTCCTTCTTCCCAAACCCATGCCCTTCGTTTTTACCTAGCAAATACCATGCTGGCGCGCCATTCGCCTTCAAGGTCTTCACGATCTGCTCGGCTTCCGTATAGGGCACTCGCGGGTCGTTCTTTCCCTGGACGATGTACATGGGCTTTTTCAGGTTCTGCACCATGGTCATCGGCGCAATGCGCGTCAGGTATTCGCGCATCTTTGGCTCCCGTTCATCGCCGTACTCCACCCGACGCAGGTCCCGGCGATACGCTTCCGTATTCTCGAGGAAGGTCACTAGGTTTGACATCGCCACCACCGCCTTGGAACAGCGGATCTTATCGTTGTAGTGGGTCGCGATGGCCAGCGTCATGTGCCCACCATAGCTGCCGCCGGTGATCATGATGCGGTCGCCGTCGAGTTGCGGGTTGGCTTTGATCCAGTCCAAGAGCGCGCCAATGTCCTTATAGGAGTCCTCGCGTTTCATGCCGTTGTCGGCCATCAGGTAAGTCTTCCCATACCCACTCGACCCCCGGATATTCGGGAAGATCATCGCCGCACCCAGTTCGTTGAGGTAGTAGTTGCTGGCCCCGATCCACGTCGGGAACGACTGCCCCTCCGGCCCCCCGTGAATATTAACGATCACCGGACGTTTCCCCGTAAACTTTGCCGGCGGCTTGTACAGGAAGCCCGTGATCTCCATCCCGTCAAAGCTCTTCCACTTGATGAGTTCAGCCTCCGTGAAGCTTGAAGTGTTGAGGCCGCCGGTTTCGCTCATCGTCCAGCG
>DATLCI010000089.1:0-3021 GCA_035526435.1 Terriglobales bacterium
GCCCGCAAGTTGCTCACCGAGATCGCCGATCACACCTACGACGGCAAGCTTGCCCGACGCTCTCCCAACACTGCATATCTTCCGGAGCTCTATGACTCCTGCGGGGTCGGCGTGGAAGAGATGTATCCGCTGCTGCAGGAATTGCATGCGGCCAAGTTGATCGAACTCGAGGGCCAGTACCCGTTTGAAGACGTGAAGATCCCCGCCGGCGCCAGCGGAAGCGTGCCGCTCGCCGACGTGTCGCATTACTGCCGCGAGCACAATACTTCGCTTCGTGATGCGATTGTTGAAATGAAAAGCGACGCCTTGGGCTAGTGCATGAAAACCGAACCGCCAATCCGCTCTGACCGCACGCCGCCAGAGCATGACTCCGCTTACCTGCAGCGGCTTGGCGAAAATATTCGCGCACTTCGGGCACGTCGGGAGATTACTCGCAAGACGCTAGCGCAACGCTCCGGCGTCTCTGAACGTTTCCTCGCGCAACTGGAAGGCGGCACCGGCAATGCTTCAGTGCTGATCCTCCGCCGCATCGCCGCTGCCCTTCAAGTCGACTTGCAATCGTTGCTTGCGGAGCAAAACGGGAATTGCGGTTCGGAGTCAAAAGACCTTGCGCATACTTTCGATTTCCTCCGCCGCCTCGATGAAGAGGACATAGCCAAAGCCCGCGGCCTCCTGCATCAGCATTTCGGCGACTCTCACTTTATCGACGAATCCTGTCGTCGCCAACGCATCGCCCTTATCGGCCTGCGCGGAGCAGGGAAGTCAACCCTCGGCGCGCACTTTGCCAAAGAGATGAATGTGCCTTTCATCGAACTCGATCGCCTGGTCGAAGAGGCCGCCGGCACCCCGCTCAGTATGATCTTTGATCTGTACGGACAGACTGGCTTCCGCCGCTTCGAGCGCCGCTGTCTTGATGAAGTCCTGGAGAAGCATCCGCGTTTTGTTCTCGCCACCGGCGGCAGCATCGTCTCTGAGGCCGAGACGTTTGAAAAACTTCTGCGTGAATGTTTCACCGTCTGGATGCGCGCCACGCCGGAAGAACATATGCAGCGCGTGATCGCTCAGGGCGACATGCGTCCCATGGCCCACAATCCCGGCGCCATGTCGGAGCTCAAGCAGATATTGCAGGAGCGCGAGCCGCTCTACCTAAAGGCCAACCTCACCCTCGACACCAGCGGCCGCGAGACTGCCGACTTATCGCGTGAGATGCGCGACAGCCTCATTCTCCAGCGCGCGTAAACTCAGCGGTTGGTAAACGCAGCACGGCTCCTGCGCAAATGCGTCTCCGGTCACCGCGTAGGCCCGCGCGCGCGATCCTCCGCACACTTCGCGGAACTCGCACACCTTGCATTTGCCTTTCAGCTTCGAACTATCGCGCAGGTCTTTGAACAGCGGCGCATTGCGATAGATCCAGCTAAGGGCTGTGCGTTTCACATTGCCCGCCGACACCGGGAAGAACCCGCTCGGACATACATCGCCCATGTGCGAGATGAAGACGAATCCTTTTCCGTCATTCACCCACGGCTGCGCCCGCTCGCGTTCCGTGAAGGCGAATGCCTCCGGGCGCTCGGTATGTTCTTGTTGGAGCAGATAGCGCCGGTAATGTGGCCCTTCCGTTGTCTTCACCCGGAAAGGAAGCGTTTGCGAAAGCCGGTAGAGCCGGGCGAAGGCGTCCTCGAACTCTTCGCCGGTAGGCAGATCGCTTTGTTGCCCTCGTCCCGTAGGCACCAAACAAAAGACACTCCATAGAACGATCCTCTGCTGGCGGAGCAGGTCGGCCATCGCTTCCAGATGCACCAGGTTTCTTTTTGTCAGGCTCGTATTCACCTGGATCGGCAGCCCCGCATCGTTTGCCCAGCGGATCGCCTCAAGGGTCTTCGCGAAAGATCCCGGCACGCCGCGGAACGTATCGTGGATCTCGGCCGTCGGCCCGTCCAGGCTGATAGCCAAACGGCTGAGTCCCGCTTCTTTCAGTTTGCGCACCGCTTGCCGCGTCAGCAGCGGAGTCGCGCTGGGCGTGAGCGCCGGACGCAGTCCATAAGCCGCCGCATACGAAACTAGTTCATATACATCTGCACGCTTCAAGGGATCTCCACCCGTCATCACGAAGATCGGCGGCTTCAGCGCCGCGATGTCGCGGATCAGCTTCCTCGCCTCTTCGGTGCTGAGCTCTCCTGGTTTGCATACGGGGTCGGCCGAAGCACGGCAGTGGAAGCATGCCAGATCGCATGCGCGGGTCATCTCCCAGATCACTACCAGCGGGCGCTGATCGAAATCGAAGTGCGTGAACATCTTCACTCTCCTGAAGGTTCGCCTTTTCTCTCTGCCCCTAGCGTAGCGGGTCTACCTGGCGCAGACGGTGATGGCAGCCACCCTCATTTGTGACCTGCGTCACATCGCTCGCTGGTTGTCCCTGAATACGCCCCGGGAGTAAACTCTGTTGCCTATGAGAAACGTGAGAAACGGATACTTATCCGCACTGCTCTTCCTGTTGGTTGGTCTGAACGCCTTCGCCCAGGATTGGGCCAAAGCTGCTTTGGAGAAGTCTCCCCGGCATCAGGAGTGGGCCGCCATCAAAGTCGGTGACCGAACGCTCAACGCCTTCGTCGTCTACCCCGAGGTCAAGGGCAAGGCGACCGCCGTGATCGTCATCCATGAGAATTCAGGCCTCACCGACTGGGCACGCACTGTCGCGGACCAACTCGCCGCGGCCGGATATATCGCCATCGCTCCCGACCTCCTATCCGGGATGGCTCCCGCCGACGCGAAACCATCGGAGTTTCCCGGCTCTGACGCGGCCCGCCAAGCCATTCGCAAGCTCACCCCGGACGGCGTGACCGCCGACCTGAACGCCGTCTATGACTACGTAAGCAAGCTGCCCGCCGCCAATGGTAAAGTCGCCGTCGCCGGATTCTGCTGGGGTGGCGGACAATCGTTCCGCTACGCCACCAATCAACCTGCACTTGCCGCCGCTTTCGTCTTTTATGGTCCTCCTCCCGCTGACGGTATCGCCAACATCAA
>DATLCI010000106.1:0-5352 GCA_035526435.1 Terriglobales bacterium
CTCGACGCTGGCCGCTCCGAGTTCTACGCTGGCGAATATCGCCGCGATGGCCAAATTGTTACCCGCATCTCCGAAGCCCTCTGTACCGCCGACGAACTCAACGCCCTGCTGCAGAAGGGAAGCGTAGCCATCGTCTCGCAACCGAACGTCGCCGCCTTTATCCGCGCTAGCGGCGTCTATTTAGATGTCATCGAAGCTCCCGAAGTCAGCAGCGCTAAGATCGCGGAAGTCGGCTGGCGCAAGCTCCTTGCTGGAGACACCATCTCCGCCGACGCCCTCGACGCTAACTACCTCCGCCGCGACGAGTCCCTGTTCGCAAAGTAATGTTCATCCGTGCCGCCACTGTCGCTGACATTCCCACCATGCGCGAATTGGACCTCGCCTCTGCGTATGGCGCGCGCTGGAGCGAAGGACACTATTACGGACTGTTTTCCAGCGCCACCCCGCAACGGCACCTCGTGCTCATCGCCGAGAGTCAAGATTCCATCGTCGGGTATCTCGCCGCCAGCGGCGTCGGCGACGAGTGGGAAGTGGAGAACGTGATTGTCGCCACGCTTATGCTTCGCCACGGCATAGCGAAAGCACTGCTTGAAGAATTGCTCGAACGCCTACGTCGCGCTGCCGCCAGGCGGCTTCACCTGGAAGTCCGCGAAAGCAATCAACCCGCGCGCGCCCTCTACGCGCAATTCGGTTTCGCGGAAGCGCACCGTCGCCCGGCCTACTACTCTGATCCCGTCGAAGACGCCATCGTCCTCTCGCGCGCTCCCTGACAATAATCCGTGGGCCACAGCCCTCGCCGTTTGAAAAATCCGCACCATGCCTGGTGCAGCATTTTTTTGTCCAAAAGCCGTTGAAATGTGTTGCCTGGTTTGATACGGTTGGCCTGTTACGGTAGGAGGTATGAAGCATGGATTCTTCCCTGAAGGATCAGCTCCTGGCCAGCGACGAAAGTCTTCGTAAGCTGGCTCATGAACACTCCCAGTATGCGCAACGTCTTGATCTACTCGCCCAGAAACGCTTCCTCTCGGAAGATGAAAAGCTGGAAGAAGTCCGGCTAAAGAAACTCAAACTCAGGCTGAAGGACCAAATGGCTATGATCGAACATCAGTTCGGCGGCCAAGCTCTGCGTCGCGCCTGAAGCACAAACCATGCGATTCATCCCCTTCCCGGGCGCCGGGATAAACCTGTGCCCCGTTTCGCCGCATAACGTGTTCTTCGCCTTTGAGCTGCCCCCGCGCACCCGCGTATAATTACGGTCTGACCTATGGTTAAAGACGGATACTTGTACGCCGGAGGCATGTTAGTCGCGGCCCTGGTCCTGGGGTTTTTCTCTCCCTGGCTTGCCATTCCGCCCGTGCTCTTGGCGCTTTTCTTCCTGTGGTTTTTTCGCGATCCCGAACGCAACATCCCCGCGGACCCCGGTCTCGTAGTCTCGCCCGCTGACGGCAAAGTTACCGACATTAGCCCCTTCCAATCCAATGGACAGCCGGTCACCCGCGTCAGCATCTTTCTCAACGTATTCAACGTTCATGTGAACCGTTCGCCGATCGCCGGCACCGTGAAGCAGGTGCAGTATCAAAAAGGGAAGTTCGGCAACGCCATGGGCGCCATCTCGTCAGACGCCAACGAGCAGAACATCGTCACCGTGCATGGCGAAGGCCAGACCATCGTCATCAAGCAGATCGCCGGCCTGCTCGCGCGCCGCATCGTCTTCACTAAATCGGTCGGCCAGACCGTCGGACGCGGCGAGCGCATCGGCCTCATCAAATTCGGCTCGCGCGTCGACGTCTTGCTTGATCCCTCCGTGAAAGTTCTCGTCAAAGTCGGCGACCACGTCGCCGGCGGCTCCTCCATCCTTGCCCAGGCAGAACCACGATGAACGTTCGTCCTATGCGCCGTATGGAAGATTTTCGCCGCAACAAGCGCGTGCGCAAGGGCATGTTCGTTCTGCCATCGTTGTTCACCGCTGGCAACATCGCCGCCGGATATTTCGCCATCTCGCAGATCATGCAAGGCGTCGCCGGCGACGCGGTCCGCTTTGACTACGCCGCCATCGCCATTGGCTTCGCCGTGCTCTTTGACGGGCTTGACGGACGCATCGCCCGCATGACCGGCACCAGCAGCGATTTCGGCAAAGAATTGGATTCACTGGCGGACGTCATCACCTTCGGCGTTGCGCCCGCGCTCCTCGCCTACATGTGGGGCTGCCGGTTCGCGGAAGCTCCCTTCGGCAATGGCGACTTCCAGACCAAACTCATCAAGCTCGGCGCGGTCATGACCTTCCTTTTTCTTACCGCCTGCGCCAGCCGCCTGGCGCGCTTCAACATCCAGTCGGATCCGCAGCCTTCCAATCCTGGCCGCCCCGGACGCAAATATTTTGTTGGCATGCCCACTCCCGCCGGGGCCGGCATCGTAGCCGCGGTTGTGCATCTTTCCGGCGGAGTGCCCATCCGCCAGTGGTGGCTCTCGCTCATCTGGAGTCTGCTGGTATTTTCCGTCGGCTACTTAATGGTCTGCACCTGGCGCTTTTACAGCTTCAAAGACATCGACTTCAAGAAGCAACATCCCTTCACCAACTTCATGCTCCTGGCCGGGTTGGTTTGGGCCATCTGGGCCTTCTCCGGCCCCGTGCTTTTCTTTATCGCGATGACTTACATGCTCTCCGGAGTATTGGCCCGGCTGTCGTACATTGTTCGCCGCCCGGCGCCGCTGCCGCCAGAAACGCCCGCCAACGCTGACTAGTCTCGGGCTGGGAGCACTGGGCCAACGGATAGATTTCCGTCCGTACGACGGCATCCGACCCGACACGAAGTGCCGGGTTCGATGGTGTTGCTTTAGGGACGTCACGACTAAGTGAATACGAGTACCTGGGTCTGCGACACCGACAAAACGAGAAACCGGAAACTGGAAACTAGAAACCATGCCTGAACCCAGATCACTTCTATCCCGCCCGGTCGGTTGGCAAGGACTTCACAAGGTGGCCATCGTCGGCGCCGGCACGCTGAAGGGAAAGGAACTCAAAGAGACCCTCGAAGATCGCAACTTTCCTTCCACGGAAGTCTTGCTGCTCGATGACGAAGATTCCATCGGTCAGCTCGACGTCGTCCGCGACGAAGCTACCTTCATCCAGAACGTTACCCGGGACAGCTTTGATGACGTTGACCTCGCATTCTTTGCCTCCAGTGAAGATTTCACGTTGAAGAATTGGAAGCAGGCGCAAAAAAGCGGCGCCGCCATCGTCGACCTCTCCTACGCATTGGAAGTCGAACGCACTCTGCGCGTCCGGTCTCCCTGGATCGACCGCGAACTCAAGGGAACCTCCGAATCTCCTGTCACCGCCGCCGCGGTTGACCTCGAAACTACCGCCGTAGTCGTGGCCCACCCCGCCGCCACCATGCTGGCGTTGCTTGTGCTGCGCTTGCAGAAGGTCGGCAAGATCCGCACCGCCAGCGCCACCGTGTTTGATCCGGTCTCGGAGCAGGGCAAGCGCGGCATGGATGAACTCCACCAGCAGACGCTCAACCTGCTCTCATTCCAATCCATGCCCAAAGACGTGTATGACATGCAGGTCGCCTTCAATATGCTGTCGCGTTACGGCGACGACGCCAAAGCCTCGCTCGAGCAGGTCACGGACCGCATCGCCCGGCACTTCACTCACATCACCCGCGGCAAGGCGCCGCTGCCCGCGCTGCAGGTGCTGCAAGCGCCCACTTTCCACGGACACGCCATCTCTCTGTACTTCGAGCCGGAAGTAAAGACCACGGCGCAAGACCTTCAAGCCGCCATCTCCGGCGACCATCTCAACGTCGTCTCCCAAGACTCCGGTGAAGACGGCCCCAGCAACGTCACCGCCGCCGGACAAGAAGACGTCCTCGTCGCCCTCCGCGCTGACCGCAACTCCGGCGCCAATGGCGACCGCGGCTTCTGGCTCTGGGCCACCGCCGACAACTTGAAGATCGCCGCCATCACCGCCCTGGAATGTGCCTTGGGCCTCGCCGCTGCGAGGCCCTCAGGGAAGATCCAGTAGTTGTTTGGTTTGTCCCGAGCGCAGCGAGGGAACCTTTTTTGCTCCAAGAGGCATGCGGCAGTGCGGTGCTTCGTCCCAGCGCAGCGAGGGGAATAGGCCCAGGCGCGAAGCGAGCGGAGTCAGAAAACAGTCATAGACACAGGCGCGAGGCGCAGTCAGAAACTAGTCATACGCCCAGAGGCGCGAAGCGCCGACAGAGAATAGCCTAGGCCGTAAGGCCTAGGTCTGCAGCCGACCCCCCGATCAAGCCCGCAGCGCGGGCGGCAGGTGGCCCTCCATTTTCTTATAGCTATACTTGTACCCATCACCATGATTCGAAAGCAAATATAAATCTGTCTAAAACCACCCAATCGCCTTCAAAAATGCTAACTTGAAGGGTAATGATCGTGCTCTGAACCGCTGTGAATACGAGACGCGGGAACCCCTTTGAAATCAGATATCAACTCCGCAACTCACATCGAATCAGAGCCTTGGAGGATAACCAGCCGCTAACCTCATGATTCTGCTAATTACCGGGGGGGTGGGGTAAGGGGATAACAAACCAGTAACTAAGTAACTAAATCTAAGTTCTTTGTTTTCTATGACGACCAAATCATCCCTTTGCAATGAAGGTGTTGGAACCATGTTGTTGAAAACGGCGAACTTAAACCCATAAAAAGTTTTTTGTTGGGCGACTGTCACCACCTTAAGCACTTGGCAGCCAGCCCGTAGAATGGAATCCTTGCGATCGCGCATGACATCCGCGTACCGACGCTCACGACCTTCACGGCCGCTCCTCGTCCTCATCGCCCTCACCGCGATGCTCTTTACCAGTTGCGGATACCACACCGCCGGCAAGGCCGTCCGCATTCCCGTGAGCGTTCAGACCATCTCCGTCCCCATCTTCGTCAACCAGACCCAGACCTACCGCATTGAGCAGACGATGACCGCAGCCGTGGTGCGCGAGTTTCTTAGCCGCACCAAGTATCGCGTCCTCAACGAAGAGAACTCCACTGCCGACGCCACTTTGCACGGCACCATTGTGACCACCCAACTGGCGCCGCTGACTTACGATTCGCAGACCGGACGCGCCTCCAGCGCCCTGGTCACCGTGAATCTGAAGATCGTGCTGACCGACAAGAACGGCAAGGTCCTCTACGACAATCCCAACTACGTTTTCCGCGAGCAGTACCAGGTCTCGCGCGAGGTATCATCGTTCTTTGAGGAAGAGTCGCCCGCCGTCGAGCGCCTCTCGCGTGACATGGCGCGCACGCTCGTCGCGGACATCCTGGAGAACTACTAATGGCTGGACGCTCCTTCGCAGCCAGTGATCGCTTCATCGCCGA
>DATLCI010000121.1:0-13911 GCA_035526435.1 Terriglobales bacterium
CAGATGAACGAGCGTTCGATTCAGGTGTCCAAGACTTCGGAGCTGGGTGAAAGTATCGTGGCCACTGGGTTCCCTAGCCAGAAGCGCCACAAGAACCCGAATATCCACTTCTATCACCAGATAACCATGAAGACGCATGGCATCCGCCGCGCCGGCTCCGCCGCGCTCGATCTCGCCTACGTCGCCTGCGGACGCTTTGACGGCTATTGGGAATTCAACCTCAACTCCTGGGACACCGCGGCCGGCGTATTGCTGGTGCAGGAAGCCGGCGGTTTGGTCACAGATTTCTGGGGCGGTCCGTTCGACATTGCCAGCCGGGAAGTCCTGGCCGGTAACCCCGCCATCCATCCGGCGCTCATGCGGGAGATGCAGAACGTAATGGAAGGCAAGGGGATTGAAGCGCTGCCCAGCGCTACGGAGTATGGCAGGACGCGCAGCTTTTAGCGGGTTAGCAAGAGACGCAGCCCCGCCGGTTTACAATAAATGTTTCTTCGCCCGCCCGGGTGGCGAAACTGGCAGACGCACGGGACTTAAAATCCCGGGCCCCGAAAGGGGCGTGACGGTTCGATTCCGTCCCCGGGCACCAGATCCTTCGACTCGCTTGCGCTCGCTCAGGATTTCGCCTGCGGGCTCCCGCTTACGCTCACGCCCGCAAGACCCGGGCACCAGATCCTTCGACTCGCTTGCGCTCGCTCAGGATTTCCCCTGCGGGCTCCCGCTTACGCTCACGCCCGCAAGAGGGCTCAACTTGAAATCCCGGGCCCCGCAAGGGGCGCGACGGTCCGATTCCGTCCCCGGGCACCAATCTCCGAAAAATCTTGACCCTGCCGACTCAAAGGCCTAACGTGTCTGCCCAGTCAGAAGGAGCGTATATGGCGACATTCTGTAATCTGTGTGGGCATCAGAACGCTGACGGCAGCCAGTTTTGCGGCAAATGCGGACAGCCCTTAGGCAGCGCGTCGGCGAGCGTAGGTGCCTTCGGCGCGCCACCGCCTCTTGATCCGACGGCCAGTCCCTTTCCGCAGCCTTCGGCTTCAGGCGCTCCACTGGTGACCGACCCTGACGCTCCGACCGACGCCAAAGCAGTCGCCAGCTTGATCTTGGGAATCCTTTCGCTCACAATCTTTCCCATCATCGCCGGCATTCCGGCCATCATCCTCGGACACGTCTCACGCTCAGCCATTAAGAAGAGCTTAGGTCGCCTGAAGGGCGAAGGAATGGCATTGGCTGGGCTCATCATGGGCTATCTCAGCTTTGCGGCCCTTCCGGTCATCTTGATCATTGCGGCGATTGCTATTCCGAACCTGCTGCGGGCAAGGATCTCCGCAAATGAATCTTCAGCGGTGCGCTCCATCCGCACCATCAATGCGACGGCCCTTGCTTATCAAGCGTCGAATGACAATCAGGCATTTCCCAACGACTTAAGGGAAATGAAAGCTACGAATATCCCGGGCGACTATCAGGTTACTGACGATCTAGCCGGCGGCAGTAAGGCTGGCTATACATTCACCTATACCCCGATTGATAGTGATGGAGACAAGGTGACAGAAGGCTACTTCGTGTCTGCATCGCCCCTAACTCCCGGCAGCACCGGCGTCCGCAGCTTCTGCAGCGACCAGACCGGGGTGATTCGGGTCGCTGACCGCAATGAAAGCTGCACTGTGGAGAGCCCTCCCATTTAAGTGCTTTAGAATTAGTCATTTTGATCCGGTAAATGAGCCAGATTCGGAGAATGCCTATTTGTGTCCCTAGCACCTTATGGCTCTCCTCAGGCGAAAACACTTGCTTTTGGCCTAAAAACCCATTAGAATCAGTGGTTTTTAAGGCAAGGTTGATACCAGCCAGAGAGGGTTCATCCTGTGAATCCTTATGGGTTTCTTTGGAATCAAACCTTAATAATCATAAAGGTAGGAATCAAACACGATGGCAAAGCGTCGCGGAAATCCGAACTGGGGTAAGCCGGAGCCGATTGGCCCGGTAATACCTACAGTTACGTCTTTCGAACAGGCTGTGAAGGAGTACAAGCTTGCTCCCGACCAGTACATCCGTTCGACCCGCCTGCGCGAGTGGGCGCGTCGTAACAAGAACTCCAAATACATCCCGGAGCCGTTGTTGGAAGCCTGGGGTTTTGAGATTGAGTCGACGCTGTAAGGTTGACCACGAAGGATTTAGGCCGCCTTTCGAGGCGGCCTTTTTCATTGCACTCCAACCGTGCAGGGTAGGCATCTCAACTTTGTAAATAGGAGGCAGCGCATGGACCTGTCGAGCAAAGAGATCCTGGCAACCGTAGTGGCGGCAAGCTTTGCCGCCGGCCTCAATGTGTACGCCACGGTGGCGACTCTAGGCCTGCTCGCCCGTTTTCAACTGCTGGCACTGCCGACGGGATTAAATCTGCTTCAAGACTGGTGGGTCATAGGCGCTGCCTCCATCCTGTTCTTTGTTGAGTTCTTCGCCGACAAGGTCCCGGCATTCGATCTCATCTGGAATGCCCTGCATACATTCATTCGCGTGCCTATCGCCGCCTACATGGGCTATGCGTCCACCATGCAGATGACTCCGGGGCAGCAGGCTATGTCGGCCTTGCTTGCGGGGGTTATTGCGCTAGTGGCGCACGGAGGCAAGACTGCCGTTCGAGCGGCCGTCACAACTTCGCCTGAACCGGTCTCCAATATCGGGCTGAGCGTGGTTGAAGACGTGACCGCCATCGGTCTCACCTGGTTTGCCATGACTCACCCTTACTGGGCGGCAGGGTTGACCGTTGCATTCGTGATAGTCACGGTGCTGCTGGTCCGCTGGGTAGTGCGAGCCATCCGTAGCCTGTTCCGCGGCGCCAAACGCGAGTGGATAGCGCTGGAGGGCAGTCCGCAAGTTTGACCATGTGGGCAGGCCATGCGATAGTAAGTTGCCTAAAATTTCGTCCAGCTACTTCAATCTACTGTGCATTCGAGCTTACTAAGGAGTCAGCGGAATGGTTCGTCTAGTCCCCAAAGACAAAAAGTTCTTTGACATGTTTGTGGAAATGGCCGCGAACATCGGTGAGGGAGCCCGTCTGCTGAAGGCGATCCTGGATGATTTTGAGAACGTCGAAGTCCGGGTGAAGCAACTCAAGGACCTGGAGCATAAGGGCGACGACATGACCCACTCCGTGCTGGTGAAGCTCAACCAGACATTCATTACCCCCTTCGACCGGGAAGATATCCATCAACTGGCTTCAAAGCTGGACGACGTGCTGGACTATGTTTACGCCGCTGGTGAACGGCTGGTGATGTACAAGATCGTGAGTGCGCCGCCGGCAGTCTCCGAGCTGGCCGGCGTGATCATCCGGCAGGCAGACCAGCTTTCCAAAGCAGTCTCCATGCTGGAGAAACACGATAACGTGCTGGAGATCTGCGTGGAGATCAACCGGTTGGAGAATGAAGCCGATCAGATCGGGCGGGCCGCGCTGGCGGCCTTATTCGAACGAGAGAAGGATCCCATCAGTCTCATCAAGATCAAGGAACTGATCGAGGTGCTGGAGACGGCGACCGACAAGGCGGAAGATGCGGCCAACGTCCTCGAATCTGTGGTGTTGAAGAGCGCTTAACCGCAAACCCGAATCGAGGGGTCGCAGAGTTGGAAGCAACTACAATCCTGGTTCTGGTCACGGTGGCGGTGGCGCTTGCCTTTGATTTCATCAATGGTTTCCATGACGCCGCCAATAGCATTGCAACGGTGGTTTCTACCCGCGTCCTCTCCCCCAAGCTTGCCGTTCTTTGGGCGGCTTTCTTCAATTTTATTGCGGCGTTCTTTTTGGGAACGGCCGTGGCCAAGACGATCGGTAAAGGAATGCTCCATGTGGACCAGATCACGGCCTGGGTCATTATCTCCGGCCTGCTAGGGGCGATAGTGTGGGACCTCATTACTTGGTATTACGGCTTACCGACTTCTTCCTCACATGCATTGATCGGAGGCTACGCGGGGGCTGGAATTGCTAAAGCAGGATTCGGCGTCATCATCCCCGCAGGCTGGACGAAGACCTTGATCTTCATCGTAGTGGCGCCTCTGATGGGCATGGTGATCGGGCTCGGCCTGATGGTCGCGATGTCATGGATATTCCGAAGTAGTGCTCCCCGTTCTGTAGATACCTGGTTTCGGAAGTTGCAGTTGCTCTCCGCCGCTGCTTACAGCTTGGGGCACGGCGGCAATGACGCCCAGAAGACCATGGGCATCATTGCAGGCGCGTTGTTTGCAGGCGGTTTCTTAACAAAAGAGGAGATTGCCAAGGATTGGGGCCCCTACCACTGGCCCATCATCCTTAGCGCTCACTTGGCCATTGCCCTGGGGACATACTTTGGGGGGTGGCGAATCGTGAAGACTATGGGTTCAAAGATCACGAAACTGAAACCTGTGGGCGGGTTTTGCGCGGAGACCGCGGGCGCAATCACTTTGTTCGGAACTGCGATCCTCGGCATTCCCGTAAGCACGACACACACCATCACGGGCGCTATCATCGGCGTAGGATCTACACAGCGATTGTCGGCGGTGCGCTGGGGTGTAGCCCAGAAGATCGTGTGGGCGTGGGTGCTGACAATCCCCGCCTCCGCAGCTGTCGCCGCGTCTTGTTTCTACCTTATTCAGATTTTTGTTCCAAAGGCATAAGAATGGTTTACCGCCGGTTCGCCAGCCTAATACTCTTCCCTGTACTGCTTAGCCTAGGTCACGCCCAGAGTGAAACGTCCAAGCTCCGTGCGAAGGTCGATAAGCTCATCGCCTCGCCAGAGATACAGGCCGCATTTAAACATGTGGATGAACACAAGCAAGACATTCAAGCTGAGTGGATCAAGCTCACCGAGATCAACGCACCGTCGCGCTTCGAGCAGGAACGGGCCAAGGCGATTGAAAAGATCCTGCGCAAACAGAAGCTAGATGTCCGGCGCGATGATGCCGGGAATCTCATAGCTACCCGCAAGGGAACCGGAGGTGGCCCGACCGTGGTGGTGGACGCGCATATGGACACGGTCTTTCAACCCGGGCTGAAGATCAAGGCGGTGATCAAGGACGGCCGGATCCATGCGCCGGGGATAGGGGACGACACGAGGAACGTCGAAGGGATGCTGGCGATGATCCGCGCGATGGACCAGGCGAAGCTCAAGACACGTGGCGATATAGTTTTCCTGTTCTCGGTGGAAGAAGAGAGTTCGATGCGCGGCGCGAAGACTTACATCGCGGCCAATAAAGGCCGCATTCAGCATTACATCGCGCTGGATGGCGGTTACCGCGGATTTACCTACAGCGGCATTGGCATCAACCATGACCAGATCCATTTCATTGGCCCGGGAGGCCATACCCGGTCGGCCACTCCGCCATACTCGGCAACGCTTCCTTTGGCGCGCGCCATCCAGCGGATCTATGCGCTGGAAGTTCCCAGGAACCCTTCCTCGAATCTCAATATTGGAATGTTGGGCGGTTCCGATGTTCCCAATGCGAAGGCCTCCGATGCATGGTTCTCCCTCGACTTGCGCTCCACGGACCAGTCGGTGATCGACGGGCTGGAGAAAAAGATTTACGCCATCGTGGAGGAAGAGGCCCTCCGGGAGAAGATGACGGTACGCATCGACAAGCTCAGTCGGTTGGCGGCTTCGCAAGTGCCAGAGAACCGGAAGTCGGAATTAGTCCGAACGGCGGAGCAAGTACATCTAGCCCTGGGGTTTGAAGATCCGCCGATAACCCCGACCGCTTCCAACGACGCCAACATCGCGCTTTTGGCGGGATTGCCCGCCATCTCGACCGGCATGGCGCCATGCGATGATTCGCATGCGCTGACCGAATCCTGCGAGATTGAACCCTTGTACTTAGGGATCAAGAAAGTGTTGTTGCTGACGGCCGCAATGGCCGGCGTTCCGCAGAATTAGCATCTAAGAAATCGGCGGCCAGGGCGAAACAGGAGCAAACGTCTCAAGTGGAAAACCGAGTCAGCAGCGTGGATTGGTTCCAGCAGTCGTCCCTCCGCCGTTATGGGGTGGCAGCGGTTGCAATCGGCGCCGCAGCCATCGCCCGCAGTATGCTCGACGGTTTTATCGGGGACCTGCTTCCATATGTCTTTTTCTTTCCTGCGGTGGCGTTCAGCGCATATCTAGGAGGGCGAGGTCCAGCACTGTTCGCTATGGCTTCAGGGCTGGTGATCGCTAACTACCTTTTTGTGCCGCCTCGTTATCAGACGCTGGTATTTTCGTCGTCGTCCTGGGTAGGGTCCGTCGCCTTCGTGGTCGCAAATCTTACCGTAGTGTTCGTAACGGACATGATGCGGCTGGAGCGTGCACGAGCGGAAGCTTTCGCCCGGCAAGCCGAGGCTGAGCGCAAGCGGGTAGTGCAGGAAATGGCCGAGCGTAAGAAAAAAGAAGATGAGCTGAAGACCAGCGAAGAAAAATTCCGTGCCGTGGCGGAAACGGCCGCAAACGCTATCTACATCCACGATGGTACCCGCCTGGTATTCGTCAATCCGGCGGCGGAATCCATCACGGGATACTCCCGGCAGGAGCTGCTGGCGAGTGATATGTGGGAGCTGGTACATCCTGACTTCAGGGAGAGAGTCCGGGCGAACGCCAAAGCCCGCTTTTTGGGCGAACCTTGTCCACTGCGCTATGAATACAAGATCATCACTAAGGACGGCGAGGAGCGCTGGCTCGATTTCAGCGCCAACGTGGTGGAGTTCGACGGCAAGAAGTGCATCTTAGCGACTGCTTTTGACGTGACCGACAGAAAAATGGCGGAAGATACCCTGCGCAAGACGGAAAAGTTGGCCGCCACGGGCCGGCTGGCAGCGACCATCGCGCACGAGATCAACAATCCCTTGGAGGCCGTGACCAATCTGCTGTACCTGATGCGCACGGACGCGGCCAACAGCGAAACTTATCTGCAGATGGCGGAACAAGAGCTTAAACGCGTGGCCCACCTGACCAAGCAGACGCTGGGCTTCTACCGCGAGACCACGCAACCGGTCAAAACCAGACTCGCCGTTCTATTAGAGGAAGTCATATCTATCTACAGCGCGCGTTTGACTCACCGGCGCATCACGGTGGAAAAAGACATGGACGAGAGCTGCGAAGTGACCGCCTTCCCCGGAGAATTGCGGCAGGTCTTCTCAAATCTGGTTTCTAACGCTGCGGATGCCATGTCCGATGGAGGACGACTGCAGATCCGTGTGCGACAAGTGAAGGGTTTTGGCTCCCCTCATGGCGCCCAGGTCACGATCGCCGACGACGGAACGGGCATGAATCCAGCAGTCCTGCGCCATATCTACGAGCCATTCTTCACTACCAAGGAAGATGTTGGCACGGGACTGGGGATGTGGGTGACCAAGGGGATCGTAGAAAAACACAATGGAATGCTTCGAGTCCGCAGCAGCACCGGAAAGCTGCGCCACGGTACCGTCTTCAGTCTCTTCCTTCCGGCAAGCAGGGAAGGGGAGACGGGGGCATCTGCCGCCTAAAAAAGCAAAACGCGCAGCCATCGCTGCGCGTCTCCCATAATAAAAGTACTAGCGCCCGAAGAATTGCGCGTTCTTTTCCGCGAACTGCTTCCACTTGTCCGGCAAGTCATCGGCGGCAAAGATCGCCGAAACCGGGCATACCGGTACACACGCGCCGCAATCAATGCACTCTACCGGATCGATAAAGAGCTGGTCAGCCGCGGCATGCTTGTCGGCGTCCTTCTTAGGGTGGATGCAATCCACCGGGCAAGCATCGACGCAAGCCGTATCTTTGGTGCCGATGCAGGGTTCTGCGATCACATAAGCCATTGTTTCGGTCGCTCCACTGGGAAGAAATTATGCTTGAGCCCAACATTCCATATTAGACAGGATGAGAGGGTTCCGCAAGCTGATATCTAGATTGAGACGAGTTCGCGGTCCTGCTGCGGCTCGAATTCGACGATGTGTCCGGCGACCGCGGTCGCGGCCACCGTGAGGGGACTCGCTAAATACATTTGCCCGGGGCCGCTGCGTCCGGGAAAGTTGCGGTTTTGAGCGCTGATCACCGTCTGTTCACTGCGGCTGGAGACGCCGGGGCCGGCATTGATGCAAGCACCACAGCTTGGCTCGATGACCTTGGCCCCGGCTCTCTGAAAGATGTCTAAATATCCTTTGCGCAGACAATATTCGCGCGTCTGCTGCGAGCCAAACTGAATGTAGAACTCGACAGAGTCAGAGACCCGTTTGCCGTTCTTCAACGCATCCTGCAGGACCCGAGCATACATGTCCATGTCTTCGTTCTTGCCGGCGGTGCAAGTTCCGCCATAAGCAATGTCCACGGGAACTGGCGTATTCAACTCACGGACGTATTTGCCATTGCCGGGGTCGCCAGGCGTCGCCACCATGGGCCTGATGTCATTGGCGTTAAGCTCGATAACATGCGCATATTCGGCATCCGGATCGCTGGCTACTCCCTCGATCAGCCGTTCCGCTTCCTTACGATCCATGCCGCGCCGCTCCACCAGGAACTCGACGACCTTCTGGTCGGGAGCCACGATCCCGGTAAAGCCACCGATCTCTGCCGCCATGTTCGTCATCGTGGCGCGTTCATCTACCCCGAGGGCCTCCACCGCTTCACCCGAGTATTCCATTACCTTGGCCAAAGCTTTGCCGGAACGGACATAATCGAGCGCGAGAATCGCGAGAATGAAATCTTTAGCGGTGACGTTCGGTCTGCGTTTTCCGCGGATCACGATTTTGACGGACTCGGGAATCTTCACGCGAACGTCTTTAGTGATCCAGGAGTTGAAGACGTCGGTAGTTCCGATGCCGAAGGCCACGCAGCCTACAGCGCCAACGTGGGGCGTATGTGAGTCCGAGCCGACATTTACCTGGCCGGGCAGTGCATAGCTCTCGGCGATGATCGAATGGCAGATGCCCTCGGAACCCTTCCGGTCCTTCAGCTCGCCATGTAGCTTAATGCCCTGGGTTTTGGCGAACGATTCCTGCTTGATCTTTAGCTGTCCGGCGAGGTCGAGTAGTCCGATCTGTTTCTTTTCCTCCGAGATCACTTCATCCAAGAAGGTAAGGTGATCGCGGAAGAACATGATGGAAGAGGCGTCATTGACCGGCGTCTCTTTGCCGACTAGTTGTTCATAAAAGATGGCGGCCATGGGGGTGACATATTCATGGCTGAACCTCAAATCAACCCGGGTGAAGCCAGTATCGCCCGGTTTCACCGCTTCTACGCCTACCGCATTGGGGCCGCGCAGCATGTGCTTGGAAAAGATCTTCTCCGCGACCGTCATGGGACGCTTCTTGGTGTCAATGGGAGGCAGACTGACGCGGCCTTGCATGCGCGCAACGTTGAAGGGGAAGAGGCCGCCGTACTCGATCACTTGCCGAGTGATCTCATCCTCACCCTGGGTGAATTCAGTTAGGGGGATCTCTTCGCCGGAGCGGATCTTGTCGATCAGCTCGAAGTTGGTAGAGGTCAATACCCCCAAATTTTGGCAATTCTGCTTGTAAATGCGCTCGATGTTCTCAGCAATCACCAAGTGGATGCCCGCGCAGAGTTCGGCATAAGGCGATTGCTCACGACTACTGCCCTTGCCTCTACGCTTGCCGCTCACCGCGGCCACAAAGCCTCCGCGCTTGACGTCGCCACGGCCGATGGGAACCTCACCACCGCACTTTAGGCCCAGGTAGGGGATCTCGCCCAGAGTCTTATCAAAGTAGAAACAATAGTGCGCGGGCGTGATCTCATCCGTAGAGATATCGTCGCGCAACTTCGGATTGTTCTGCGGATTCTTCGTGTCCCACGGGAGGTCTTCACCGGCCAACTGCCGCCGGATCAATTCGGGGTCCTCGGTCAAAAAAAGCACGCGTCCAGGGAGTTTGACCTGGATGGGGCGTTTTTGTATTTCACGGGTAAGCAGTGGGTTCGGCACTCTAAGATTTTAGCAAAAGGCCACAGCCGCCGCTTTTGTGCTAACGGCCAAGGCTGCTTGCCGTCCATGTAGTGATATAACCGCTAGATCATCTTTCCCACGAGGCAGCTATGAAGACAACACTTGCAGTATGCGTACTGACGCTGGCGGCGGTAAGTTGCCGGGCCCAAGCGGCACCTGAGTCCCGGGTCGCCGAAGAAGCGGCCATCCGCAAAGCGGCGCTTAACTACGTTGAAGGCTGGTATGAAGCGAATGGCGACCGCATGCAATCGGCGGTGCATCCGGAACTGGCCAAGCGCATCGCCAGGAATGATCCGACCACGGGAAGAACCACTTTGCAGTCGCTTTCAGCCGACCAACTGGTGCAGTACACGCGCCAGGGTGGAGGCAAAACCACTCCTCCGGATAAGCAAATGAAAGACGTAAAGGTATTGGACATCTTCCAGAACGCCGCCACGGTCCGCGCTGAAATGGCCGGCTGGGTCGACTACATGCACCTGGCAAAAATAGACGGAGAATGGAAGATCGTTAACGTGTTGTGGGCGACAAAGCCTAAGAAGTAGCCAGGGACGTGAAACAAAAAAAAGGCGTCTCAGAAGAGACGCCTTTCACTATTAAACATAAGTTGCGTCTACGGTCCTGCGGGGCTGACCGAGATAGCATTCATCACGCCCAGGATCACGCCCGAAATGACGGCTGCACTGATAACGAAGGTAAGGCCAGCGTCATCCCCGAAGAAGGTCCGATTGTCGCCTCCCTGAGGATCAGGCGAGCTGCTGTTGGTATCCAGGGTGTAGACTTCGCCCGGCTTCAGTTCAACCGCCAGGGCATTGTTACCGCGGACCATGACGTTGCCCATCAAAGCGGCTACTTGCACGCGCCCGGATTGATTACGCAGAGCGTAACGCACGCCTGACGGAGTGATGGCCGATACGCGCAGGCTGCTGACCTGCCCGGTCAATTCCTTGGCACTTGCAATAGTGGCGACGCCGTCCTGGACGGTGATCGATGAGCGGTTGTAGGTAACGGAGGAATCGGGCTGGACCTGGATAAATGTTCCCTCGGCAACGATCTGAGCGGTGCCGTCGGTGGAGGTCTGCAGGGAATCGCCGGACTTGATCGGGGCGCTCACGCGGGCCGCACTACCATTGATCTTCACCATTCCACGCGTATAAAGCATTGCTCCTTGGATCTCAGCCTGCATGAGGCCGAAAGGCAGAAGGCAAACCGTTGCAATCGCCATAGACCGAGTGAACTTGGACACGAGTACCCCTCCCGGGAAAGTAAATCGTAGAACGACTGCACTAATATAACTCATCCCGAATTGGAATTCAGCATTATTTTAGTAACAAAATGGGATTGTTAACCAAGTAGATAATATTCAAAGCAAAAAAAACGGAGCCCTGAGGGGCTCCGTTCTGTTTTGGATACAGTGGACTAGAAGTTCAGCTTCAGGCCGAATTGCAGCTCTCGCGGATCGCGATAGCTGGTGATACGACCGAAGGTGGAAGGGGTCTGCATGGAGGTGCCGACGCCGCTTGGGTTGGTGTGGTTAAGAAGGTTGAAGCTCTCTGCCCGGAACTGCAATTTCACCGATTCTGTCACTTTGATGTTCTTGAAGAGAGACAGGTCGACCCGGTTGAATCCAGGCCCACGAACCACGCCCCGCGGTGAGTTGCCCGGACGTGAGTTTAAGCAGCGGAATTGATTGGTCGTAGTAGGCACGAGCACGACTTTTGGCCCCGCCACGGAAGGACAAACGTTTTCAAAGGCAGCCGTATTGAACCAAGTCGGCCCACTCAGGAAATCAATTCCTTTGTCGCCATACGGATTCCCGATCAAGTCAGGACGGGCACTGGCTGCGCCGGCAGGTATGGCTTGGCCAGCTGGGTCGAGTCCAGAAGTGATGACCGTCAAAGGCAAGCCGGAATAGATATTCACGATTCCGGATGTTTGCCAACCACCGAGGATGTGACCTAGGACTCCACGCTGCTCCTTCATCCAGGGAAATTCCCAGACAAAGTTGGTGGTGAAGATGTGCGTACGGTCAAGTTGGGACGGACCGTAGTCGGCGCGCAGGTCATAAGTATTCTGCGGCGCGGAGCTGCGGTCGGTTTGCGAGGTGGTGATGCCCTTCGACCAGGTGTAATTCACGCTGATCTGGCTGGCACCCTTAAAGCGTTTCTGCGCGTTCGCCTGCAAGCCATTGTAGTTAGAGGTAAAAATCGGCAAGATCGCGCCGATCGGCCCGAAGCCTCTATATGGACGCACTTGGTTCACATGCACGATAGGCCCTGCAGCAGCGTTGGTGCTTGGAAGTCCGTTAACGATCGTCACTTGACCCGGTAGCGGCTGATTCAGGTCCACGATTCCGATCTGATGACGACCCGCGTTGCCGTAGTAGCCGATGCCGGTAACGATGCCGCCTGGTAATTCATGCTGGAAGTCCAAGCTCCAGGATTGAACGCTTGGCGTCTTACCGGTGGTCGGCGTCGCACGGAGGCTGCGCACCGCGGTGCTGATGACCGGAGCTCCCGCTGAAGCATTTTCGAACCGGGTGTTGTTGATGGTGATGTTGTCCACGACCGGCGGATTGGTGAACGAGTTTTGCTCGTAGATGCCGACCAGGTAAAAGTCGTAGGAGATGCCATAGCCACCGCGGATGGCAGTCTTGCCATTACGGTAAGGATCCCAGGCAAAGCCGAAGCGCGGAGCCCAATTGTTATTGGCCTCGCGTCCGACCTTATTTCCATAAGGCGAAGTCTTGCCACCCAGGATTATGCCATTCAACGGGTCATAGGTACCGGCAGCAGATGTGATGTTGCCAGTCGACCCAATGGTGGGTGCCTTGGTGGGATCGTAGCGAGAAGGGTCGAAGTTCGTGAGCAGACCGTTCTCATCGTGAACTTCGCGGAACATCGAGTAGCGGATGCCAGCGTTAATAGTGAGATTGGAGCGGACCTTCCAATCGTCTTGGAAGTAGAACTCCAGCTGATTAGTGTTCAGATTCGGCGTAATGTCTAAAGACGCCTGGGTGAAGGCGGTGACGTCGCCTACCAGGAAGTTAGCCCACGTTTGCTGGAAGTTAGCATCAGCCAGAGCTGCGCCGGTGAGGCCCGCGTTGACTGCGCCGAGGTTCGTGAAGTTAAACGTGCCGGTGTTATTGCCACCGGCATTCTCCGTCTTTTGATAGTGGAAGTAATTGCCGCCCCATTTCAAAGTATGTTTCTGGAGCGACTTCGTCATGTTGGCGAAGAGGTTGTGATTACGATTGAAGTCATCATACGGGCCGAAGCCAGTGATGGTGGAGGGTCCGAGGGTGTAAGAGACTGCAGGGACGCGCGCCAACGTGACCGGGAACGGCAGCGGAGGATTGATTCCAGGCGAGGCTGCTTTGGAAACGGTCCCAGCCAAGCGGCTGATGATGGCACCGTAGGAGTTCGCATAACCTACTTCCATCAAAAGCGTTGGAGAAAAATTATTCACCGAGCGGAAGACCCAGGTGCGGCCGGGGGAATCGGTGGTGGTTGTAGAAACGCCGGGTAAAACGGCACCGGTGAATAACCCACCAGGTTCCACCGTGGGTATCGTGTCGTGCAGATAGCGCCCTGATATTGACCAGTTTGGACTAAAGACGTGGTCGATCTTGGCCAATTCCTGCCGATGATTGAAGGTGGAACTTACCGGCGTAAAGATTTGGTGGGTAGTGGGGTCAGTAGGTACAGGGACATTCGCCCAGATCGCGGTAATGTACTGCTGCGCAATGGGATTGATCGCGGCTACGGTAGTACCCGTCGAGCCCGCGGGGCAAGCGTTCGTTGCCTGGAAAGTGTTAGGAGCAGTGCACACGGTGCGGGTAAAGGTACCAGCGCGCTCCGCTGCTGTGGGGGCCAAACCAGATAGAGTCGCTTGCCTTTGAACCCGACGGAATTCCTGCGAGAAGAAGAAGAAGGTCTTCTTTTCCGCGGGATTGTAAAGTCCGGGGATGATGACCGGTCCGCCGATGGTGTAGCC
>DATLCI010000170.1:0-12713 GCA_035526435.1 Terriglobales bacterium
GTGGACCATCATCATGGATGGTGGGGCGCTTCGCGGCACGCCTTGACCGTTGGCTTCGTATCCACGATGGTCTTCGCCATTGGGCAGCGGGTATTGCCCGCTTTCGCCGGCATGAAATTGCTCTTCAGCAAGCGCTTGATGTTCACTTGCCTGGTGTTACTTTCCACCGGCTGCGCCTTGCGCGTGACCGGACAGGTCGTGGCCTATGAAGGCATCGCCGCCCTCGGGTGGAAGCTGCTTCCCCTCTCAGCGATCATTGAAATGACCGCCGTATCCGTGTTCGCCGCGAATATGGCTGCTACCTTCTTCTCAAAGCCGCCTCATCAAGTCAAAGCTATCGCGTAAATGTGCGGGCTATTCAACGCCGGGGTTCGTGACCCGGCCAAAGTAGATTGCATTCAACAGCAGCCGGTCCGTTGCGTCCCAAAACCCGCGAAACACCGGGTTGTCGGCAAAGAGGATGACGAACCCTCGCCCTTGGCGCTCCCGGATCGCGTAAGCGGTGAGCCCAAGCTTCTTTTCGTTTTCCGCAGTGATAAAGCCGCTTAGCTTCACTCCCTCTTTCGGGAAATACGCAATGTTGTCGCCTTTGTCGGAAAGTTCAAGAATGGGCGCATCCTGATCCAGGATGGCCAGTTGCTCCGCCATCCCATATCCCAGCGGATGAGTGTTATCGAGCTGCGTCTTCAGGATGGTCCCCGGAACTGATTCGCGCTGGAGTTCCTTTTCTTTGTCCGCATACTTGCGCAGCTTGCGTTCCAGCCGACTGGCGCGCTCTTTCTCGATTTCCTCCTTGCTTGGCGGCGGGGGCGGTTCGGATGAACCGGGCTCGTCTTTTTTGGGCGCAGTCTTTTCTTCCTCAATGCGAGCTTCTTCATCAGCGCGCGCGAGGAATTTGTAAGTGACGCTGCTCAACCCGGAGCGTTTCTTCGAAGCAAACACGGCGCCGCCCCGAATGCCCACCAGCACGCCTCCATTTCTTACCCAGTCACCCAGCCGATTTCCTATGCTACTGATCGCCCGCGCGTATCCCCGGCCTTCTCCCTGGTCCGGCGGAAGAATGATCACGTTGTAACTGTTGAGGTCGGCGGCGCCCAGGTTCTCAACCTTGATGGGCGTGAACGGGACGTCATAAACCTGTTCGAGCGAGTGCCAGATGAATCCGTAGTCAGTCGCGCTCACCGGAGAATCCATGAGTACGGCGATCTTTGGTTTCCGCAGGAAACGGACCCGGTTCGAGCCGAGGTCAACGCCGGAATCGCTGCGGGTGCTGTTCACCGCGTAAACTACCGCGCCCGCTTTCTGTGCCAGGGCCTTAAGCTTGAAGCCGAGTTGCGGAGGATTCGACTCTGTCGGGACGATGAGGCTCCCTATGGGAAAATTGTGTCCGGACTGCTTGAATGCCTGAGTGCTGGTGAAAACCTTGATGTCCGCTTGCAATAGATAGCCCAGCAGTCGCACCGATGACATGGGCTCGGACGAAAAGACGAATGCCGTGGCTTCCTGCGCGCCTTCAAGAGCTCCGGTTCGGGTTACGGCCGCAGTGACTGGTTTGAACTCCCCTCGCCCGGCCGGTCCGCCCGTGTACGCTTCCACTCCGGCGGCAAAAGGCATGCTCCAGGCAGTCACATCGTAGAAGAATGTGGACTCAAGTTTGGCTTCGCGTTCCAGTAATGCCCGGACGAGATACCCCAGTGGCTGCGCCATATCCACCACGTAGGCACCGGAAGAGAGCTTCTTGTTGGCGAATTTCTGTCCCCAATAGTTGGTGAGCCGCGCAGCTTCGAACTCTCCTTTCGCTTGTTGCACTTCAATACCCTGACGCAACAAGCTGTTCACCAATCGTTCAGCCCTTTCGGCATCGCCGCCAGGCACGATGTACACGAAGCGTTCGGCCGATTGTTCGCCCATCGTTATCGCTGATTTGCGGAAAGCGTAATAATCTTTTAAGCGCTCGACCCGGTTTTTGACCGTCACGTCGATCGTCGCCAGCGAAGTCACAAAGTGCCGCAGCGCACGATCGCGCAGGGTCAACGTCCGTTGATTGTCGGCGAGCTCAAGGGAAAGACCGGCGCGGCCGCCCGCCTGCTCAAAGGTCATGCCGATGGCGCCGTTTAACAGCGGCCAGGAATCTCCGAAACCGGGATAGAACAAGTCATAGTTTTCATGGGTGAAGAAACGGAAACCCTGTTGATCAAAAGCCTGCGCGTTGGCCTTTCCGTAAAGCTCAAACCATTTCTTGTGCATGGGCGTGTTGAGCGAATCCAGGATGGGTTCGGCCGGAGGCGCAAAGTGATAGCTTCCGCCGCTTCCCATCTCGTGATAGTCAACGTGCAGCTGCGGGCTCCAGGACCGGTAAGCGGCTACGCGCGCGCGCGTCTCCGCCTGCGACTGCCATGTCCAGTCACGATTCAGGTCGAAGAGGTAATGCGAGTAACGCCCGGATGGCCAGCGCTCTTGCTGCTCCGCGGCGAAGCGGTCCGAGATAGCGTTAGCGCCCTTTACTGAGCGATAGCCCTGGACGAAGCGTTCGCGACCGTCGGGATTCACCAGCGGATCAATGACGATCACGGAGTTTTGCAGCCGCTCCAGGTTTGCCGTGTCCTGGCTCGCGGCGAGCTCATAAGCAACCTGCATCGCCGCTTCCGCGCTCGATGCTTCATTGCCATGTACCCCATAGCTCAAAAACACGATGACCGGAGTTGAAGCAGCGATTGCGTCGGCGTCCGCTTGGTTGGTCTTTCTCGGATCATTCAGGCGCGCGACGGATTCTTTGATCGCAGCCAGGCGGGCAAGGTTCTCGGGTGAGCTGATGATGACTAGATTGAGCGGACGACCCTCGGCAGTTTTTCCATACGCTTCGATCTTTACTCTCGGACTTGCGGCCGCTAGTGCCTGATAGTACGAGGTCAGCAAATGGTGAGAGGTAAAGTCCTCTCCCATTTTGTAGCCTAGAACTTTCTCGAGCGTCGGGATAGCCGGGTCGTACTTGGCTGAAGGCGATAAAGGATCGGAACCCGCAAATGATAACGAGACAGCCAGCAACCACATCACGACCAGACGCCTGGGAGACATCGAGCAAACCTCGGAAGGAAGTTGAAATCGAGGAAGGGTAACACAGAAGAATCTCGAGTCCTCTCGCCGACGGACGACTGAGGTCCAGCGCAAATATGTGATTTCACCCCTGTTAGAATCCCATTCCTCAACAAAATCAGGAACCTCGTCACCGCAGGTTCCGTATGAAAAGCAGCAACGTACAATCCCCAGAGGACAGGTTTGGACGAGAGCACCCTCAACGCCGGATTAGTGAAGCGCTGCCTGAGCGGAGATTCATCCGCTTGGGAGGACATTGTGCGCATGAACAATCGGCGTATCTATAACATTTGCTATCGCTTTACCAATTCTCCGGACGACGCCGAGGACCTCACCCAAGAGGTCTTCATCAAGATCTACCGCACCCTGAACAGTTATGACTTGGAAAAGGGTGCCTTCACCACATGGATCACGACCATCACCCGCAATCTGCTGGTAGACCATTTCCGCAAGAGCAAGCAAGACCGCATGACCGATTCCATGGACGCCAGCCTCTCTGCAGAAAACGATGGAATGACGCTGAGTGACCAGATTCAGGACCCAAAACCTACCCCGGACGCCCGGGTAGCAACCCAACAGACCCAGCAGATGGTGCAGAAGGCCTTGGAAAAGCTCTCTCCCGACCTTCGGGAAGCAGTGATTCTAAGGGACTTACAGGATATGGACTACCGGGAGATCGCCTTGGCTTTGAAGGTCCCGGAGGGCACCGTGAAATCCCGGATAAATCGCGGAAGAACGGAACTGGCGCGGTTGTTATCGCGTACTTATAGGCAGGTGAACTGATGACTTATGAAAGCAAATCCGGAGGCTCAAACAGCGTTCATTGCGCTGATTTTGACGCCCGGCTCGCCGACTTACTCGACGGAGCCATGGCGGGTGCCGAACTGGAGACCTTCCGCGCGCATGCTGAAGCTTGCATGGACTGCGGAACGTTGTTCACCCAGGCAAAAGCCGGGATGGATTGGCTGAAGGCATTACCGGAAGTCGAACCACCGGCCAACCTCGTGCACAACATCCTGGCCGCTACCACGCATGTGGAGTCGAAGATCAAGGCTGGTACTCCCAGCCTGACCACCGACCCCGGATGGTGGCAGCGCGTAACCTCGGGATTGGCTCCCGGGTTTGCGGCGCTGCTCCAGCCCCGGCTGGCGATGACCGCCGCGATGGCATTCTTCTCCGTCTCCATGCTCCTGAACGTGGCCGGCGTCAATTGGAAGGATGTAAAGAATCTGGACCTGCGGCCGAGCGCAATCACCAATTCGGCCTCGATGCAGTATCACGAGACCACCGCGAAAGTGGTGAAGTACTACGAGAACATCCGCTTTGTGTATGAGTTCGAGACGCGAGTGCGTGAGCTGAAGAAGGCGGCGACCTCCGAAGAGCAGACCACACCTGCTCCTGCCGGCGACAAGCAGCAGCAGAAGAAGGACGGCACGAACCAGGACGACAGCAGCCAGAACCCTCCGAAAGAACAGAACGAAAAGTACAGTCTGGAAAAAACGGACGTGGTGATGGCAAAGCTGGATGCTGGTGAAGTGCCGGTGGTGAAGAATCCTGAGCTTGAGGGGAGATCGTCCTAATGACTACGACTTGTGCAAACCATACCGGAGTAGCAGCCAGCGCCTTCTGCCGTACTTGCGGCAAACCGCTTTGCGAAGCTTGCAAGCGCGATGTGCGCGGCGTGATCTATTGCGAAGAATGTATTGCCGCACGCATCGCTGGCACGCTGCCTCCGGACCCTGTGGCTGCGGCGGGCATTCCGCCCAAGGGCTTACCGAACCCAACGCTCGCCGCCTTCCTGGGCTTGATCCCCGGAGTGGGCGCCTTCTATAACGGCCAGTATCAAAAGGGCGTAATCCACTTCGTGATTCTGGTCGCACTCGGCATGTTAGCGGACCAGTGGGAAGCATTTGGTTTCGGCATACCGCTGTTCATCGGCTACATGATCTGGGACGCCTACAAGACGGCGAAGGCGCGCATCACCGGAGAGCCGGTGCCGGATATCTTCGGTATCAACAACCTTTTCGGGTTGGAAACGCCGGTCACGCCGGGCGATCCCGCGAAGCCCCAAGCTCCTATCGGAGCCATCGTGCTCATCGGACTGGGGGTGCTCTTCCTGCTGGGAGACATCAACCGCTACTTTGTGCGGCAATACTGGCCGATCATCCTAATCGTGATCGGACTATGGAAGGGAGCCAAGCGCTTGCAGCTGCAATAAGCCTGGTTGCGAGAGGAAAATTTCATGGACATGTACATACGAAATCGATATTGCCCCTGCCTCCGTTGCAAGATGAATGACATGATGGGCCCGGCATTGCTCGTCAGCTTTGGCGTGATGTTGCTGCTCGCCAACGTGACCCACGGTTCAGTCCGCGGTGGCACCATCGTCGCCGTGATCCTGATCGTCATCGGCGCCATCAAGTTGCTGCAAGGCAGCGCCTCGACGGAAGGCCACATACCGCCCGGCAGTTTGCCCGCCGGCGTGGTGCCTCCGGTACCGCCCGCCCCGACTACGACGACGACTCCTGTGAACACTGAGGTGCAAAATGGCTAGCGTACCGCCACCCATCCCCAATCCCGCATATTACCCGCCACCGCGCCGCCGCTCGATCTTCGGGCCCATCATCCTCATCACTATCGGCGTGGTATTTCTGCTGGTGAATGCTGGATTCGTGACCGCAAAATCTGCCTTCGTCATCTTCGCGCGTTACTGGCCGGTACTCCTCATCATCTGGGGCGTCTTGCGCCTGGTGGAATACCTGCGTGCCCGGCAGGAAGGTGTCCAGCCTCCCGGCATCGGGGCTGGCGGCGTGATCGGGCTGATCTTCCTTGTGCTCTTCGGCATCAGTGTTTCCACTGCCTACAAAGGCTCGCAACACGTCAACTGGAACAATGTGCGGAACGAGATCGATATGCCGGACGACGAGTTCGGCAAATGGTTCGGTCAAAAATATGAGTTCACCGAAACTCTGGACCGTGATTTTCCCGCCAACACCAGCCTGAAGGTGGTGGGCGACCGCGGCGACGTGAAGATCTCCGCCAGCAACGACGGAAAGTTGCACGTGATCGAACGGAAGGTGATCTACGCCGACAACCAGGATGAAGCCAACAAGATGAACCAGGCCGTTCTCCCCACCATTACTCTGGTGGACAACATCATGACTGTGGACACCACCCGCCGCAGCGAGTGGAAAGGTTCTGCTCTGAATCTGGACATCATGGTCCCGAAAAAAGCCCTGGCGGATGTGATGATCACCCGCGGTGACATCACTATCTTCGGACGTGAAGGCAACGTGAAGCTGCAAAGCCAGCGCGGTGACATCAGTGTTGAAGACATCACCGGCAGCGCGGACATCCATATGCGCAATGGCGATTTCACTGCGAAGCGGGTAAGCGGGGACGTCACCGTGGAAGGTAAGGCCGGCGACGTGACCGTCAGTGACATTGGCGGCTTCACTTCATTGCAAGGCGATTTCTTTGGCGGCATCAACTTTACCAAGGTGGCCAAGGGCGTCCGCTTCAAATCCAGCCGTACAGACATGGAGTTAGCCAAGCTCGATGGCAACCTGACTATGGAAAGCGGCGAGATGCGGGGAAACTCCATGACTGGGCCATTTCGCATGAATGCCAACCGCGGCTGGGACATGCACCTGGAAGAGATCAGCGGCGATTTCCGCGTCGAGAACCAGCGCGGCGAGGTTGAGCTTCATCCCAAGGCGCCCTTCGGCAACCTGGAAGTCAGCAACCGGCAAGGCCGCATCAAGATCGTGATGCCCCAGGCCGCTGGCTTCCTGGTGGATGCGCGGGCGCGCCATGGTGAGATTGAGACCGACTTCGAACTCACAAAGACTGATGACCATCGCGAAGTGCGCGCCACCGGTACGGTCAATAAAGGTGGCCCGAAGCTGACGCTCAACAATGAGAGCGGCGCTATCGAGTTGCGCAGGAACTAACCAGCCATAAGCAAAAAAAGGGGGGCTTAACGGCGTCCCTTTTTTTATTTTTGCGTGAGAGTCTTTAACTTCGCTTCGATCAGTGCCTCCGCCCGCGCGATCACTTGATCCAGCGACATTGAAGTGGAATCGATGATCACCGCGTCGGGCGCGGCTTCCAGCGGGGAATTCACGCGGCTGCGATCGCGCTGGTCGCGCTCCTTCATTTCCGCGATGACTGACGCCGCGTGTTGCGAGGACCCCATCTGGTGTTGTTCGAACCGGCGCTGTCCGCGCACTTCCGGCGCGGCATCCAGGAATATCTTTACGTCTGCATCCGGGAACACCTTGGTGCCAATGTCGCGCCCTTCCATCACCACGCCGCCAGCCGCGCCCATCTCGCGCTGGCGGGCCACCATCCATTCGCGCACTTTCGGATGGACTGAAACTCGCGATGCGGCGCTGGTCACGTCCTGCTCGCGGATCCGGTCCGAGACGTTGCTGTGGTCCAGCAGGACTCGGTTACCGTCGATCTTTGGCTGTAGTTCAATATGCGACCGGGTAGCCAGGGTCAGAAGTGCGCCTTCGTCGTCGAAGGAGACATCGGAAAGGATCGCCTTCAGCGCCAAGGCGCGATACATGGCGCCAGTCTCAATGTTCAAATAATTGTGCTTGCGCGCGATACGCGAAGCCAGCGTGCTCTTCCCTGCGCCGGCGGGGCCGTCGATCGCAATCACCAATCCTCTGGGACGCATCTAAGCGGGCCTCCGCGGACGGGGCTTGGCGCCGAAGCCGCTTGAACTCTTTTTGAATGGTTTTTTGAAACCTTTCTTGAACGGCTTCTGGAAGCCGCCCGGGCCGGAAGTCTTCTTGAACGGTCTACCCTCACGACCACCGGCCGCGGGTCTAGGAGGACGTTCACTCCCAGAACCTTCTCTGGCATCGCCGGCAGCGGAAGTTGATTTTTGCCAAGAGCGCTTCGGACGGACACCCTCTGAGCCCTCAGCAGACTTTTCCCACGGACGTTTGGGGCCGGCAAACTTACGGTCACCTGCACTGAAAGGTTTCTTCTTCTTCCAGTCTGTTTTGCCTGCAGCACGCTTCCACTCGGGACGAGCGCCGGCCTTTGCATCATCGCGTTTTATTCCAAACTTTCTCGGCCGCCGATCACTCGCAGGACGCTCCTGCCACGGAGTAAAGCTGCGCTTCCGCGGGACGCCTTCTGCAACTTCCCCCGATTTCTGCCACGGACGTTTCGCGCCAAACTTCGAACCAGGCTTGGGGTCACGAGCGACGTCACGGGAACCCTCAGCCTTCTTCTTCCCATCCGGACGCCTGCCCTCGCGGGGCTTGAAGTCGTCACGCTTCTTCCACTCCGGACGCGCACCAAACTTTTTGGGTGGACGCATGCCGCCACCAAAACCGCGCTCCGCTGGCGCCCGTCCTCCGCTTACCTCGCCTTCGGCGGGCTTCTGCCCGGGGCGTTTCGGTCCAGGGTTCTTGAAATTGCGCGGACCCTCAGGCTTCTTCCATTCACGCTTGGGTCCGGCAAAAGAACGGCTTGCACCCTCAAGTTTTTTCCATTCGCGCTTGGCGCCGCCCGCAGCAAAAGGCCGCTTGCCACCTTCCGGTTTCTTCCATGGCCGCTCGTCGCGGTCGCCTGTTCGCGCGCGCCTATCGAATTTAGCTGACTTATCTGAGCGTGGCCCATACTTCTCCCAAACATTTCGCTTCGGCTCTTCCCCTTCAGCACGCGGCTGGTAAGAGCGATTGGCGCGGCCTTCCGGCTTCGGGGCTGCGGCTGCCGCGATCTGCGCGGCTTTTTCTTCAGCAGTGAGGCGCGGAGTATTTCGCAATAGGGTCTTTCCGTTGACTTGGATGAATCCGAACTCGCGCGCGCCGAGCAAGGCCTTGATCACTTCCGTTACCCGCGAGCGCGGAACCAGATGGCCGAAGAATTCTTCTACTTCCTTCTGGTCGGCCGCGATACATGTTTCTAAATACTTTGATACCAGCGCTGAGAGCGCCTCTTGCGCCGATATCTGTTTGCCCTGGTTCACCACTTCCGGCGACCATCGCATCAAGAGGTCCCAGACCATGGCGCCGCCGGCTTCCTCAATGCGGACGATGCGCAACTTCTGCCGCAATTCGCTCAACGTCCGCGACAGGGCAACGTCGGAGATGGTCTCTCCCAAACGCTCGCGCAGATCAGTCTCAAGGATGGGCCCGTGTTCCTGGATCAATTCGAAAGCCCGCCTCAGCAACGTCCGCTCGCCGCGCTCCCCCGCGCTGGGCGGGATCTTCGGATTGCGATCGCCGATCAGCGAATAAAAATATGGAAACTCCAGCGCCGAGATCAGCAGGTTGTCATCTTCCCCGAACCCGGCTTCAAATGCAGATTTTTCCCGCAACAAGCGGTCTTTGAATTCGCCGGCTTCCTTGGCCCGTGGATGGATGAACGCGTATTTCGCCGTGGGCAGGTTCTGTTCGGAACCGATGACTGCGCCGATGAAAGTGGGCGCTAATACGGGGTGCCGCAGAGGGTATTCGAGGCAAAATCCTACGTTGTGCAGGAACTCGCGGGCATCGTCGGCGGTAAAAACCGCGCGGGTGGGCGTGTCGACCCGCCACTTGTGTTGCCGCAAGTCCTGTAATTCATTCTCAAACATGGGGGATCCGGTCAGATACGCTTGAAGGCCTTCTGTATGTCCTTTACAGAATACCGCAGAACCACCGGACGCCCATGCGGGCAGGTCATCGGCGACGCCGTCTTGGCCAATTCCTGGATAAGCCACTCCATCTTCTTCGGTTCGAGCGGCATATTGACCTTGATGGCGGCATGACAGGCGATGCTCGCCGCAATACGATGACGGACGGCATCTATGCCCTCCGTGCGCTGTTCGCGCTCAAACTCCTCCAGCAATTCTCCCAGCATCTTTTCCACGTCTGCCGCTGCGACGCCCGCCGGCGCGGTCTTCACCGCAATGCTGCGTGCTCCGAACGGCTCTACTTCGAATCCATTGGCGCGAAGCTCCTCCGCTATCTCCGTGAAGATTGCCAACTGCCCCGGGGACATCTCAATGATGAGCGGCATAAGCAGCCGCTGGCCTTCGGCCTTCTCCCCGCGCTCGATCAAAATCTTTTCAAAGAGCACGCGCTCGTGAGCGACGTGCTGGTCAATGATCCACAGTCCATCATGGTTCACGGCGAGGATGAAAGACTCGCGGATCTGTCCCAATGCCTTGAGCGAGGCTAACGCAGTCAGATCGACGACCGCTTCTTCATCGTCTGCGATGGCGCCTCCACAACGGTCCGCTCCGTTCACCGGAATGGGCGCGGGCGAAACCGCCATGCGTATAGCGGCGACCGCTGCATTCCCGCGGATCTCCATGCCTTCGTCAAAAGCTAAGCGTTCATTGATGGGCGGCATGGAAGGCGCTTGCAGCACGAACGCCTCTTGCGGAGTCATCACGCCTTGCGCGACTGCTGCAGCGAGGCTGCCCTCAAACGATGCGCCGGGGGTGAGCGCCTGTCCTGCCGATGGCTGCGCGTGGATCTCGCGCGCAAACTGCGGCACCGGGCGCGCTTTGATCAAGGCGGCGCGCACGCTGTCTCGGACGAAATCATGCACCACGCTGTTCTGGCGGAACCGCACCTCCACCTTAGACGGATGCACATTGCAATCCACCTCCGTCGCCGGCATGTCTATAAACAGCAGCACCACCGGATGCACCGTCGGCGGGAGGATGTTGCGATATGCCTCGGTCAGCGCATGCTGCACCAGGCGATCACGGATGAGGCGTCCGTTAACGAATACAAATATGGAATTGCGATTGAGCTTCTGTATCTCTGGCTTCGAAACGAAGCCATGCAGCCGCAACTTCCCGGGTGCCGGCTTTTCATATTCTTCATTGCGTCGCCAGGGCGGCGGCTCCGGTATGCCCACGCGTTCAAGGTCAAGTTCAGCCGCTAATGGCAACAGCTGGTCAAGCGTCTCTTTGCCGAAGATCTGGTAGATGCGTTTCGCATGTGACTCCACCGGCGGTGCCATCAGCATGGCGTTCGTGGAGGAATGTAATTCGAAATGCTTGTCCGGATGCGCCAGCGCATAGTGTGTGACGAGAGACGCGATATGTGAAAGCTCGGTCGATTCCGCCTTCAGGAATTTCTTGCGCGCAGGTGTATTAAAGAAGAGGTCTTTCACGCTGATTGACGTCCCCGGCGGGAGCCCGGCCTCTTCGATCTTCAGTATTTTGCCGCCGGCAATCTCGATTCTCGTCCCTGAATCTTCGCCCGTAGCCCGTGTTTCGAGCGACAAACGTGAAACCGCGGCGATCGATGGCAAGCCCTCACCACGGAACCCCAGCGTAGAGATATTCAGCAGGTCTTCCGCATCTTTGATCTTCGAGGTGGCATGGCGCTCGAAGGCCAGCATCGCATCGTCGCGTACCATGCCAGTGCCGTTGTCGGTGACCTGAATGAGTTTCTTGCCACCCGCCTCGATCTGTATGCGCAACCGGGTGGCCCCGGCGTCGAGTGAGTTCTCCAGGAGCTCCTTCACCACTGACGATGGACGCTCCACCACCTCACCGGCAGCGATCTTGTTGGCAACGTGTTCGGAAAGGACGTGGATGCGGCCCATGGATTCGAGTCAGAAGGACAGGATTCAACTCACTGATTTAACCACAGCGAGCGGAGAGCAACTGGAAAAACGCGTCTACGAGCGGACCTTGATCCCCAAGTCCTTCAATTGCTGTTCGCTTACCGGCGTAGGCGCGTCCACCATGAGATCTTTCGCCTGCGCCGTCTTGGGGAACGGTATGACCTCACGCAATGAATCCGCGCCCGCCAGGATCATGACGATTCGGTCTAAACCGAGGGCGATGCCGCCATGGGGAGGCGTGCCGTATTCGAGAGCGTCGAGGAAGAATCCAAAGCGCGACTTCGCCTCTTCGTCGGTCATGCCGAGGGCGCGGAAGATCTGCTTCTGGATGTCTTGCCGATGGATGCGGATGCTGCCCGAACCAAGCTCAGTGCCGTTGAGAACGACGTCGTACGCGAGCGCGCGCACCGCGCCGGGGTCTGATTCCAGGCGGCCAGACTTCAAATCTTCTTCATGCGGCGAGGTGAATGGATGATGCGCCGCGGCCCAGCGTTGACCCTCTTCGTCCCACTCGAACATCGGGAAATCGGTCACCCAGATCCAGCGGAGGTCCTTGCTGACGTCCCCAGTCTTCTCGAAGAGCTTGTGCCGCGCGGCAAAGCGTTGCGCCAACGTGAGGCGGATGTATCCCGCAGCGGTGAATACCGCCTGATCATGCTGCTTGACCTCGGGCTTCACTCCGCCCGCGGACTTATGCTCCTCCGGGACGGTTCCGCCCGCGACGATCACGAGGAAATCGTCAGCTTGCGCGGCCACTTTGCTCCGAACTTTCGCCACCGCATCCGGAAAAGATTTTTCCAGCCGCTTGAAGTCGTCGATCACCTTTGCATCTTTGCGCTCGGCGTAGATCGGCTTGAGGTCATCGTGCTCTTTGCGGGATAGCTCACCCACCGCCGGGATGCGAACCGCAACTACGGGAAGATTCGCGTCGATTCCCAGCGCAGCTAGATTCTCAGCCGCGAATGCGTCTTTGACGTCCGTCATCGCGGGCAATCGGAGATCCGGCTTGTCACTGCCGTACTGGG
>DATLCI010000174.1:0-6182 GCA_035526435.1 Terriglobales bacterium
TCGTGGTGCTCATGGATGGTGGTGTCCGTCGCGGTACCGATGTGCTGAAGGCACTTGCGCTCGGCGCGAATGCCGTCCTCATTGGCCGTCCGGTCTTCTATGGTTTAGCGACGGGAGGCGCAGCGGGCGTGACGAAAGTCCCGACCATCCTGCGCCATGAATTCGAGATGGCCATGGCGCTGACCGGAATCGACAGGATAGAGAAGATTGATCGCAGTGTGCTGTGGCAGTGATCCGCGCTAGCGCACAACCAACGCTATAATCGCAATCTATGCGCTCCTGCTGGACAGCTATCGCCTTTTGTTCTTGTCTCTTGATCAGCTACGCCCAGGAGCAGATGCCAAAGCCCGTTCAAGTCCGGATCACCACCTCGCTCGGCAGTATCGAAATTGAAGTTGACCCGGCCCATGCGCCCGTCACCGTTGCTAACTTCCTCAAGTATGTGGACGGCGGCTTTTATACCGACGGCGTCTTTCATCGCACGGTCACTACGCTGCCCGACAATCAGCCCACGAACAAGATAAAGATCGAAGTCATCCAAGGCGGGGCCAATCCGCAAGCTAAGAATGGTTTCGCTGCTATCGCGCTCGAGCGCACGAACGCCACTGGCATCAAGCATGGGGACGGTGCCATCTCCATGGCCCGCGACGGCCCGGACACCGCCACCTCCGACTTTTTCATCTGCATCGGGCCGCAGCCGGAGCTCGACTTTGGCGGAAAGCGCAATCCTGACGGTCAAGGCTTCGCGGCCTTCGGCCGCGTAACCCGGGGGATGGACGTGGTCCGCAAGATTCAAGCCGCGCCGTCAAAGGGGCAGAAGCTGGTTCCCCCGGTGCGCATACTGAAAATGGAGCGCATCCAGATTTCCTGAAGTGAAGTCCGAACTCCAGCATCAGCTCTGTCGCTTGCTAACGTTTGGTAACCTCGCAAAACAGATGCGCAAGCGTCTCTTCCGAGGCATTGGTTTCTCGCCAACGGATCCCAGCAGCCGTCTAGGGCGTGGATGCGGTAGCGGGAGCGGTGACGCCATTGCGCGGCAGAGCGCGCAAAATGAATGCGGCGATCACGACTGCCATCATCATTGCCGATGTGGTCGAGTGAACCGCTCTCGATCCAAATCCCACCAGGAAGATGACGCCCAGCCCATAGAAAAAGAGTGTATGGGCACGTGATTGAAACGGTGAAGCGGGTTTTCCAGCGGTAACGGATGCCATGAGCAATAAGCCAAATCCCGCCAGCAGTATGCCGGCCGGCTTGGGCTCCATCCGATGGAGCTCGTGGGTCTGATCAAAAACGGCGAGCATAAGTACTGCCGCAAAGTGCACGCCATGGGCGGCGACGAAGGCGAAAAACATCTCCCAGCGTTTCACAAAGAGTTGGGGAAAGCGGGTGGAACGCGCGATCAAGGCCAGCGCGAATACCACGCCGGAGAAGCGTGCAGTATTTCTCGCTGCCGACGCCAGGCCCGCTGGCCCCCACCCCGCGATGGACAGCGCACTGGCTGCGATCAGAAAAGTAATGGCGGCCGCCAGCAAGGGCGCGATTCGTCGGGAGAGCCGCATACTCATCCGGCCATGATAGTCGATGCCGGCAACCGGCAGAAAATCGTAACCCGAGATTAAGGCACAGCCCGTATCCTTTCAAATAACGTTGACAACCGGATTCCTTTTTTATATACCCAGCCTGTTTCCTTAAAGATAAAGAGGCCTGTCAGCGCCCGTACCTCGTCCACCAATAGGGAGAAAACCATGTCGAAGCTTACGAAGCCATTCGTAGCGTTGCTCGTTGTCCTTTCACTGTGTGTCAGCGCCTTCGCCCAATCCGGCACATCGCGCGTGACTGGAACCATTCAAGATCGCACCGGTGCAGTGATCCCGGGCGCAAAAGTCACCCTGACCAACCAGGGCACGAAGGTGGCCTTCACCACAACTTCGTCGAGCACGGGTAATTACACCTTTGATGGGGTGCAGTCAGGCACTTACTCGTTGACGGCGGAAGCCGGAAATTTCAAGAAGTTCGTTTCCACCGATAACGCCGTCACCGTGGGCCAGCCGGTGACGCTGAATGCGTCGCTCGACGTGGGCGCCGCGGGCGAGACCGTGGAGGTAAGCGGGGCCACGGAGCAAGTCCAAACCAGTACCTCCGGCAATATTGGTAACCTGGTAGATCAAGTGACGATTGAGAATCTACCCATCGTCGGCTCTCGTGGCCGAAATCCCTTGACGTTCTTGAACTTTCAGCCCGGAGTCGTCAGCACCTTAGGAGAGTCAGCTGGCGGTGGTGTACACGTACATGGATCGCGCGATCGCGCTTGGAATTTCACCCTCGACGGGGTGGACATCAATGAGACCAGTACCGGAGGATCCAATTTCGCGCCAATCCGGACCAATCCAGATTCAGTAGCGGAATTCCGGGTCATCACTGCCAACCCCACAGCCGAGTACGGCCGAAATAGTGGGGGGCAGGTCACGATGGTCACTAAATCCGGTACGAATAAATTCCACGGAACCGGTTTCTGGTTCTATCAAACGCCGGCACTCAATGCCAACGAGTATGCCAACAAGGTGGCGACCCCGGTTCTTCCACGCCCACAATTCGTTCAGAACATTTATGGCGGAAGCGTCGGCGGTCCGATCATTAAAGATAAGACTTTCTTCTTCACCAATATTCAGTTGCTACATACGAGCCGCACCAGGCTGGTCTCCACCCCCGTCTATACCGCATCGGCTCGCGCCGGCACTTTCAGGTTCGTGAACAATACCTGCACGTTTTCTCCAAATTGCCGCAATAACCCCGCCGGAGTAACAAACGCCTCCGTGGACGCGAGCGGCAACGTCGTCGCAGGTATTCCTATCAGTACTTACAATGTTGCCACGTCGGACCCGGCGGCTCTCGGGCTGGATCCCACCATCACCGCTCTTCTGGGGCAAACTCCTCTGCCCAACGACTTCACTGCGGGAGACGGGTTGAACATTGCGCGATTCACCTGGCAAGCAGGCGAAGAAGAAAGACAGGTGGACGAGGTAGTAAAGATTGACCACGTCTTCAATCAGAACCATTCCATTTTTGGCCGCTGGTCTTCTGGACATCAGAACACTATCGGCGACTTTGCTAACTCTGGGTGGGCGCTTTTCCCGGGATCACCGAACGTCGTGGATACCATTCGCCGGCCCAGGAACTTAGCCATTAATTACCGGTGGAATCTGTCGCCGCGCATGACAAACGAATTGATCCTTGGGCTCAATCGTTTTGGGTTTGACTTCATTAATCCGGATCCGAATTCGTCCTCCAATCCTCCGTTCGTGACTAGCGCTACCTCTCGGTCTGACGCCGCCAGTCTCAATAGCGGCATTTCATTGCCGAACACGAACTATTCCGGCAACGGTCGTTTCCTCACCACTTTCCAGTTGGCAGACAACTTCAGTATGACTTCCGGTGCACACAGTTTTAAGTGGGGCGCCAACCTTCGCTATGGTCGCCACATTGATCGTCGTGGTTCCATCGGCAGCCAGAACGCGTCCCTGGCCGTCGATTTCAGCACGGCAGTTAATTCCAGCTTCACCGGCTTTAATGTGCCGACACAAACTGGTACGACCGGAACTTGTACTACCGCGCCTTGCATCAATTCCAACGATCGCACCACCGTCCTTAACGGGATCAACAACCTGCTAGGACGGGTGGGCAATATATCGAGAGGGTTCGTGGCAAATTTTGCTGCTGACCAATACCTGCCGGCAGGAACCTTCCTGCACACGGATTTCCGTATTCCAGAATATGATTTCTTTTTCCAGGATAGCTGGAAGCTTCGTCCCAATATCGTGTTGGATCTAGGCCTTCGTTGGGACCTCCGTTTGACTGCCAGAACAAACAACGGTTCTAACCTGCGACCCAATCAGCCCTTCACCTTTGGGTCCCCTGCGTCAACGACTCTAAAATGGGAGCGCGGCGACTTGTATCGGAGCGACTGGAACAACGTCGGGCCTTCCATCGGCATAGCCTGGGATCCTACAGGCTCCGGCAAAAATTCTATTCGCGCGAATTATCGCCTCGCCTATGACCGAATGAATACGTTTGCCTTATCTGGAGGCATTTTCCAAGGGCTCCCAGGGTTTGCTGCGCAAGTAACGAACACTGCATTTGGCCAAGCGGGTGGACGCTTGCGGACAGGGCTTCCCACCATCGCGCCAAGTGCTGCCCCCAGCGCTCTCTTGCAGCCGCCCTCATCGGGTGCAAGCTTCTCCGCCACGCTCAGCCAGACGGTCATTGACCCTGACTGGCAAACGCCCAAGACACACCAGTGGGGGCTAAGTTTCCAACGTGAAGTTTTGAAGAACACCGTCTTGGAGCTGAACTATGTGGGGAACCATGGCGGCTCTTTATTCGGTGGATATAACGTCAATCAAGCTGACATCTTCAAAAATGGTTTTCTTGACGCCTTTAAGATCGTGAAGTCTGGTGGGAGTAGCCCCTTGATCAACCAGTTGCTCGCCAACGACTCAAGGCGCGTGACCGTTGCCAGTGCTGCTTGCCCGACTCCCCCCGTGGATGGATCAGCATGGCTTCGCTCGGGGAGCGGTTGCGGAAATCCATACATAACCGAGTTCGGTCTGAACTCCGTTGCTGCAATCGCAGCCCTCATCTCCCAACGCGTCCAAGGCGGTACTCCGCTTACAGTGCTAGCCGGTCTGCCGCAAACATTCTTTATGCCCTATCCTCAATACGGCGGCGCACTTAATGTGCTCGATAGCGGCGACTGGTCGAACTACCATGCGCTGGAGGTCCAGCTATCTCGTCGGTACTCGGAAGGGCTCACCTATCAGGTCAGTTACACCTTTGCCAAGTCGATGGATACTCGCTCCTTTGATCCGACGATCACGCGTGTGAGCACCGGTTCGGCCCAAGGTGCATCTTCAACGCCATTCAATGTGAACGATCGCGGTCTCAACTATGCACGTTCTGATTTTGACCGTCGACATTCTGTTCAGGGCTCACTGGTCTACGAGCTGCCTTTCGGTAAAGGACATCGCTTTGGCCATACCCTGAACGGGTTCGTTGACCGAATAATCGGAGGCTGGCAAGTCTCGAGTATCCTGGCCCTGACTTCCGGCCGACCCTTCACCGTTTATTCGGGAAGCAACACCGTAAGTAACGTCCAGCAATCCCCGGCAAACTGTACTGGGTGTTCGCCGGGCATGGGTTCGGTATTCTTTGACCCCGCCGCCGGCAATCCTTATTTGTTCGACTCCTCGGAGATCGCAAAGTTCTCCACCCCGGGCCCGGGCGAATTGGGTGATACCGGCAGAAACTACTTTGACCTGCCGCACCTGTTCAACGCTGATCTGGCCATCGGCAAGAAGACTCGTGTCACGGAAGGACAAACGTTTGAGGTCCGCTTGGAGATGACAAACGCGTTCAACAATGTTGTCTTCGGCGTTCCGAACAGCGCCGTGATTACCAGCAGTACGTTCGCTCGTGAGCGCGCCGGAGCCATCAATGCGTCCCGCAAGATGCAACTCGCGATGAAGTACAGCTTCTGATCTTCGCGTTCTTGCACCAACGCCCTGCCGGCAACGGCAGGGCTTTTTCGTTTGTTAAAATGGCGGACATCATCCTTCCAGGAGTGCGCGATGGCCAAGGCGAAAGAAGTTCATCTCTACGTGGGGACAAAAAAGGGCGGGTTCCTCTTCCGCAGCGATCTGAAACGAAAAAATTGGAAGGTTGAAGGTCCGTTCTTCGCCGGAACCGAGGTCACAAACCTCAGTCGCGATCCGCGCAGTGGGGATATGTGGGCTGCCACGGTGAATGCATGGTTCGGTCCGGACCTCCAAGTAAGCCGCAACCGCGGTAAGACGTGGACAAAATCAAACCAGGGCATCGAGTTCGCCAAAGACCGCGGGCTGAACCTGGCGCGCATCTGGAAAGTCGCGCCGGACCGCGCCAGCCGTCCGGGCACGCTGTGGTGCGGCGTCGATCCTGGCGCGCTCTTCCGCTCGGATAACGGAGGCAAGGCGTGGTATGAAGTCGCAGGGCTTACGCAGCATCCTACGCGTGATCAGTGGAACCCGGGCGCGGGCGGCCTGACGGTGCACCACATTATCTGCGACCCGCAGCGTCCGCAGCGAGTCTATGCCGGCATCTCAGCGGCAGGATGCTTCCGCACCGACGATGATGGCAAGACCTGG
>DATLCI010000194.1:0-15116 GCA_035526435.1 Terriglobales bacterium
GTTCTGGATTATCTTCGTGCCATTTGTGTCCTTCGTGGTTAAATTGGTTCGCTTTCGGGGAAACTGGAAACCGCCTCAAAAAAAAGGCCCGCCTCGCGGCGGGCCAGTTACTGTCCTAAGCTGAACTACTTCAACACCACCGCCAGCGAGTGCACCGTCGGATCGCCTGCCACCTGGAAGTTCAACAAGTAGCTGCCCACCAGCAGGTCTTTGGTGTTGAGGTTGAAGATGTATCCACCCAGCGAGGCATCGTAGCGGAAGTATCCATTCGGATTGGCCTTGCCTGAGCTTACCGCCGCATAGGTCGTATTGTCCGCGCCGGTGATGTTCACTACGTTCACCACCGTGCTTGAGCTCGACAGGTTGTTCCCGTTGGCGTCGCAGATCTGCAACCGCACCGGAATGGTGCTGCCGGTGTTGGTCGGCTGCGCTGTGTTGTACAGCGAGCAGATGCCATAACCCACGTTGTAGGTCGCGCTGGCCTGGGCGGTGTTGCCCCATGTGTCCACTGCGTTCACCGTGAAGGTAAAGCTGCCCACCGTCGAAGTGCTGACGGCCGCGCCATCCGCCACATCGCCCTCGCAGCTTGCAATGCCACTGGCATCCGCGCAGGTATAGCTGGCTGTCAGCGGCGCGCCCAGCAGGTAAGTGGAGTTCGTCGGCGAGGTCAGGTTGATGGTCGGCGCGGTAAAGTCCTGTGCCGGCAGGTTGAAGTAAGAGACCGAAGGATCGTGATCGCTCAATCGCTCCGGACGCGTCGCCGTGCCGCGCATGCTCTCCGGGAAATCGGAGTTCACGCGTGAGATAGCGAACCGGCTCAGCTTGTTGAACAGCTCCACGTTCACCAGCGCATGGTCCAGCTCCTGCGCATTGCCTTCGAACACGTAGCTGTATTGGTCGGCTGCCGGCAGCGTGGTGGCCAGGTCGATCAAGTTCGGATCCACCAGGTCTTCGCTGGCCAGCGTCACTTGGTCCGCCGGCGTTGGATCGCCACGGATGGTTCCCATGGAATCCACATAGCCATCATTCACCCCAAAGGCGTTGTAATCGCCCACGGAGATGATGTTCGTGCCCGCATTGGCTTGTTCTGCTGCGATCAATGCGGCCAGGTACTCGGCTTGCGCGCGACGCTTCGCCCGCACCCGGCCATCCGCATCTTCCACGCCATTCAAGGAACGTAGATGATTCGAGATCACGGTCACGTTGAATGCCGGTGCGTGCGGACGGTTGACCGTTGCCCGCAGCATCAGCGGCGGACGGTCATTCAGCAGCGCCGATTCGCCATTCGTTGGATTGATGTATGTCGCATCCTTGCCAAACTGCATCACGCTGTTGACCGTTACTCGTGACGACTTCACCAGGAAGCCGACATCGATTCCGCCCGGATCGTTCCCTTCTTCCAGGTAGGCCTGGTATTGCGGATCGCTGTCGCCCGCGGCCACCGCGTCGGCATTGATCTTGTTTGCCAACGTCTGCAGCACGAACAGGCTTTCCATCTCCTGCACGCCGACCACGTCGGGTGAATTCAGCACCCCACGGATCGTCAGCGAAGCTTTATTCAGCCGGTTCTGGAAAGCGGCGGTTGTCAGCGTGGCATCGTCGGCGGCGCCATTGTTCACGTCGTCAAAGAAGCGCTCCATGTTGAATGAAGCCACGGTGAACTCGCCTGCGGCCGGAGTCGGCACGGGTATTGCCCTCATGTTGCCTGCGACCGTCGCTAACGCATCCGGCAGGATCGTATAGGCGCGGAACCCATAATCGAGCACGCCCGTAACGTTCGTGACCGTCGCGTTGCTGGTTACTTCCAACCGGTTCGCCACTGCCAGCGCATCGCTATCCACGCGCAGCTTCTCCGGATTAGCATCCCATCGCGGGACGTTCGCCGGAGCTCCCGGTGGCAACGGCAGGGGGACTTCAATACCCGCCTCCCGGAACGGACGCGGCACTCCCGTCACCACCGCGTAGAACACGCCGGTACTGGTCGCGGTTGCGGACGTCTCATTCACATTGCCGTCCGTCGGCCCGGTGACGGTCAACGACGCGGCCGCCACCCGCATGCCTTCAAACCGTTCCAGGTGCTCGAGTCCCGACGCCGGATAGGTATTGGCAACGGTAAGCTCCGCGGCCGTCGGCAGCGGATTCCCCGTCGTAAGCAGCGTTACTGTGGCAAAGCCGGAGATCTCCGTTACCGGCGGACTGAACGGATCGGCGCTCGGCACAAATTCCTGCACCGTGCCCACCACCGCCACCTCGTTGCCCACCTGCGCCGCCGCAGGCGGCAGAGATGATGTGAATACAAATACTCCTTCTGATGTGTTCACATCCGCATCCGCCGCGCCATCCGGCGTCTGCATAAAGAATCCGTTAGACTTCCGCGCCGTCACAATGCCCGTCGTGCGCACGCGTTGTCCGGCATAGGAAGACGAGCTTCCAGTGCCCTGGATGTCGTGGATAGCCACATCCGGCGGAGGCGGTGGTTCCACTACAAAACTGATGCTGGTCGTGCTGCTGCGGCCCGGCACCGTATCGCTGACCGTCACCGGGATTGTCTTGGAACCGTCAGTTACCGCACCCACGGTCTGGGTCACGCTGAAGGTGTTGTCGCCGGCCACGGCATCGCCGTTCGCGCCGCTGTCGTTCAACGCCGTTCCGGCCGCCCCGCCGATCGCCGTGAAATCTGCCACCACCCCTAATCCACTGCTGATCGGACTGGTGCCTACAGTCACCACCACCGTGAACAGCACGCTGGTTCCGGGGACGCCCGCAGTCGGGTTCGCGCTGCCCACACCGGTTGGCGGTTGCGAGACCGCGCACGAATGAGACGAGCTGGTGTTGCGCGGATTCGGCGCACCAGTCGCGAAGTCGGTCGCGTTATTACCGTCATCCGTACAGCCGTCCATCTTTCGCAATGCGGCCAGCGTGTTGCTCAACGTCGCCGTCGGTCCCGTGCCTTCAAAGCAGTTGGCGCTGCTGCCAAAACCTACAAAGTCGACCACGCCGCTCGGACATGCGCCTGCCAGCGCCGTCTGGTTGGCGACCAGCGCCACCTTTCCCGAACTTGCCGACATCGCGATGCTGCCGCTCGCATCAGCCGTGGGGAATGGCAGCGCGGTATTGGCCCCCGCTGCCTCTTGCACCAGGTAATACTGTCCCGGATTGATGGTTCCCGCGAGGTTGGTCTTCGCCCAGCTCGTCCCCGCGCTCGAGGCATATTGCACCGACCAGGTGCTTAGGTTTACTGGCACTGTGCCTTTGTTGTAGAGCTCAACAAAGTCGTTCTTCACCGGAGCACCCGAATTGCCTCCGCCCCCGTACACTTGGCTGATCACTACGTTTTGACTGAAGGCGCTGCCTAGCAGCGAAAGCATGATCAACAACAAACCCACGACTTGCCCGCGACGGATCTTAGGGAACATTCGGTACCTCTATTGGGATTTTTTCAGGACTCCAAAGTGTATAGTCGCCCGACTTCCAAGTCGAAACAAAAGGCTGTGAATATCCGGGAAAAAAGTCACTATCCCTGGTTACCATGTCCTTACACCCTTCCGTCCATCTGCCTTAAGTAACTTTTCCCCGCCCACCCTCCTCCAGGCTCCGGTTTCTTCCGGTTTTTACCGTAGTCACCTCTGCGATACCCCTGTTTTCCCTGATTGCTAGTGGAGTTTAGCCGTCATATAATCGGCGCTACTCTGGTGAAATGTTTCTGGGTGATAGCAAGCCTTTGGGGTAAGGTGCCGGCAGGGGTTCGTCCTTTGTCGAAAAAGGCCAACATTATGACCATGAACACCTACATCCCGTGTAATTCCTTGCGCGTGGCTCTGGCCGCGTCCATGCTGTGCTTTGCTTCATCGCTTTTCGCCGGCGACGGCATCGTCGCCAAGAACGAGAATGGCCGCGTCATCTTCGTGAACAACGAAGTTTCCACCCCGGCCTTGTCCGCCACGCAGCCCGCGCCGCGCAAACTCGTTTACTGGAGCCGCTTGGAGGGTCGCTGGAAGGCGGTCCCACCGCCCAGCCGTACGGCTATGCGCAATGCGCGCAGCGCTGTCCAGGAGATCAACGCCATGGTCGCCCGGCTTGAGTCGGCTGACCCCGCCAGCAAGCCCACCGACAATGCTGCTCCGGACACCCGCGCCCTCACCTCCGGCAAGCGTATCTCGCAAGCAGAAGTGGACGCCGCTATCGAGGCCGCTGCTGCGCGCCATAAAGTCGACGTCAACTTGGTACGGTCCATCATCAAGGTGGAATCCAATTTCAATCCCCGCGCGGTCTCTCGCGTCGGCGCCATCGGACTCATGCAACTGATGCCCGGCACCGCCCGCGATCTCAAGGTCAATCCCTTTGACGTCAGCCAGAACATCGACGGCGGCGTTCGCCACTTGAAAGGACTGCTCAACAACTTCGGCGGCGACGTCACTCTCTCGTTGGCCGCCTATAACGCCGGTGCCGGTGCGGTCGCTCGTCATGATGGCGTGCCGCCTTATCGCGAGACCCGTGATTACGTAAAAAAGATCACCAAGCTTTATGGCGCCGACCCGCGTCCTCCCGTCCGCGATACCACCATCCGGGTGGCACGAGACGAACGTGGCCGCGTCGTGTTTACCAATGAGTGAGCTTGGGACTGAGTGAGGGAGATGCCGTTGAATTTTTCCCGCAGTAGCGTGCTCCGCCGGTCGGTAACGGTCAGCCTGCTGCTGGTCCTTTGTGGGCTGGTCCCCGCTGCCTACGCCAAGCGCTCCGTCGCCCAAAAGAAAGCGGCCGCCCTCACCTACTACGCTACCGCGCAGAAGATGCGTGAAGCCCTCATGGGCAAGCCGGAATCGGCGCGCAAGCGCTCTGATTTCACCAAGGCCATGGACGCCTTCCGCCGCGTCTATTACACGTCTCCTACCTCCAGCAAGGCCGACGAAAGCGCTCAGGCCGTCGCCGAATTGATGGCCGAATATGCCCGCGCCTTCAACGAAGAAAAGTCCTTCCGCGACGCCATCGGCCAGTATGAGTTTCTCCGCCGCGAATATCCCGGCAGCAAGTTCCGCTTTGAAGCGCTTTTCACCATCGCGCAGATCTATCGTGAGGATCTCGGCGACACCCGCCAGGCCCAAGCCACCTTTGAAGAGTTCCTGAAGCGCTATCCGCGCCACTCGCTCGCCGAGCAGGTAAAAGACACGCTTGCCGAGATTGACGCCGAGGCCAAGGCAGCCAAGTCCGGCAAGAAATCGCCCAAAAAATCCATAACTAAACAGGAAAAAGAAACCGCGGCCGCGAAACCCGAACCCGCGAAGCCGGAATCGGCTAAGAATCAATCCAACAAGCCGCAGCGGATCGAAGTTTCTTCTGACGAGACGCCGCTTCCCGGCCGCAGCGGCAAGTATCCCCTAGTCACCAGCGTGCGCCACTGGTCCACGCCGGATTACACCCGCGTCGCCATTGATCTCGAAGAAGAAGTGAAATATGAGGCCGGCCGCGTTCCCAGCCCCGACCGCATCTTCTTCGATCTGCACAACACCAAGCTCGCCTCCGAGCTTGTCGGCAAATCTTTTGAAGTCGGCGACGGCTTCCTGCGCAAGATCCGGGTCGCTCAATTCAGCGCCAACCTCACCCGCATCGTCCTCGAAGTCGACGAAGTCGCAGAGTACTCAGCCTTCCTGCTGCCCAACCCCTACCGCCTCATCATTGACATCCACGGCAAGCAGGATCAGAAGACCGTGATGGCGAAGAATGCCGAGCCTGCCGCGCCTCCGGTCATTGCCGTTCCCGCGCCAAAAAAGGAAGAAACCAGGTCGGCGACTCCCAAGTCTCCGGCCACTGAACCAAAAGGGACGGAAAAGACCAAAGCCAAGGAATCCAAACCCACCCCGTCCGACGAGATCGCCGATCCCGGCCCCGACGCGACCAAGGAATTGACTGAAGCTTCCTCCGCCACCAACCAGCAACTGGATCGACAGAAGGTGAAGGCCACGACTGCGCCTACCTCCTCGCCGACCTTCGAATCTGTCGCGCCGCGTCCCGAGCGCACGGAGAGCACCACCAAAAAGACGAACAAGAAGACCAAGAAAGAGGCTGCCGCTGCCGCCGCCATTCGCGAGGCCCAGCCCACCGCCAACGGCGAGCGCTCGCTCATCCGCGCGCTCGGCCTCAAGATCGGACGCATCGTAGTTGACGCCGGGCATGGCGGTCACGACACCGGCACCATCGGCCCGGACGGCCTCATGGAAAAAGACCTCGTCCTCGACGTGGCTCTCCGTCTCGGCCGCATGCTTGAGAACAAGCTCGGCGCGGAGGTCATCTATACCCGCAGTGATGACACCTTCATCCCGCTGGAGACCCGCACCGCCATCGCCAACCAGCATCAGGCGGACCTGTTCATCTCCGTGCACGCCAACTCCAGTCGCGACGCCCGCGCTCGCGGCGTCGAGACCTATTACCTGAACTTCACCTCTGATCCGGAAGCCCTCGAGGTCGCCGCCCGCGAGAACGCCGTCTCCCAGAACTCCGTCTTTGAATTACAGGACCTGGTAAAAAAGATCGCGCTGAAAGAAAAGATTGAGGAGTCGCGTGAGTTCGCGGCTGACGTCCAGAAGGCCCTCCACGCCGGACTTTCCACCAAGAGCTCGGCCATGCGCGACCGCGGCGTAAAGAAAGCGCCCTTCGTCGTGCTCATCGGCGCCAACATGCCCAGCATCCTCGCCGAGATATCCTTCGTCAGTAACCCTGCCGACGAGAAGAAACTGAAGACCGCCAACCACCGTCAAAAGATCGCCGACTCCCTCTTCAACGGGGTCTCCCGCTATGCCAGCGGGCTCAGCGGCGTGAAGGTGGCCAGCAACACCCGCGAATACACCGGCCAGTAACCTCCCGCCGAATCTTTACCGCGCGCGCCGGAGTCTAATCACCGGAGAACCCTAGTAAGATAAAGGTTCCTTTTCGCCCCTCCGAATGCGCATGCAACGTCAATCCGCCCTGCTTACTTTTTTCGTCGCCATGGTGTGGCCTGCAGCTGCCCAAGTCACTCTCGTGGATCCCGCCAAAGCGGGCGCGGCGGCTACTTCGCAAGCACCCCAGAGCCCTTCCCTAAGACCCGTCCCCAGCGACGGCTCCATCCTTCCCCCGGCTTTTTCCGGCTGGCAGAAGGATCCCAACTCCGAACGCGGGACTGATCCCGCCAGGGCTCACACCGCTGAGGCCACGCTGTTAAAAGAAGCGGGGCTTGGGGCCTTCGAGCGCGCCACCTACACCCGCCAGGGACGCAAGCTCAGCCTTCAGGCCTTTCGCTTCAACGATGCCACTGGCGCCTTCGCCGCATACTCCGCCCTGCAGACCGAGCCCATGGCGAAGGAGAAGTTCTGCAATCACGCGCGCTCCTCCGGCACCCATATTCAAATCGCCTGCGCCGACATTGTGATTGACGTGCAATACGACAAAGTCACCGCCATGACCGCCGCCGAACTTCGCTCCCTCGCCTCGCTGTTACCCCGGGCCACTGGCAATAGGGCTTTGCCGGCGAATGCTCCGCTGCATCTTCCCAAAGACGGCGTCTCTGACGTCCGTCTGGCGCTGGGCCCTGCAGGCTTGGCCAAAAGCGGTACGCCGCTGCCAGCCGACATCATTGATTTTTCCAAGAGTGCGGAGGTCGCCGTCGGAACTTATCCCTCCGACGCTGGCTCTGCCCTCGTCACCATCGTGAAGTATCCGACCTTTGCCCTCGCCACCGAACGGCAAAAGGCTTTCGATCTGTGGGCCAAGTCTCAGGGGCAGCTTGCCTCCACCTTTTTCACCCGTCGCGTCGGTCCTATTGTCGTTCTGGTCAGCGGCAATATCAGCGAACCCGATGCGCGCAACCTCGCCGAGCAAGTCCCCTACGACGTCGAGATCACGCAGAGTGAGCCCGTCTACACGCCCAAGGACAACATCGGGAACCTCGTCGTCAACATGATGTACCTCTCGTTCATCATCATTGGCTTCACCTTCGTGACTGGCCTCGCCTTCGGCGGCTTCCGCATCTTGGCCAAAAAGTACTTTCCCGGACGTTTTGTTGACCGCCCCGAAGACGTGGAATTCATCAAGCTCGATATCGGCGATTGAGCCTTTCTTGGCCTTAACTCCAACAAAACAATTGGTTTAACTATTTCCACTTCAAAACCTGTCAAAAAGCGTCTTGTTTGGCATGGAACATTAAACGCTTGTAACTTGTTGAAAACATAACTATTTATAATTTAAAAATCGCTTGACACCCCTGCGACGTGGCTCATAAGATTTCCCCAGAAAGTTTCGATGGTTAACTGGCCGTTGGAACTATTCTCCCTTGAAGAGAAAGCCACCCTAGTTGCCTGGGTGGCTTTTTCGTTTCTGCTCTAACCTCATTGATGGCTGCGCTTACCGCGATCACGTTGGTTTCTGTTGACGCTTATCCGGATGCGTCCTAAGCTAATCAACATTCCTGTGAATCCTTCATCCCTCCATCTTCTTTCCCATCCCGCCTTCCGTTGTTCCCGGGCCCGGTAGTCCTATGTCGATCGGCGTTGACGCGCTCCTCGCAAACCGCAAAGACATTGACGCGGAACTCCAGAAGCATAAGAGTCCGCTCACCGTGATGTTCACTGATCTTGCCGGTTCTACCTCATTCTTTGAAAAGTTTGGCGACACCGTCGGGGTGGCTTGGCTCGAAGAACATAACCAGATCGTCATTCCCAAACTAGCGAAGCATGACGGCGTCCTGGTGAAGACCATTGGCGATTCGGTCATGGCCTATTTCAAGGACGCCAAGCAGGCGATCCATGCGGCGCAGGCCATGCAAACCGCCCTGCTGGAAGCCAACGCCAAGTGCGACGACACCGAGCAGATGTTCATCCGTGTAGCGCTCCACCATGGCCTGGGTTACTTGCGCGGCGGAGACGTCTTTGGTGACGTCGTGAATGTAGCCGCCCGCATTGCCAAGTCCTGCTTGCCCGGACAGATACTTGTATCCGAGGCCGTCTACGTAAGTGCCAATAAAGATTCAGACCTGAAGTTTGAATCGCAAGGGGCCGTCCAGTTCGCCGGCAAGTCCTCCAAAGAGACTCTCTACGAAGTCCTCTGGGCAGATCCCGCCACCTACGAACAGCTTCGCCGCAAGTTTCCGCCCCGCAAGCAGGTCACGCAGGAAGACTTCACCGGTGGTAGATATATCATCATGAATGAACTCGGGCGCGGGGCCATGGGGGTCGTCTACAAGGCCTATGACCGTCTCATCGGCCGTACTGTGGCCCTCAAGACCATTCCCCTCGATGTCGCTGAGTCCGATCGCGCCTCCCTGGTTGACCGCTTGAAGGCTGAGGCCCGCACCGCCGGTATCCTCGACCACCCCAACATCGTTACCGTCTTCGATGTCGGCGAGGAAGCGGGCCTCTTTTATTTCACCATGCAGTTGGTTGACGGCCGCACCCTGGCCGAGATCAAGGACGCCAAGGAGCTTCTTCCCCTCGATCTGCTCTTTAAATACGCGGACGAGATCTGTTCGGCCATGGCCTTCGCCCACGCTGGCGGCGTGATTCACCGCGACCTCAAACCTTCCAACCTGATGGTGACCAGCGCTGGCAACATCAAGGTCATGGATTTCGGTATTGCCAAGCTGGGGGACTCCGGATTGACCAAGGCTGGCATGGTGCTTGGCACTCCCAGTTACCTCGCTCCGGAGCAGGCCGCCGGCCGCCGCATCGATCATCGGGCTGACATTTTTTCGCTCGGCGCCGTCCTCTATGAGATGTTCACTGGGGAAAAAGCCTTCGCCGGAGAGAGCACCACCGCCATCATCTACAAAGTGATGAATGATGACCCTATTCCTCCCCGGGCCATCGAACCGTCCTTACCGCCGCGCTTGGATCCGGTCATCAAGAAGGCGCTCGCCAAGGATCCGGAACAGCGTTATCAAAGCTGTAATGAATTGCGCGACGCTTTGCGCGACGCTCGGGGCGGCATGGTGGGTCAGGGTGTTGGAGCGCATGCTGGTAGTGGGACTGCTCATGCCGTTCGTACCCAGGCGCAGCCCGCGGTCATTGCCTCCACGCAGGCGATCTCCGTCCAGTCACCCCCCTCGTCGAAAGGTCTGGGTATCTGGATCGGGGTTGTAGCTGGGGTTTTGGTCCTGGGTGGAGGTGGTTATGTAGTCTGGCAGAAATCGCAGAAAACCCAGACTGCTGCGGTTGCGCAGACTGAGGTTCCGAGCCAGCAACCGCCCGACCCTCCCCCGGGAAACACGCCTGCCCCTGCCGCTTCGGCCAGCAAGCCTGCCGCTTCTACAAGATCGGCCGAAGCCGTTCCGCAGGAATCTGCCTCTGCGCTCCCATTAGGACCACGGGGACAGCGCATCGCCAAAGCCCTAAAGCGTGCCGAGGTCCGCAACGAGGCCGCCATCGCACCGCCTGCCGCGGAAGCGCCCGGCGGCATGTGGAGTCAGGCCGACATTCCCAACTTGTTGGTGAAAGCCGATGGTTATGCCGGACGCGGCGAATACCAGAAGGCCATCTTCCTCTACGACCAGATCCTGCGCATCGATGCCCAGAATGCCGCCGCGCGGGCTGGCGCCCAACGGGCTCGGGAAGCTCGTAACTTGCGTCGCTGATCTAATTCTCTATTTTTACCGTCGTCACGTTGAAGTTCGAGCGCAGGAATATCTGCGCCTCTTGCCGCTCGGGCGTCGCCTTCATCGCCGTTGAGTTTAAATACACGATATAGCGCTCGGCGGCGGCTTCCATGTCATTGTTCGCCGCCCGCGCTCGCGCTTCCTTCAATATCTTGGGCGGCGCGTCTCGCACCCACTCGATCAGCTTCTTCACCATGGTCGCTTTCGCTTGGCTCTCTGCCTCCGCCATCAACTGGATCTCATCCAGCGGCTCGCCATCGGCCACGATGCCATCCACATCTTCCGATTTCACATTCTCCAGGATGGTCACGGACTTCGGGATCTCCACCTTGATCGAATCTGTCATCTTTGAGTCTTCCACCGCCGGATCCACCAGCCGCAACGCCACCTCTACAGCCGACACGTAGTTGATCGTCCGTTTTGTGTACGTATATGTCTCAGTGATGGTCTGCAACTGCGTCTCCGGGATCGCGATGAGCTTCTGCTTCAACTGCTCGATCGCCGCGTTCTTGGCGTCGAGCTCGCGCGCCGTGGCTTCCTGTAGCCTCTTGTTCATCTTCGCGATCCCGGCGTTGAAGGTCGCGCGGTCGCGCTCGTAATCGCGCTCCGCCGCCGCGATCTTGCCCGCCATCTCGATCCACTCCGGACTCTTCACCTCCCGATGCCCCGCCCGGTAGCGCGAAGTCAACCGCTGCACATCCTGCTTCTTGTCCACCTGGTGCCGGATGATGTCGCCCACCAGTTGCAGGTTGGAAAGCATCGCCCCCGTCGATACGTCTGCTTCCATCGCATTCCGGTCTTTGCGCGTAAGCGTCTTCACGCCAGTAAGTCCACTGGTCTCCAGTCCGGAAGCTACCGTGTCCGCGAGCTGATCGGCAAAGCCCAGGCTGTCGCGCCGCGACGTCTGGTCGCGAAAATAGATCGCCACTGACAGTTTTCCCTTGGTGTCGTAGTCCGGCGCATATTTCGACACCTGGTCCTTCAGCCCTTCGAGGTCCGGCTTGTAGCGTTGTCCTTCTTTTACCAGCAGCCATCCCAATCCGAGGCCAGATCCCCGCGGCTTGTCCAGCAGTCGCTGCGCCTGTTTCTGGTAATAATCGCTGACCGCGTCACTTACCAGGTCAAGCTTGATGCGCGTCCCTTCGTCGGCTTCGAGGCTGGTTGCCTTCGTCAAGTAGGCAAAAGCCTGCCGCGCGGCATCCTCATCCGCGCGTCCCCGGATCGGAAGATGCAGCTTGGTCAGCGAATCCGAGCGGCCGATCAGGTCTTTCACGTAATCTTTTTGCAGCGCCTCCAGGTCCATCGTGACGAAGGTCCGCTGCGCGTCCGGCAGATTGGAAAGCGTTTCATATGCTTCCACGAATTTCTTCTGCGCGGCCAGCGCCTTTGCCTCTTCCGCTGCCTTCGCCGCGGCTTCCTTGTTGTTGGCAAGGTTGAGGTCCGCCTCGGTCTTCTTCAGCACCTCAGCCAACGACGCGTCTTGCCGATACTCCAGCGCTCTCTTGAACTCCGCAATGGCCTCGGCCATCTTCCCTTCGCTCAGTAACGCATCGCCCTTCGTGCGATGGCTCTTGAACGCCGCCTCGATCACCGCCTGCACCCGCGGCAACTCCGCGGCAAAAGCGGTGTACGCCGCAATCGCCGCATGCGCCTCATCGAACCTTTGCGCCGCGACCAGGCCTTCCGCCTGCGCCACTGCGCGCTCTACTTTCTGTGTCTGCGCATTCAGCTCCGCTTCGGCCTTCCCCACTGCGGCCCCCGTAGGATCCGCTGCCCGCGCGTGCTCCAAGTGAGTCCTCGCCGCTTTCAGATGCTCGTAGCCAGCCGTCCGCTCCGCCAACGCGCGCTTGTATTGTTCGATCTCCGCGTTGCCAAAGCCGACCAGCGTTTGCACTTGCTCATTGATCTGCGCCTGGACCACATCCGCCCGCGCGAATGTCGACAGCGCTCTCCGCGACTCCTCGATCTGCAACCGCGCCTGATTCAACCGCGCATACTCCGGCTGGTTCGCCGCCAATGATTTCTGGTATGCCGCCAACTCCGCTTCTGCTTGTTTGGTGTAGAGCGCAGCTAATCCGCTGCGGGCCTGCGCCACGTGCGGCCCCGAAGGATACTGCTTTACGTACTCCTGCCACAGCGGGACCGTCTGCGCGCGGTCCGCGCGCAGATACTCTGCATTCTCGACGTCAGGCGAGGCCACAAATACGATCTTCGTCCCGCGCTTGATCTGCGGCGGATACCCCGCGCCCGCATTGGTTGATCCCGACACCAGCGCGCCCATCACCTGCGCCATCTCCGCCAGGTCACTCGCCGTGTAGCTTTTGTTCTTCTCCAGCTTCAGGTTCTGCGGAACAATGCAATTCGCTCCCGCCTGCGTCGTCATCGTCAGCACGCCATCCGCGCCGCGCTCCAGCGCCGTCGCCAGTGCCAAAGACATCTTCGGTTGCTTCTTGTAGTTGTCGCTTGTGATCGGCGCGCCCACGGAGCAAACGTAGACTTCACCCTTGCCATTCAACTGGACGCCCTGCACCTGCGCATACGCCGGGCCCGCATCTCCCGTAAAGAGGATGACGCCGATCAGTGCCCTATCTTTAGCCGCTGCCGCCAGGCAGCACCCTATGACGACTGCGATTCCCAGACTTCGACGCACCCATGCCTCCACAGACATTCTTCGAATCCCCACTCGGCCGGACCGTCCTCCGGACCCGCTCCCGCCGGCCCTGGTCTCCAATGCGACGGCCAAACACTAACGACTCTTTTTGGGTTGGGGTTGCGCGATGAAAATTATCACGCCCTCTCGCATCAATCAAGGATTACCCGCAGCAGCATTCATTCCCCGCCGCCGCTGCGTGTATCATCTTCTTCGCATCACTCACTCAACTATGCGACTCGCGCGCAAGCTTCATCTCTTGTCCGGCATCTTCTTCGCTCCCAGCATCATCTTCTTCGCCCTCAGCGGATTCTTCCAGTCCTTCGGCTGGCATGAAGAACATGACGGCAAACCGCCCATGGCCTGGGTCGCCGCCATCTCAGAAGTCCACAAGGATCAGCGACTCCCCGCGCCGCGACCTGCTCCCAACGCTCAGCCCACGGCTGCATCATCGTCTGTCCAACCGATATCCGCCCCGTCGTCCGGGACGCCACCTGGCTCTGCGCCCAATGCTTCGCCAAGCTCGGCGCCAAATGCATCGCAGTCCAGCGCCACGCCGACGGCCTCGCTATCCAGCACCACGCCCGCCAAATCCTCCGCCGCCGGACCCCGTCCCCCGCGCCGCAAGAAGTCTTTTCCCCTTCAAGTATTCATGGGATTCATGGCCATGGGCCTTATCGGCTCCAGCCTCGTCGGCATATGGATGGCGTTCCAGGTCAATCGCAATCTGCCGCTCTTGGTGGGACTGCTGCTCGCCGGCACCATCGTCCCCATCGTCGCGTTGTTCCTGGGTATACGAGCGTAGCCGCAATTTCCCTCGCTCAATTCCCTCGCGCAATTCTCAACGGTCGCCTTCCTCGGGGCGTACGAACCAAGCTGCAGCGCCAAGCCTCTCCCCCAGCGCCGATAGCCAATCTCGCCGCCATCCAGTAAAATTGCCAGATAGCGCGATCTGGTAGAGACGTAGCTGCTATGTCTCCGCCGTTGTAGTCATCACCCGCCAGGCCGACGTAGCTCAGTTGGTAGAGCAACTGATTCGTAATCAGTAGGTCACCGGTTCAACTCCGGTCGTCGGCTCCATTTCTTTGAGGGCTCCGCGGCAAAGCCGCTTTGCTTCGCTCTCCCTCCCTGTCTCCGTGCCTCCGTGGTGGATTTTGCTCTTGCCCTTGCTCTTGCTCAACCCCGCTTCGCTCTTCTCCGTGCCTCCGTGGTGAGCTGGAAAGTTGACCTTCTCGCCACGATATCCACAGTCAACCCTCTTTTTTCTCTTGTATTTACCAGTCAGGTTACGGATAATCGCCACTGCAAGGAAGATGAGAGTTACGCAAACACTGTGACCCTTTACGACCGAGCCGATGTACTGCGCATCCTGCGCATCCAAAACCGTCAAATGCAGGGCTGGGAAAAAGCCGGCCTTGTCCACGCGGCCGAGTCCTATTCCTTCTTCGACCTTCTCCAGATCAAAAAGCTTCGCGACTTGACCGCCAAGCGCGTGCGTTCGGCCGTCATCCGCAAGTCGCTCGACGAGATGCGCCTCGCCGCCGGCATGACCAATCCCTTACTCGAAGCCAGCGTCTTCTCCACCGGCAACCGCGTCGCCTTCCGCCATCAAGGCAAAGCGGTGGAACCGCTCGCCGGACAATTCGTCATGGACTTTGCCCACCAGGAGACCGTCGCCGTGAATGCTCGCGCTGTGGCCCGTGCCGAGCGCGGCGCTGAAAATGTCCGCACCATCCGCTCCGGCGAGTCCGCCACCGAGCTCTTTGCCCGCGGCGTCGCTCTGGAAGAAGATCCCGTAACGCATCCTGAGGCCATCCGCATCTATCTCCGCGTCCTGGAGATGGAGCC
>DATLCI010000195.1:0-11451 GCA_035526435.1 Terriglobales bacterium
GTCCATCTTCAAAAATTCAAAGATTACTAACATCACTCGTTATGGCGAGGCTGGTCCGGGGCCACAGGGTACAGTGATGTCAGCGACATTTCAGCTTGAAGGCCAGGACTTTTACGCATTGAATGGCGGCCCGCATTTCAAATTTACGGAAGCGGTCTCCCTTTTCGTGAATTGTGAGACGCAGGCGGAGGTGGACGAGCTTTGGAAAAAATTGCTGGCGGGTGGCGGGAAAGAGTCCCAATGCGGATGGCTGAAGGACAAGTTTGGCTTGTCGTGGCAGATCATTCCGACAGCGTTGGGCAAAATGCTCAGCGATCCCGATCCGGAGAAGTCGAAGCGGGTGATGCAGGCGATGTTGCAGATGGTCAAGATCGATATCGCGAAATTGCAGCAAGCGCACGACGGGAAATGATGGTGACGAGGAGGGCGGCTTCGAAGGGTGCCATTAGCAAAGCCGAAGTGTTGGCTTGGCTGAAGAAGCAGGGAAGTCCCCGCGTAGTAGAAGGGATGGCACGCTACGGGCTGCCGACCGATGGCGCGGTCGGGATATCGGTAGGTGACTTGCAGAAGTTCGCCAAACGGATCGGCAAGAACCATGGACTGGCGTTGCAGTTGTGGAAGAGCGGCGGGTATGAAGCCCGGCTGCTGGCCACTCTCATTGATGATCCGAAGCTGGTGACGACGAAGCAGATGAACGCGTGGACCGCGGACTTCAACAGCTGGGGAATATGCGATTCGGCCTGCTTCTGGTTGTTTGACAAGACGCCGTTCGCATATGAAAGAGCATTGCAGTGGTCGAAGTCGCCCAAGGAGTTTGTGAAACGGGGTGGGTTCGCGCTGATGGCTTCGTTGGCGCTGCATGACAAGGCGGCGGGGAATGAGAGGTTTTTGGCATTGCTGCCTTCTATTGAAGAAGGCGCGGAAGACGGCCGCAATTTCGTGAAGAAGGGCGTCAGTTGGGCGTTGCGGGGGATCGGTAAGCGTAATCCAGCGATGAAGAGCGCGGCAGTGAAGGTAGCGAAGCGGTTGGCTTCCCGGGAAGAGGCGGCGTGTCGGTGGGTGGGTAAGGATGCGTTGCGGGATTTGGAGAGGTAAGGTGGATTACCTCAGCGGCTAAAGCCGATTGTCAGTCAGCCCTTTGGCGACTGAAGTCGTGTCCCTCCCAGATAAATATTTCGATGGTCAAGAGGGCGTCTTTCCTGGCAGGTTTTGGGCTCGCCGCTCGCTCCGGGATGACAAGTCAAAATCAGGCGCCTTCGATCTGGATCAACACCGGTGGGTCGACCGGATAATTCTTTTCTTTCCACGCGGCGAGGCCGCCGGCCAACGGACGCACTCGTTTAATTCCGCGTTTCTTGAGAAGCAGCGCCACCCGGGCGCTGGTAGCTTCGTTGGGTCAAGTGCAGTAGAGGATGACGTCGCGGTCGCGGGGGATGAGGTCATGTTTATGTTCGATCTCTTCCGGCGACATGCGTAGCGCCCCCACGATCGAGTGCGGCGCACTCTCAAAATCAAAAGGGTGACGCAGGTCGATGACGAAGACGTCATGGCCGCTGTCCATCATGCTTTTTAGCTCGTCGGGCTCGAGGCGCATGACGCGAAGCTCGCGCAAGAAGAGTTGGCGCTTGATCCACTTGAAAGCAACATAGGCGATCAGCAGCGCGATCACGACTTGCAGCAGCGAACCGCCTAACTCCAGTACGCGCTTGGTGATAGCTTCAAGCTGGTGACTGAAGATGCGTCCCAAGGCGAGGAATGTTCCCGCCCACAGCAAGGTCCCCAATGTATCGAAGAGCAGGAAGCGAGTCAGGGGCGTTTTGAAGATGCCGGCGAGCGGCGGCGCCGCGGTGTTCAGTCCGGGAACGAATTTTGCGATAAGCAGCGCGCGCATCCCTTGATTCGAGAAAGCGAGTTCCGTTTGGCGCACGCAGGAATCGGGCTCGAGCGAGACGCGGCAGAGAAAGTTAAGGACCTTCATCCCTTTGCGGCGGCCGATCTCGTACCAGACGCAGTCAGCGCCCACGGCGGCAATCAAGGTGATTAACAAAGCCAGAGGAAGACTCATGCTGCCCGTGGCTGAGAGCGCGCCGGCCGCAAGCAGAATGGGAATCGCCGGGATCGGCAGGCCGGCCTGCTCGGCGATGACCCAGAGGAAGAGAACGGAATAGCCATGTTCGGAGACGAATTGGAGGTTGTTCATCGGTGGGCTCGGGTGATTGGATTAGCGGGGAGTATCGCAGGGTTCAACGGTTTGCGGCCTTTTTTTTCCCACAGAGAATACTGAGAAACACCGAGAGCTTTTGTTAACTACGTTCGCTCTGAATTAAGGCGCTATCCGTCCGCGCTGGGAGCGCAAAGGCGATAGACTGGAAGTATGAGCAGCCAGTCTGAACGCGTGGATCAATTGATCCAGGAACACTCCAGCTTAAATCGTCCCGGGACGGGGCCGAGGGAATTGCGCGGACAGGAAGCCCGGGTGACCGAGATCCGGCGGGAGCTGGTGCAGATACTGCAAGTGCCTGCCGCAGAATAACCGGCGTCGGTCGGGTACTTCAACCCATCAAAAACTTCTATTTAGACCGGGATGCACGCAGAGGTGTGGGCGCAGGATCGGGATCCATGGCGCGCGCGAGCGTGGGATCTTCCACATCACCGGCACCGTTACATTGAGGACAAGTATGCCCGTCCATAGTTCCCCGACCGCGGCAGACGGGACATCGTTTGGTAGTTGAGCGCTGCATATCTCTATTGTAATCGCGGCGGGGCATCTACGCGGGATAAAGCCCAGGAAAAAAGCCTTACCTCAGCAAACCTTCGCTTTCTAGGATAAGATAGGCCCCTCGCAGTCCCGACCCTTGTTGGGCCACCCCTGGTAGGTGGAGATCGCATGCTTGCACCAGTACCGCACGGCGACCGCGCAGCCCTTTCCAACCTAAGCGGCAGCACGATCGGTCGATTCGTCATTGGGGACCGCCTGGGACAAGGCGGCATGGGAGAGGTGTATCGGGCGGAAGACTCGATGCTGCACCGTGCCGTCGCCATCAAGCGGATTACGCCGCAACTCAGTGCTGACGAACACTACAAGACTCGGCTGTTGAAAGAAGCGGAACGGGCTTCGAGCCTCTCCAACCAGAACATCGCGGTCGTGCATGACGTGCTGGAAGAGCAAGGCTCCGTATTCCTGGTGATGGAATACGTGGAAGGTCAGACTCTACGCACGCGAATGCAGAGTCCGATCACATTGGACGAGTTCTATCTCCTGGCAGAACAGTGTGTGCAAGGCATCGCGGGGGCGCATGCGCAGGGGATACTGCATTGCGATATCAAGCCAGAAAACATCATGATCAATCCGCGGGGCCAGATAAAGATCCTGGACTTCGGATTGGCGAAGCAATTACCGCGAGATACTGACGCAACGCTGGATGAGATCGCCAGCACCCGAAGCGGCAGTTTCAGCGGCACGGTAGCTTACATGGCGCCGGAGGTGTTGCTGGAGAAGCCGGCCGATGCCCGGTCAGACATTTTTTCACTGGGAGTGGTTTTTTATGAAGTTTTGGCGCGACGCCATCCCTTCCGAGTTGAAAGTTTGATCGGAACAAGCGACCGGATACTCAGGGAAGAGCCTACGGCCATCGGGGAGGGGGTTCCGCCAGCACTGGAATTCCTGGTGACGAAGATGCTGGCCAAGGACCCCGACGAGCGCCCTAAGGATGCCGAAGAGGTTCTTCGGGAGCTAACCGCGGTGCGCGAGGGCTCAGCAAGTTCCGGAAAGTTGTTCTGGCAGCAATGGCGCAGGCGGACTCGACAACAGCCGGTATCGACATACACCCTGGCGACGATCGTGGCCGTATTAGCGGTCGCAGCTCTAGGGGTCGCAGTCAACGCAAGATTTCCCGGACTCTTGCGGGTGGGTATGGCCAATGCCGCGCCATTGCCCGCGACGCGCCAGTTGGCCGTACTGCCGTTCAGCACCAATGATCCGGACAATGCCGCCCGCGCTTATGGGCTGGGTTTGGCGGAGACCGTGACTTCCCGGCTGGCAGAGGTGTCCACCGGCTGGCCGTTGCAAGTCATCTCCGCGGGAGATATTCGGGCGCAGTCGATCCGGACGGCCGAGCAAGCGCGGATAAATTACGGGGTGAATCTGGTGCTGGAAGGCACGCTGTCACGATCCGGCACGATGATGCGGGTGCATTACACCCTGGTCGATCCTGAAAACCAACGGATCGTGCGCGCAGGTATGGTTTCCGGCGACACTTCGGACCCGTTCGGATTGGAGGATCGGGTCGTCCAAAGTGTAATGAAGTCATTAGAAGTTGAATTGGCGCCGCCCGAAGATTCGCGACGAAGGGAAGCACGGACGCGAGAGCCAGCGGCTTACGATCTCTACCTGCAAGGCCGCGGCTATCTGCAAGGCTACGACAAGCCCGAAAACATCGACAGTGCGATTCAAGCATTTCAACAATCACTGGTGCGCGACCCTGAATATGCGCTGGCTTATGCGGGATTGGGAGAAAGTTATCGGCACAAGTATGATCAGACTCGCGACGCGGCTTGGATGCAACGCGGGCAGGACGCATGTCAGAAAGCCAGCGAACTGGCCCCCAATCTGCCGGACGGACACGTTTGTTCCGGGGTGATCCTTACCCACACCGGCAAATATGAGGATGCGGTAGGCGAGTTTAGAAAAGCGCTGGCTTCTGAGCCAGGCCATGATCAAGCCCAGGCCGAGCTGGCGCTGGCCCTCGAACGGCTGGGTAGATTTGACGAGGCGGAAGTGAGCTACAAGAGCGCGATCGCTTTACGACCCCAGTACTGGTCACCGTATAACCGACTTGGCCGCTTCTACCTGGCCCGTGGAAGATATCCGGAGGCGATCGAAAAGTTTCAGCAGGTAGTGGCCTTGGCGCCGGACAGCTTCCGTGGCTACAGCAATCTGGGCGCGGCCTTGTTGATGACGGGGCGATTTCAGGATGCAATCCCGAAATTGGAAAAATCTTTTTCCATCCGTCCGAACGCCGCCGCCGGCAACAACCTGGGCGCGGCATATTTTTATATGCGGCGATATGAAGATGCAGCCAGGACGTACGAACGGGCCGCCCTGCTCGACCAGAAAGACTATGCGATCGTGGGCAACGCGGCGGAGGCGTACTATTGGGCCGATCGCCGCGACCAAGCTAAGGAGAATTATCAAAAGGCGATCGGGATGGCGAAAAAGGCTTTGGAGACCAACCCGAATCACGAACAGACTTTACGGGCAGTCGCACTCTATTCGGCAATGTTGGGCAATCGGTCAGAGGCAGTGGAATTCGACCGGAAGGCACGGCGCGCCGCAGGGGCAAAGAGCAATGACCCGGAATCATCTTTGAGCAGCGCGATCGTATACGCCAAGTTGAATGACCAGGAAGCTGCTTTCCGGTATTTGTCAGAAGCGTTGTCCCGGGGCCTGGCGATCGACCGGATAGACAACTCACCTAATTTTGATCACCTCCGGGCGGACGTAAGGATGTTGGCATTGAGGAAGAAGAGCAAACCGTAAGAGAGAGGATAAAGATGGCGAATAAACAGGTAGTGGTGAAGTCGAATTCCGGAGCAGTGCAGCGTGGTCAGGAAGCTGTGATCTTGTCACGAGAAACCGGCGATGGGATCCGTTGGGTGTCAGAATGCGATAAGCCGGTGCTTATTGTTTTTGCCTCCAATGAAGGCTCGCCTTTTAAATCCCGGGTCTTTAAACTCAGAGCCAAAGGCAGTGTCCAGAGCGGACGGTTGATGGGGAAGGCAGGGAAGCGAGGCGCCGTCGGCGTTTACAAATACACCATCATGGGAGCTTCGGCGAATAACGATCCCATCATTATTGTTAACGACTGAACCCGCCCGTTCAATCCTCAAAGAGCTTTGAGTAATTGGTCAACCGCAGCGTTGTCGCCGAAGGTCTGGCTGACATGCGCAAAGCGATCGACGTTTCCCGGGCCAAACACGAAGCTGCCGCCAAGCTGGAAGGGATCCTTCATGTGGAAGGGGTCCTTGCTGAAGCTGTGCTGCCGGTGCCCGCTGGCTTTGGCGCGTTTGCGCGCTCTGGCATTATCGGACCGGAAAAGATGAAGCATGTTGGCCTTTCCCAATCCGGCGGCCTGGTGGACCTGGCTGGTCTCGTCGATGAGCAAGGGAAAATCGATCTTCATCTCCTCACGGAAGTGGCGAGCATATTCCAGGCCGCCTAATCCGATAGCGGCCAGCTTCGCGCCCTTAGCTTGGAACTGTGATTCGGAGTCACGCAACTGCGTGATGTGCTCGCGGCAGAAGATTCAACCCCAATGGCGAAGAAAGACGACCACGGCCGGATTTGCTTCCCAAAGCGTCCCGAGTTGGATGGAATTGCCATCGACATCGGGCAAGGTGATGGGCGCGAGGGTGGCGGCAAGGGACATCCTCCATAGTTTCAGGCGTGGGGTTGAAGGTTTCAAGGGAAAAACAACCGCAAGACCAAAATCCACCACGAGGCAGGGAGACACGGAGCAAAGCGGAATATGGGTTTTGTGGATTCAGGTTACGGCAAAAGCCCTAGCCGCAGACAAATGCAGATGACGCAGATTGAGAAGAACAAAACCAAGTTCTAACCTAGAGACGCCAATGAAAGTTGAATATTAAAAGTACACAGTGGGCGCTTCGACTTACTTTGTATTTTTCACATTTGCATTTGTACTTCTCCGGCTCACTGCTTCGCTACTCATGGGATTCGCCATTCGTCACAACTGAAAGGGCCTGCCAGATACGGCAAGGTATGATTCCGCACAAGGCCGTACTACGAAGGAGTGATCATGTTCCGTCCCATTTCTGAGTTGAAGAAGGTTTTGGCCCTAGCGATGTTGGCGTCGTTGACGGCGGTTGGCGCCGCGGCCCAGGCGAAAGACAGCGCCAAAGCCACCAAGAAGGATAGCGGCAAGGCCGAGAAGATGTCCGCGCCCAAAGTGCGCAGCGAGATGCTGGTGTCAAGCGAGTGGCTGGCAGCGCATTTGAATGATCCGGATGTGATTGTTGTGCATGTGGGCGGATCGAAGGCCGACTATGAGGGTGGGCACATTCCCGGAGCGCGCTGGCTGGCGACGGATGCGTTCGTCCGCAATGAGCCACCCGGGTCCGAGCTGCCGACGAATGAAAACATCAAGAAGGCGTTCGAAGACCTGGGCATTGGCGATACGAAGCGGGTGATCCTGTATGCGAATGATTGGCAGCCCACCGCGGCCCGCGCTTATTTCACGCTCGATTATGTAGGACACGGCGATCAAGCAGCGCTGCTGGATGGCGGCCTGGAAAAATGGGTGATGGAAAAGCGTCAGGTGTCGTCGGAAACGCCTTCCTTCAGCAAGGCAGAGTTCACGTTGAAGCCGAATCCGCAGATATTGGCATCGCGCGAGCAGGTGGAATCGTTGATGGATTCGGCCACGCTGATCGATGCGCGCCCGCTGTCGCGCTACCGCCTCGGGCATATCCCGGGAGCGTCGCCATTGTTCTGGGAGAAGAACCTGGTCAGTGATGCACAGCCGATGCTGTCCGCGCCGAATGACCTGCGCAAAAAACTGGAAATGGCCGGAGTTACCACGGGGAAAAGGACGGTTACGCTATGCGAGACCGGATGGCAATCGTCTTTCGCATACTTTGTGACTAAGTATCTGGGCTACGACGTGATCAATTATGACGGTTCGATGAGCGACTGGAAGGCCCAAAAGAAGCCCATGGTGAAGGGCGACAGTAGGCGCTAGAGACCTTTTCTTTACTCTTTGTTTGCTACAAGATACCGCTCGGCGCACGAGGGATGGCTTGACTGCATCCCGCCGTGCCGATAGGGTGAGAACATTCATCAGGGCACCGCGAGGTGCTTATCCATATGGTCATCTGTGATTTCAGATAGAGGTCAAGGTCCTTATCAGTTCGCCTGCACTCGAAAGTCTGCCTGCGAACATCTCAATCCGGCATTGCATCCAACGATTGCAGATTGAGTCCCCTGAAGCTTACACGCGCGACCTTCCCCGCACGAGAGAGGCCCAGTAACAATGAAAGTGCACCTCGTCAATCCTAGCGACACGGCTTTTGGCACCGCCGTGATCACCCCACGATGGCTGTTTGTGCTGGCGGGAGCGACGCCGAAAGATTTCGGCGATCCCCTAATCTGCGATGAGACCCTAAAACACATCAATCCGGAAGACATCTCTCCGGGCGATGTGGTGGGCATCGGGATCCATACTGGGAATGCATTGCGCGGCTACCAGGTGGGACGGATCGCGCGTGAGCGCGGAGCCTGGGTGGTCTTCGGCGGGATCCAGGCGACGCTCTACAGCGAAGAAGCCTTTGAGCGCGGCGGAGCACATGCCGTGGTCCGGGGTGATGGCGACGTGGCCTGGGGCCGCGCGCTGAATGATTGCCGCAGCGGTAAGCCCCAGGAAATCTACGAAGGTGGCCGTTTGGAAGCCGGACAGTTCAAGCAGGCGCGCTGGGACCTGCTGCCGCCGGACAGTTACATGTGGGCGTCCGTGCAGACAGTCCGCGGATGTCCGAAGCATTGCTCGTTCTGTTCGGTGTGGCGTACCGACGGGCAGAAGCCGCGGCAGAGAGGTTCGGACGCGGTGATCGAAGAGATCGTAGAGTTGCGCCGGCGGGGATTCAGATTTATCGCGCTGGCCGATGACAATTTTTATCCGGTGTCGCTGACCGATGTGAAGCTGGCCGAGCGGCAGAACAATCAAGCGCGGGTGGATGAGCTCACGGCCCTCCGGACCGAGCGCTTTGAGTTGATGGAGCGCCTGGCGGCGCTACCCAAGGACATGATCTTTTTTACCCAGATCACCATGGAAGCGGCGGAGGATGAAGAATTCCTCAAAGCGATGAAGAAGGCCAAGATCAAGGGTGCGCTGGTTGGCGTGGAAGCGGTGACCCCGGAAGGCTTGAAGGCCGTCTATAAGGACTTCAATCTTTCCGGCGACAACTTAGTGAAGCGGCTGAAGACCTTCAGCGATCATGGCGTTCACGTGTTGGGATCATTCATCTTCGGATTGCCGACCGACCGCGAAAATACTTTTGCCGCGACCCATGAACTGGCGGAAAAAGCGGGACTCACCTTTGCCCAGTTCGTGATGCTGACCCCGTTCCCGGGGACGGTCGACTTCGAGCGCTGGGAAAAGGCGCAGGGGGAAGATCCGGCCAAGGTGGATGGCGTGCCACTGACGCGGTATTGGTTGATCCCGGCGGAGCGGCGTCCGAAGATGTTCATGCCGCATCCGACGATGAGCTCAGAAGAGCTTCGCGCACGGACGCAAAACGTCTGGGACGGGTTCTACAGCATGAAGTCCATATGGAAGCGCTCAAGCTGCACGCCCAACCTGCGGGCGCGGCTGGCGTTCATCTTCATCTCCAAGCTGTATCGCCAGATGTACGCGAGCACCGGCATTGCCACCGACAGCGCGCGCCGTAACAAGGCGAACCGCTGGGCCCGCTGGCTGGCCAAGCCTTGCCGCAAGCTGTTCAAGGCAGAGCCGATGCCGGAGTTGCAGATGCCCAACTGGCGAGCGTCGGGCACTACGCCGGTCCTGAATGTGCTGCACTAGGCTTAATTAGCTTGCGCTAGCGATGTACAATTTAACTATTCGGTCCCACAACATATCCGTCATATCCGGTACAGAATTTGTATCGGCTAGGGCTGTGGAACATCGAATAAAGAAGAACTGCCAGCTTCAACAACCCCGTAGGTCGGGGGCGGCTGCTTCAGAACATAGAAGCGTCGCTCAGTGGACCTGCTGGAGCCGGCGGATGCTTTCAACATCCCCGTTCTGGGCGCTAACCCAGAGCTGAAGGCGGAAGAAAAATGGTGAGTGCGACCTTGGGCTCTGCCCAAACAGTTGCTTGTTCCCTGGACAATTACCTGGCTCTGCCAGACGACTCAATGGACGCACGCATTGCTGCGGCCAAGAAAGAGTTGCGCGGCGCGGCCGTCATCCTCGCGCACCACTACCAGCGCGATGAAGTGATCCGCTTTGCGGACCATACCGGCGACAGCTTCAAGCTGGCCAAGATCGCCAGCCAGGCGCAGGCGAAGTATGTGATCTTCTGCGGCGTCCACTTCATGGCGGAGAGCGCGGACGTGCTCGGCCGAGATGGCCAGCAAGTCATCCTGCCGGACCTGAACGCGGGCTGCTCCATGGCGGACATGGCGGAGATCGGCCAGGTGGAAGACTGCTGGCGCCAATTGGTGAAGCTGGGCCTGACCGACGCGCAAGGCACCGGCATGACGCCGATAACTTACATGAACTCCACGGCGGCGATCAAGGCGTTCTGCGGCGAGCGCGGCGGCTTGGTATGCACGTCTTCGAACGCGGCGGGCGCGTTTGCCTGGGCATTTGAGCGCGCGCCGAAAGTCTTGTTTTTGCCGGACCAGCATCTGGGCCGGAACACGGCGTTCGCTATGGGTATCCCGCTGGAAGAGATGGCGGTGTGGGACCCATTCCAATTGCAGGGCGGCAACACCGCTGAGCGTCTGCGCAAGGCGAAGGTCATCCTGTGGAAGGGGCACTGCTCCGTCCATCAAAGATTTTTGCCAGAGCACGTAGACAAGGTGCGGGCGGCGCATCCGGGGATACAAGTCGTCGTTCATCCGGAGTGCCGGTGGGAAGTCTGCCAGAAGGCGGATGCCATTGGCTCCACCGAGCAGATCATCCGGACGATCGCAGAGGCCCCGGCGGGCAGCAAGTTTGCCGTAGGCACGGAGATCCACTTGGTCAACCGGCTGGGCAAACAGTTCGCGCCCGACAAGACGGTGATGACGCTGGATGAGTCCGGCTGTCTGTGCACGACGATGTTCCGCATCTCGCCGCAGCATCTGGCGTGGGCGCTCGAGAATCTGGTGGAAGGAAACGTCGTGAACCGCATCAAGGTGAAAGATGATGTGAAACACTGGGCCAAGGTCGCGCTGGGCAGGATGCTCGATATACGAAGCGATAACGCGGGAAAAGACTAGGGGAATTGAATAATCTAGTAATCGGGTAGTTTTAGTAATGAAAGACCTGCACTTGAAAATGAACAGGAATGAGTAAACAGAAAACATTTACGTTGCAAGAAGTCGTTAATTTTAGGGCTCCGCGGCAAGCCGCTTCGCCCTCGCGCCAGGCTCGCACTGAACGGTGCTCGCTCGCGCTCACCCAGCTAGGAACAAACGATGAGTAAACAGAAGACATTCACGTTACAGGAAGCAAATCTGCTGCTGCCGGTGCTGGAGTCGCTGCTGAAGCGCGCTATTGAGGCGAAGAATGTGATTGGGCAGTCGGAGAAGGAATTTCAGGACTTACATCACAAGATATTCCTGTCGGGCGGGCTCCTGGTGAACATCGCTGAAGTAAGCGTGAAGAAGGCCGCGCGCGATAAGGCGGTGCAGAACATCAAAGACGCCGTGGGCGAGATCCACGC